>LCQS01000025.1 GCA_001004265.1 Parcubacteria group bacterium GW2011_GWA2_51_10 | reverse complement strand
AGAGCATCCGTGCTCGATTCCGAAGCGCTAAAAATCCGCGTCTCCGAATTGAAATTGCCGCAGCGAGTCGAGGACGCGCTCGACGATGCATCCATCAGGACCGTGGGCGGGCTCGTGCGAAAGCGTGAGGACGATCTTCTCGCAATCGAAGGGCTTGGCCAGAAAGGCTTGCAGGATATAAAGCGTGCGCTTTCCAACCTCGGCCTCACGCTGAGGAGTTCTTAGGAATTTCGACTCCATCCCTCCTCGTTATGCGCCACTTCAAGAAAATCCGAACTTTAGGACGCAAAAAGGCAGGGCGTACAGCTCTGTTGCGAAATCTTGCACGTTCGCTCATACGCGATGAAGGCCTCACGACAACGATCTCGCGCGCAAAAGAGCTGCGCCCGCTCGTCGAATCACTTGTCACGAAAGCCAAGCAAAATACTATTGCATCGCGACGCATGGTATCGCTGCGGCTCGGCGGCGCATCCTCTGCAACTAAGAAACTTCATGATACACTCGCACCGCGCTACCTAAGCCGCGCCGGAGGGTACACGCGGATCGTGCGGCTCGGCCCCGTTGGTAAGCGCGCAATAGAATCGGCGCGAATCGAATTCTTGAAATAATACTTGGGACTGGATATCTATGGATGCGAAAGTACACACGATTGACGCAGCAGGAAAGTCTTTGGGGCGCGTAGCGTCTCATGCGGCAAAAATTTTAATGGGTAAAACATCAGTTTCGTATGCGCCAAACGTGGATTCGGCACCTCAAGTCAAAATTGTGAACTCGAAGAAGTTATCAGTGTCTGAGCGGAAGCGTTTGGGGAAACGGTATACGAGTTATTCAGGTTATCCCGGAGGTCTCAAGACAGAGTCGCTTTCACAGCTCTTAGCGCACAAGGGAGAAAGTGAGGCACTCCGGCGGGCCGTAGAGCGCATGCTTCCACGCAATTCTCTGCGCAAATCGAGAATGAAGAAACTAAAGATTGTTTCATAATTAATATGGCAGCAAAAAACACATATACAGAAGCAGTGGGTCGCAGAAAGACCGCGAGTGCGCGCGTGCGACTTGTGCCTGCGAAGTCATCTTCAATGATTGTTAACGATAAATTGGCCGAGGACTATTTTCCGCTCGACCTCCTCGTTAAAACCGCCTTTGCTCCGCTAGAAGCAACAGGTTCAACTTTCGCCGTATCTGCAAAAGTTGCCGGTGGGGGACATAAGGCACAGGCAGTTGCAGTGCGTCATGCGATAGCAAGAGCACTCACTGAACTGAATCCGGAATCCCGAAAGGATTTAAAGCACAGAGGGTACCTCAAGCGCGATCCTCGCGCGAAAGAACGGAAAAAATTCGGCTTAAAGGGAGCAAGAAGGGCTCCACAGTGGTCGAAGCGATAGCTTTGAGCACTGTGGGTGTGGAGGGGGTCAGGTGCTCTTATCCACAGCACATACTTGCACGTCAAGCAAAAAAGTTGCACTATGTCCAGCAGCAAGGAAAGGAGGTGAGTTCATGGACATCCTGTCCGGCATCCTGTCGGTCGGTGTGCTACTCGTAATCTGGCACGTCGTGCATCTGTCCTCCGAATGGAGGGAGCACGTCGAGTCAGAGGGCGAGGAAGCGTGAACGCTTTCTCACTCCCACTGAAGAGCTCACCTGCGGTGTGGGCTCTTCTCATATGGATTTTTTCTCCAGAAGCTTGAACCTAGAAGCTAGCAGCTATCTTTGGTATAATCCCGCCGCTATGGGCGATGACACACAGAATGAACGAGCCGCCGATGATGTAAATTTCGAGTCGGAAGAGGACCCGTCTCGACTCGAAGACGAGGCGGAGCTTGGTGATATCGGCGTCGCGAAAGCGAAACTCAAAAAACTGCGCGAAGAACTTGAGAAGTGCAAGAAGGAACGCGCTGAGTATCTCGACGGCTGGCAGAGATGCAAAGCCGATTCGATAAATGCGCGCAAAGATACGGAGGCGCGGGCGACCCGCCTCTCTGAAGCTCTGCGCGAAGAGCTCGTTCATGACACCATTCCTGCTCTCGATAGTTTTGATATGGCGGCCGGGAGCGACGAATGGACACATGTGGATGAGAATTGGAGAGATGGGATGGAAAACGTGAGGAATCTGCTTCTCGAAGCTTTGAGACGGCACGGGATTGCGCGCTATGGAAAAATCGGCGATAGATACGACAGCGCGCTGCATGAGGTTCTCGCAGAACTGGATGACGCTCCAGGCGAATCGGGTAGTATAGTTCGGGTACTGCGACATGGTTACAAAACGGCAGACAGAGTCTTGCGCCCAGCGCATGTATTTGTTAAGAAATTGTTATGAACGGAGTGAATTACAATTTCTTAACCCTGTTAAATCCTCGCGCACTGCGCGAGGCGCGGCAAAGCCGCGATTTAACAGGGTCTAAGATTTACTAATCTCGCTCCGCTCGATAAATAAATCTAAGACATGAGCAAAATTCTGGGAATAGATTTGGGAACAACAAACTCCGCGATGGCAATTGTGCGCGGGGGAGAGCCGGCCATTATCGAGAATGCCGAAGGTGCACGAACGACTCCCTCCGTGGTCGCGATTTCAAAGACAGGTGAACGCCTCGTTGGCCTCTTAGCAAAGCGACAGAGCGTGACGAATCCAAAGAACACGGTTTATCAGATAAAGCGTTTCATCGGGCACTCTTTTGATGAGCCAGGCGTTGAAAAGGATCGGAAGATGGTCCCATTTGAGACGCAAAAATCCGCAAATGGTGGTATTGAAGACGGCTCGGCGAGCCGATAACGGAAGCAGTTATTACAGTTCCAGCATATTTCAACGATTCGCAGCGGCAGGCAACGCGAGACGCTGGCAAGATCGCAGGCTTAGACGTGAAGCGCATCATCAACGAGCCAACGGCGGCAGCTCTCGCATACGGTTTTAATAAAAAAAAGAACGAGAAAATTGTCGTTTTTGATTTCGGGGGCGGCACTTTTGACATCTCCGTCTTGGAAGTGGGCGATGATGTTATAGAAGTACGCTCGACGGATGGAGATTCGCACCTCGGCGGCCGCGATATTGATCAGAAAATCATGAATTGGATTGCGGAGGAGTTCCAAAAAGAATCTGGCATCGACGTTCGCAACGACCCTCTCGCGCGGCAGCGGCTCGATGAGGCCGCCGAGAAAGCTAAAATCGAACTTTCGACTGCGGTTGAAACTGAAGTCAATATTCCTTTCATTACGTCAGACACGTCAGGCCCGCGGCACCTTCTCGTCAAAATGACGCGAGCACGGCTTGAAGATTTAACGGCGGAGTTTATTGATCGAGCGATGTCTATAGCGAAGCGCGCCATGGAAGCATCGCCCTTCAAGATTGCGGACATCAATGAAGTGATTCTTGTCGGCGGGCAGACGCGCATGCCCGCACTTCAGAAAGCGGTTGAGCAGTTTTTCAGTAAAAAGCCGCACCTCGGCGTCAATCCCGATGAGGTGGTGGCGGTAGGCGCTGCCATTCAAGGCGGTATTATGCAAGGCGACGTGAAAGATGTTCTACTCCTTGATGTTATTCCGCTTTCTCTCGGCATTGAGACACTTGGAGGAGTCGCGACAAAACTCATCGAGAGAAACACGACGATCCCCACATCGCGCTCGCAGGTGTTTTCCACGGCGTCCGACAACCAGCCGTCGGTTGAGATACATATCGTGCAAGGGGAACGCACAATGGCTGTCGACAATAAATCACTTGGCCGATTCAACCTCGACGGAATCCCACCCGCGTCGCGCGGACTTCCGCAGATCGAGGTTACATTCGATATTGATGCGAATGGTATCTTGAACGTAAAAGCGAGAGACAAAACATCAGGGAAGGAGCAGTCTATCCGCATCGAGGCAAGCTCCGGCCTCTCGGACGCAGAGGTTGAGAAAATGCGAAAGGACGCCGAATCGCACGCGGACGAGGATAAAAAAAAGCAGGAGCTCGTTCAGACGCAAAATGCGGCCGATCAGGTCATCTATGCGGGGGAGAAGGCACTCAAAGAACACGGAGGCAAAGTCGGAGAGGATATCAGGAAAAGTGTCCAAGAAAAAATAGACGCGTTAAAGCTCGCACGTGCCGGCACTGATGCCGCAGCAATCAAAACGGCAACGGATGCGCTCGGAGCGGCAATGAGCGCAATCGGCGATACGATGTCCGCCTCGTCTGACGCAAGTCGAGACGAGTCGAAGCAGCCGCCTCCTCCCGAATCCGGCCAAAAGCCGCCAGATAGCGAAAACCCCCCGCAGAGCGAACAGAAGTAGGCGAAAAATTGATAATAAATATTTTGCGCATATAATGCGGCAATGAAAAAGGATTACTACGACATTCTGGGTGTGACGAAAGCTGCAAGTGAAGAAGAAATAAAAAGTGCATTCCGAAAACTCGCGCACAAATACCATCCGGATAGAAAGGGTGGCGACGAGAAGAAATTCAAGGAGGCGAGTGAAGCGTATTCGGTGCTCTCGGACAAGAAAAAGCGCGCCGAGTATGACACCTATGGACGCACATTTGCAGGTGGTTCGACTGGATCACCATTCGGCGGATTCGATTTTTCGAATTTCACACAGGGAGCGGGATTCGAGGGGCAGGAATTCGACCTCGGCGATATTTTCGGAGAATTTTTCGGCGGCACGAGCCCGTTTTCTGCGGGAGGCCGCAGACGCGGCCGGGATATTTCTATTGACGTTGAATTGCCTTTTAAGGAGGCGATTTTTGGCACGGAACGGCGTGTGCTCATCGCCAAAACATCCGTCTGCGGCACATGCGGTGGAACCGGTGCGAAAGCGGGTTCAAAGAAGACTACCTGTCCATCCTGTAATGGAAAGGGCGAGATGCGCGAATCGCGGAGTACTTTTTTCGGCACATTCACTTCAGCGCGCGTGTGCCCGCGCTGCAAGGGGAAGGGCGAGATTCCCGAATATCCCTGCGATACGTGTAAAGGTGAGGGCGTGGCTAGACGCGAGGAAGAAATACACGTCGTCATTCCTGCTGGCATTTCAGACGGCGAGATGATACGGATGCCTGGCCGCGGCGAGGCGGTGTCTGGGGGGAAGGCGGGCGATTTGTACGTCAAAGTGCACGTAAAGCACGACAAGAAGTTCTCTCGCGAGGGTAACAACCTCGTGACATCGCTCCATATAAAACTCACCGACGCTCTCTTAGGTGGCGAGTATACGATAGGTACACTCGATGGTGATACCTCGATTCGCATTCCTGCCGGTATCTCTCACGGTGAAATTATCCGCGTCGCAGGCCGTGGAGTACCCTCCGGACGAGGCGTTCGCGGTGATCTCTTAGTACGCATCTCTATCGAATTCCCGACAAAAGTCTCGCGCACAGCTCGCGAGCTGATCGAAAAACTGCGTGAAGAAGGACTATGAGCTAGTTAGTAGTGCGTAGTTAGTAGTAAGTAGTAGAAACATAAATCTCTCATCACATTTACTACATGTTAGATACTACAGAATAAGAACTGTGGAGTAGATTATGAGTTTAACGTCTGTCATGAATTTCTTCTCCGGATTACCCCTGGACTTTGTCGTTATCGCTGGAGTCCTCGTTCTCGTTTTTTTTGCGACTCTCCGCAAGAGTTCGCGAGCCGTCGTTCTTGCGCTCGCATTTCTCACCGCAATTCCTCTACAAGAAGCGGCTGCGCATTCTGGGATTATTAAAAAGATATACACGCAAACGCAGTACGCGGAGCTTCTCCTAGTTGTGCTCGTGCTTCTCGCATCATACATTCTTATCGCGCGAATTCTGGGAAATGGTGTGGGAGCACCCCAAATGGTTCCGAGACTCGTGGGAGCGGTTGCAGCGACGGTGATTGTCGTGGTTGTATGGCTCGAAATTCCTGTGCTCGATTCCCTGTGGCATTTTAGCGACCAAATGCGAGCTGTGTTCGGTGAATCATCTCGTCTGTGGTGGATTTTGGGCTCGCTCGTGGCGCTCGCCTACGCACGATCGTGAATGTATGAGTAAACAGAAACCAATCCCGCTACAACACAACGAGAGTTACTGGCTACTCGACGAAGCCCTACTGCGAGCGATCAAGAAAGATCTGACCGGCAAATGTTTTTCGACGTACCCCGACTATGAGCGCTTGAAGGGAGCGCTCGCTCATTATGCGAAAGTCCCAAAAGAATTTGTTTTTCTTTCTGCCGGATCGGATGCCGCGATTTCTACACTTGCGGAATTATGCGCTCGCGATCATATGGTCGCGATACTTCCGATACCCGCATTTTATGGATTCGAGCGAATTCTCTCTCGTCATGGCGTAAAGACAGTCTATACAGAGTACACCGAGCACGACGGCGCTTTTGTGTTTCCGCTTGAAAAAACAATAGCAGAGCTTCGCCCTAACCGCGTACTATTTCTCTCAAATCCAAATAATCCTCTCGGATGTGCGCTCCTGGAAAATGATCTTGCGCGGCTCCTCGCTGCCGCAAAAAAGCAGCGCGCGCTCGTCGTTCTGGATGAGGCATACTTTGAATTTTGTGGCGATACGAGGTTCTCTCACATCGACAGCCAGCCGCTTATCGTACTTCGCACTCTCTCAAAAGCGTTCGGTCTCTCCGGTGCTCGCGTGGGATATGCGTTGGGGAGGCCGCAGATCATTAAGAGAATGGTTAGATTGCAGTTGCCGTGGCCAGTTGCTCACGAAAGCGTCCAGGCGGCCCTCACGCTCTTCGCGCATCTTCCCGACGTGCACAGACGGCGCATGGCACTCATACGCGAGCGCGGCTCTTTTATACGGGATCTCGAAGGAATAGAAGGCGTCCTGCCCTATCCCTCACTCACAAACTTTGTGCTCGCCCGCGTTCCAAATGCACAGATGCTCACACGGAAATTGGCGGAAAGAGGCATCTATGTCGCGATGCCCGCGTCCACGAGCGCACTTACCTCAACGCGAAAGTTCCTTCGTTCGTGCGTTCGTATGTCCATTCCTGCACCAAGCGACAGGCAAACGGTAGTTTCCGCCATACGGGAATGTGTTGAAAGGTCTCATTGACTATTCAGAATAGGATTGTAGCATTTGATCTTATGAAATCCCCGAGGCCGAAAGGCCGCTCAACTTCGCTTACGACAGGCCGCACGGAGGCGCGGACGCACGCGGATTCGACGCTTGACCGTCTATCGATATTTGTCGAATCCGCTCCACGGGGATCATCGGCTCGTTGGAGTAAGATGCAAAACGATTATGTGCTAGACCTTTTTCGCGACGCCGCGAAACATGTTCCTGCATATCGACGTTTCCTTAAGGAGCACGGAATTGTTCCGAGCAGCATAAAAACGGTGAAGGACCTCTCGCGTATTCCACCCGTTTCAAAGAGTAATTACTTGCGTAAATATCCGTGGAACGATTTGTGCATGCCGAACGCGCTTTCCGGCAAACCGCTCGTCTTGAGCGCGACATCCGGCTCGACAGGGAAGCCGTTTTATTTTCCACGCACGAC
>LCQS01000024.1 GCA_001004265.1 Parcubacteria group bacterium GW2011_GWA2_51_10 | reverse complement strand
CCTTTTTCCAAAAGATAAGCCACGCGATAAGTTATCACCCGCGTCTTGCCGCTACCGGCGCCGGCTAAAACAAGGCACGGCCCATCGCCGTGCCAAACCACTTCTAATTGTTCCTTATTCAGCTCATTTTGATAGTCAATCATACGCGAGCTCTATCTATTTTGCTTTCTTATTATATTTTCTTCTATCTCATCTATGAACTCGCCCAGTCCCAGCCTAATATCGGACACTGAACCGGTAAATGTATGAGAAGTTGTGCTCCCTCTTTCTGCGGAGACTCTTATCACCAACCGGCAATTTCCACCGTCTTCCGTAAAATGCACAAACTTTCCGTCAATTTTAGCAAGGAGCGTCTTTACTTCCACCACAAACCCTGACTTTGTCTGCTTCTGTGTTTGGGATGAAAACCTGGTCTTGAAACTTATTCCCCGCGCTTTAGTTCTGTTTTTCAAGCTCCGCGCCTCAAGCTTTATGGCGCTCGTCTTCTCGTCCCTCTTTTTGGCCATCTCCCGTTCGGAGATAATTGCCTGCAAACCGGCCGACGTAAGTCTGCCCCCGTCAAGCAATTTGTCTTCAATGGCTTGTTGCTGAACATAATCGCCAAACTTCAGCCAGTGGCTACACTCCCTTCAATGGCTTGTTGCTGAACATAATCGCCAAACTTCAGCCAGTGGCTACACTCCTCTCCTACTTTGTAGAGGACATCCGGAGCGACAAGTTGTTTTGGAACTTGCTGTTTGCTCATTTGAAAACATATTATCACACCTTGATTTTTTATGCAAAATAAACTATAACTAACAACAAACAACCCACAACTAACAACCCATTCGTTGGCAAAAGTTGTTGGTGGTAAGTTGCGGGTTGTAAGTTAATTTCCTATGTCATTTTTTGATCTAACCCATAAAGACAAAAATTCGCGGGCCCGCGCCGGTGTTATTCATACCGACCACGGCGATATTGCCACTCCCATGTTTATGCCGGTGGGCACGCAAGCCAGTGTAAAAACGCTGGACTCTTCTGATTTGGAAAATCTTGGCGCGCAAATTATTTTGGGCAATACCTATCATTTGCATTTGCGTCCGGGCGAGGACTTAATTGATAGCGCGGGCGGTTTGCACAAATTTATGAACTGGCCCAAACCGATTCTCACCGATAGCGGCGGGTTTCAGGTTTTTAGCCTCGGCCAATTGTCATCGCGAGGAGCGAAGCGACGTGGCGAACCCCAAGACGATGAGATTGCTTCGTCGGCTACACCTCCTCGCAATGACAAGCATGGTCAACTGGTCAAGATCGACGAAGACGGCGTTACTTTTCGTTCCCACCTAGATGGCAGTTCACACCGCTTTACCGCGGAATCCGCCATAGACATCCAGCGCAAATTGGGCGCGGATATTATTATGGCTTTTGACGAATGTACTCCGGATAATATTGAAGAAAAATATGTGCAAGAAGCCATGGAACGCACGCACCGCTGGGCCGAGAGAAGTTTGGTTGAACACCAACGATTGTCATCGCGAGGAGAGAAGCGACGTGGCGATCCCCAAGACAATGAGATTGCTTCGTCGTCTATAACTCCTCGCAATGACAACCGGGGCACACACGGTTATAAGCAATTTCTGTTTGGCATTATTCAAGGCTCAAATTACAAACACCTGCGCGAAGCCAGCGCCAAATATATTTCCGGTTTGGATTTTGACGGCATTGCCATTGGCGGCGAATCGGTTGGTTATAATATGGAAGCGACCAAACAAATTTTGGACTGGGTTTATCCAATTATTCCGGAAAATAAACCGCATTATGCTATGGGAGTGGGCTTGTCTCCTTCTGATTTACTGATTGCAGCGGAACATGGCGTGGATATGTTTGATTGTGTGGCCCCCACTCGCCTGGCCAGACACGGGATGTTGTTTTGTCATTGCGAGGAGGAAACCGACGAAGCAATCCCAAGTGTTGGTAGTGCTAACAACGGGATTGCCGCGCTCCATTCAGGAGCTCGCAATGACAGAAAACACCGTATAAACATCACCAACGCCAAATTTGCTAAAGATTCCGGACCGATTGATAAAAATTGCGCTTGCTCAACATGCCAGAATTATTCCCGCGCTTATCTGCATCATCTTTTCAACGCGCAGGAAATGTCGGCTATGCGTTTGGCCAGTATCCATAATTTACATCTTATGATTGACTTAATGAAACAAGCCCGCCAGGCGATTTTGGAAGATAGATTCTCCGAGCTTCTTAAAAAATGGATTTAGTTAATTCATGTTATCCGCCTCTCGGTCCACCGCACAACCATTCGGCTCTGTGGCACCCACAAACTCGGAGGATTGTCAGCCAGACGGGCTCCCCCGCAGTTGCGGGGTCACCTCGTCGCTGACAAAAAAAAGACCCCCCGATGCTTTGGGAGGCCAAATAGTTTCTCCTTAATTATTACTTCTTCTTAACATTAGCAATTTCGGCTTCAATCTTCTGGATCATAGCATTTCTGCCAATCTCCCGAAGATACGCCGCCGGTATAGTTTTTTCGGCATAATCACCGGGCTTAATCATAATCAGGCAATGCGCGGCCTGGGTTCGCGGCGGGGAACTGGCATACACCTTTTCCGTCACCGTTACGCCAACTACCGTAGAAAGCCGATGAGCCACCCGGAACTGATTGAGATCAGTCCGGAACAACTTCACCCAATTTTTGTGGGCATGCCCGGCAAACGCATTGTCCGCACCCGCCTTGCGAGCGGCGCCAACCAATCCGCTGGTACCCGGTCCTTGCGGATCGTGATGAAGCAGAAGATTGATCGGACCAAACAGCGGCTTACCATTCACATCCAAACCATAATCCTTAACTTGAATAATGCGCGCGTCGGAATATCCGCCACAACCAACACGCACCTTGTGAGGACGGCTCCGGTAGTGGGCAGAAAGACCTACTTCCAGAATACCAATTTTCCTTTCTTCAAGTTTCACCTTAAAGTTATTATCCTCACCCAAACCAATCGAGCGAAGCGCCCCATCGGCGTGATTGCCCTTAGTGACAACTTCCAAAAATTGAAGCGGGCTATTCACAGCCAGTAAGATATCAAGGAAATACGTGTACCACTCGGCCACGCGTTCCATAATCACTCCCGCACTGTGCGTAACGCCATCCATCGTATCACTGACCATCTCAATAGCCAGCGCGCGCACTTCCTCCGGATTGTGGGGATTCAACCGGACTAACTTCTCAATATTTTCAGCCATCAGTTGCGTCGGAGAGCGCCGGTGGTCATACCGGCGATTCCAGGCAACCAGTGGAGCTTCACCTGTGTCACCACCACTGATGTACCCGCCCAAATTAACAGGTTTGCCATAAAAATTAAACGGCTTCTTGGAGTGCTCCTCAAAAAGCGCCTTAAAACCATCACGCACCATCGGATTCTCTTCAGGGGACGCAAGGTGTTCATCCGATGTCGCCCAAGTGGCCCAATATCGCTCCGGCTGTTTGAGCACAGAGCCGTCCTTGAAATCCTGATATTGGACATAGCGAGTCCAGATGAGCCCGTCCTTATCCTTGGTCAACATCAACATGCCGGAAACACTGCCATTGTTAAACCGGCGAAACACTTCATGGCTCCGGCTACCAGTCGGCTTACCCATGCTCATACGAGCCTGCTCTTGATTATCCATGTAGCGCGCAATGCGCACCTGATCTTCAAACGGAACGGCCAAGCAGATTTTTACGTAGTTCTTCAGCGGCGCGATCGTCGGATCGTAATCCGCGTTACCCTGGAAGTTGGTTTCGGCCGGATCGTCCCTAGTTTTCTGCAAAGTGGAATAACCAACACCATGGTGGCCGCTCTCAACGAACGCGTCCACCCGTTCGGCCTCTGCCTCACCGGCAACCCTCTTAATCAAATCGTTATACCGTACCTGGTTGGCCAGCACCGAACGGACAATAGACTCGTCCCGGTTGAGAACCGGCACCCAGGTCTTATGACTGCTGTGCGTGTACTTAACGGCAAAATCATCAGCAGATTTGCCAAACGTAAGCACCATTGGGTGGTCAATGAACTTGGCCCCGTACTTCTTACACATTTCCTTGTACATCTGGCCAAGCCGCTCGACGAAAGTCTTCGTCACAAACTGATGCGTCGGACGAATCTTTTGCTCGCGAAACAGGTTAAGCTCCTGTTCGCTGGCGACGATTTCGGCCTCAACTTTCTTGAGCGCCTTGATCTGCCTATTTATCTTCTCGCGCTTAGCTTTACGAATCTTAAGAGTCAGCGTGTCATGCTGGAACTCCTGCTGAAGCCTCTTATGGTCGGCGGTCAGCTTCTTTTTTTCTCCGGTCAGCTCTTTCAGAGCGGTGCCAATCTGAGCCCGCCGATTGATCAGCAGTTCCTTAAGAATTTGGGACACGGTAAATTGCGTGTCATCATTATCAACGTAAAGCACCAAATGAGCATTGGGCAAACGTTTGCGCAACTCAGCAATACGCTTTTCCAAAATTCCGAGCTGGGTTTCCAGCATCTTCTGGCTCTGCTCGTAATTGGGGACGAGATCGCTAGCCGCGCGGCACTCGCTCTCGCTTTTTTCCCAATAACTAAGCAGCCCATTGAGCAGTTCCGGACGATCGAGGCGCGTCAAGGCGCCATCAATCACGATCATAATCTCATCCGTATCCTGTTCCATAAACTTAATCAGATTCTCGTAAGCGGTGGGATTGAAAATCGAGTAAGTATCATATGCCACTTCGCTCAAGAAATAGACGCGCTGGACCTTCTTCTTGTTTTCCGTCGTCATGATTGCACCATCACCCTTTCGTGTTTGGTGTTGTGTTTGGAGTTGACTGAATTGTCAGAGAGCCGTTCGCGCCTCAATATTAAGGCACAAAACTTAATTTCATACTAACACAGCTATTTTTTCATCGCAATAGAAAGCCCTTGACTTTTGTCAAGATTTATATTATACTGGACGCACGCGCTGTTAGTCCGGCAAAGTCCAACGCCCTTCGCTCCGCCATTGCGGGACGGAGGGTAATTTTTTTCATGAATTGTTTTGACAGGGTTTACCCCAGTGAAATGTCGCGAGGCGACAATTCCGCTAAAGCGGAATTATTTCACGGGGTTTACAATCTAAAAAAAACTCTGTAAACTATCCGTATCAATCAAATCTGCGTAATCCACATTATGCAAAAAGTTTTTTCAGGCGTCCAGCCAACCAACAATTTACATCTCGGCAATTATCTGGGAGCTATCAAAAACTGGGTGGAACTTTCCCGCCAAGGCGGATATGAAAGTATTTTTTGTATTGTTGATTTGCACGCCATTACCGTAAAACAAGAGCCAAATACTTTGCGGCAAAATGTTTTAAATGTGGCCAAAACTTATCTGGCGCTGGGCATAGACCCCGGCAAGTCCACAATTTTTGTGCAATCGCACATAAAAGAACACGCCGAACTGGCTTGGATTTTAAATACTATCGCCAAACTTTCCGAGCTGGAACGCATGACCCAATTTAAAGACAAAGCCAAACAGCACAAAGAAAATATCAATATGGGATTGTTTGCTTATCCGGTGCTGATGGCCGCCGACATTCTGTTATATGATACGGAAGTTGTGCCCGTGGGCGAAGACCAAAAACAGCACGTGGAATTAACCAGGGATTTGGCCAA
>LCQS01000023.1 GCA_001004265.1 Parcubacteria group bacterium GW2011_GWA2_51_10 | reverse complement strand
CAACAGCGAAATAAGCGGAAATTTCTACGATCATACACGCGAGGGGGTGTTAGCATTCCAAACAAAGTACGGCATCAACCCCACTGGCTACGTCGGCCCCGCGACGAGAGCGCAGCTGAACGCGCTGTTCTCGCTGTAGCCGATTCGATTAAATTGCGTTTCGAAGTTTGACTCGGTGCGCTATTTCCTATACATTAAGCCGACCCGCTGCGGCGGGATTTTAATTGATTCATGACTCGATCACTCAAAAAAGGGCCATTTGTGGACGCAAAGCTCGCGAAAAAAGTCGCGAGTCGAAAATCCGGCCAAGGGCCCATCAAGACATGGGCGCGTCGCTCGCAGATCGCGCCGGAGTTCGTCGGATACACCTTTGCAATCCACACAGGCAAAAATTTCGATGAGATTTTCGTAACCGAGGACATGGTAGGGCACCGCCTTGGCGAATTCGCTCCTACGACGAAATTCATTCGTCACGGCGGAAAGATGCAGAAAGAAATCGAAGCGGGAGCAAAAGCGGCCGAAATAGCGACAGCACAAGCCGCGAAAGCAACGGCAGAAACGGCAAAAAAGAAATAAATATATGAAGTCCCAATCTACGAATCACCCGAATACTGCTAATGGCTACGAATATACTACGATGTTATTCATTTGTAGATATTTGTAGATTGGGATACATTCGTAAATTGGTACATAACATGAAAGCGATTCTTAAAAACTATCATCAGGCGCCGCGCAAAGTGCGCCTCGTTGCAGATCTCATCCGCGGCAAGCGCGTCGAGGAGGCGCTCGCCTCACTTTCTTTTTTGGATAAGAAGGCGGCTCTCCCGATGCGGAAACTTTTGTCCTCGGCCGTTGCCAACGCACGCAGTGGCGGGGAAGATGCGGCGAACCTGATGGTCTCTCGCATTTCGGTAGATAAGGGCGCGGTTGCCGTGCGTGGACGCCCGTTCGCACGCGGCCGCTCGGGGCGAATCCATAAAACGATGAGCATCGTGAAAGTTGAACTCGGGCAAGCGCCCGCACACAAGACCGCAGTTAAATCGCCGTCGCGGTCTTCTAAGAAGCTAGAAGCTAGAAGCTAGCAGCTATTCATATGACTCACACCGTTCATCCCTACGCTCACCGCCTCGGCATCATACGTGACTGGAAATCGAAGTGGTTTTCCAAGACTCCTGCGCAGTACCGCGAGAACGTCATGATAGATTCCGCGATTAGACGCTTTTTAAAGAAGCGGCTGCGTGGGCACTATGTAACCTCCGTTGAAATCGGACGAAGTGAGAAAACTGTTCGAATTCTCGTCAAAACATCGAGGCCCGGCATCATCATAGGGCGCGGCGGAGAGGGCATTACGAAGCTCACAAAAGAAATCGAGAAGGTTGTTCGGGGCATTAAGGGAGTGGAGCCGCGGGTCATTCGGCTCGATATTGAAGAAGTTCGCTCACCCGAATCACTGGCTCCCGTCGTTGCATACATGGTTGCAGAAGGGCTCGAGAAGCGGCAGACATTCCGCCGCGTGCTGAAGCAGACTGTGGAGAAGGTAATGGCGAATCGTGACGTGCAGGGGGTTCGCATCGCAATTGCTGGCCGTTTGGGCGGAGCGGAGATGTCGCGCACGGAAGAAATTAAAAAGGGGCGTGTGCCGCTACAGACGCTGCGTGCCGACATCGATTTTTCACGCGAAGTCGCGTATCTTCCGTATGGAGTCATCGGCATTAAGGTGTGGATATATAGAGGGGAGATATTTTCTGAAAAACAAGGAGCGAAGAAATAAGTTTAGAATTCAAAATTTTAAATTTAAAATTTCAAAATATGCTTGCTCCGAAAAAAACAAAATATCGCAAATGGCAGACGGGCCGCAGGTACGGCGCACGTCTTACGCGCCCTGAGACGCGCGGAATAGCGCTCGCATTCGGCTCATTTGGACTCAAGTCGATGAGCCAAGCGCGGCTTACCTCAAATCAGCTTGAGGCGGCGCGCCGCGCGCTCACGCGTGCGGCAGGAAAGAGCGCGAAGGTGTGGATTCGCGTTTTTCCAGACCGACCGTTCACCCAGAAAGCGGCGGAAGTCGGCATGGGTAGCGGCAAGGGAGACGTTGCGGGATACGTCGTCGATGTGCGCCCGGGACGGATTATTTTCGAAGTGGATGGCGCTCTCGAGGGGGTGGCGAGAGAAGCGCTCCGCAAAGCGGGAACCAAACTTCCGGTGAAGGTACGCGTCGTTGCGAGATAAAACACATATGGATTTTTCCAAGCAGTCGAATGAAGATCTCACGCACACAATCGCGGAAAAGCGCGAAGCGCTGCGTGCATTCCGATTCGGAGGCGCGGGCAGCCGCACGCGTAATGTGCGCGAAGGCCGCACGCTTCGGCGTGAAGTCGCGCAGATGCTTACCGAGTTGCGAGCGCGCGAGTTAGCGCAAAAACAGAAATAGGGATAGGATATCTCTTTTTAATATGGAACCCTCATCTCACAAAACATCTGGCAAATCCTTCGAGGGTGTTGTCGTAAAAAGCGCCATGAAAGATACGGTGACAGTTGTTGTCGAGCGCTATGTAAAACATCCAAAATATAAGAAATACATGCGACAGAGCAAGAAATTTTTAGTGCACGATCCGGGAAACATCGCGCAAGTCGGAGATAAAGTCATGATTCGAGAAACTCGCCCTCTCTCAAAGAGAAAAAGGTTCGTAATCGTCAAATAACTGTCACCTGTAACCTGTTCCCTTTAACCTATTTATGATTCAGCCCCGTTCCATCGTAAAAATTGCAGACAATTCCGGAGGAATCACCGGCAGAGTTTTCAAGGTGCTCGGCGGCTCGAAGAGGCGCTACGCAGAACTCGGAGACGAAGTCGTTATTTCCATCCAGACTGCGCAGCCGAGAAAAAGCGTAAAGAAGAAAGACATCCATCGCGCGGTCGTTGTCCGCCAGAGCAAGGCGTTCCGGCGCAGGGACGGCTCCTACGTGCGATTCGACGAGAATGCGGTTGTGCTCGTCGAAAAGGATAAAAAAGAACCAAAGGCGAACCGCGTGTTCGGGCCCATTCCTCGAGAGCTCATTGAACGCGGCTATCAAAAGATCGTCACGCTTGCTCCAGAGGTAGTCTAAATATATGAAATTGAAAAAAGGTGACCCCAGTACCACAAATCTTTCAGATTTGGCTACGGGGCAGGCAAAGTAATAGAATCAAATAAATTTATGAAAATAAAAAAAGGTGACAAAGTTATTGTAATTACGGGCAAAAGCCGAGGTCAATCGGGTACTATTACGCGCGTGCTGCCGAAGGAAAATCGCGTTCTTATCGATGGCATTAATATGGTCAAGAGGCACCGGAGGCCGAGCGCAAAGAGCCGAAAAGGACAGATCGTGGACAAGCCGATGCCCATTCACGCATCGAACGTTGCTCTTCTCGATCCTAAGAGCGGCAAGCCGACCCGAATTCGCATCATACGCAAAGACGGTGCTCGCCAGCGCATTGCGGCTGCAAGCGGCATGGAGTTGAAATAGTTCGGCAAGCTCACTACAAGTAATTCGACGAGTTCACTATGAAAACCGATACGCAAGAAAAAACATTTGGCGCTTTGAAATCCGAATTTGGCTACAAGAATCTCATGCAGGCGCCGCGCGTAGAAAAAATCGTAGTCTCCGCCGGGGTTGGCTCGAAGTTTGATCCAAAAAAGCGCGAGCTCGTGAAAGATCGCCTTGCAAAAATCACCGGCCAGGCGCCGGCTCCGCGTGCCGCAAAAAAATCCGTCGCCGCATTCAAGATCCGCACAGGCGATACGGTCGGCTACCAAGTGACCCTCCGCGGCGCTCGGGGAAAGGCTTTCTTGGACAAATTAATTCATATAGTCCTTCCGCGCGCCAAAGATTTCCGCGGACTCCGCCCGGAAACGATCGATGAAATGGGAAACATGACTATCGGATTGAAAGAACACATCGTCTTTCCTGAAACAGCAGACGAAGAAAGTAAGGATATCTTCGGCCTCGCAATCACGATCGTCACGACCGCTCGTAATAAAAAAGAAGCCGAAAGCTTTCTGCGTCACCTCGGCCTTCCGCTTCGCGCAAAATAAATATTCCTGTTTTTGCACATGTCTTCTACTTGATACCATGGTACTAAATTGAAGACAGCGAGACGCCTCTGCGCGCAATAGTTTTTTCAAAGCCGATGAGACATGACGTCATAGCGGCGTGCTAAGCTTTTTTTCATGTCACTCGTGATCGTCGCGATTATATTCTCTGGAGCTACGATGCGGCTATTGAACAAAGTCCTATCGCATCGCATTCCTATTTTTACTTCGGTAGTGATATTCCAGATTATCGGCGCTTTCATTTCATCTATTTTCTTTTTGCTCAGCGGATCTCAAGGTATTGCGATTCAGCCGCAATATTATCTGCCGATTGTCGTGAGCATTTTCCTGTGGGCCGTCGCGATCTATTTTGGATGGAAGGGGATACAGGGTTCCCCCGTCTCACTGCGAGAGTCGGTCATTCAGTCGCGTCTGATCCTGATCCCTATCCTTGCTGCAATTTTTCTGGGCGAGTCTGTTTCGTTATCGGCTATGGTCGGCACGCTGTTGATAGTTCTCGGCATTGTTGTTGCGGTGTATCGCCCCTCGCTTACGCTCCGCCATCCGGATGTTGTCGGATCATGGTATGTCCTTGCGGGGAGCGTCGTGATATCGATCGTCTCACTATTTGATAAATATATTGTAACCGGCGTAAATCCTGCACTCTACAGCTCTTTAATCTATCTCGGGGTGTTACTCATGACATTTGTCTTTATGACGAGAGAGCGCCTCGCTTCGATACTCCTCGTTATGCGATCTCGAGTGGCACTTGTGGTTTTGACTGCGGGAACGTTGAACGTGCTTTTCTTTCTCGGACAGATGTGGCTCTACCAGAAACTGCCGCTTCACATTGTGTATCCGCTGCTGCAGTTTGCGTCAGCGGTTGCGATTATTCTGGCTGTGATCTTTCTTAAAGAGCGCGATCGCGCGTTCTTTAAAGTTGCAGGTTTTTGCGTCGCAGGCATCGGCGCGTTTCTCCTTAAGGTCGGTTTTTGATCAGTGCTCATCTGTGATAAATAAAAAAACCGCGGAGCACCTCTCGGTGGCCCGCGGTTTTGAAAGTACATCGATCGGAACTTCACGACTACTGTCCCCGAAGTGCTTGCGCGAGTGCGACGAAGCGTGTTGCGAGCTCTGCCGGATCGACGGTAATGGTTCCACCGAGGTTCGGCGCGGTCACGAGCACGGCGATGCCAGGCCATACTGCAGGGCCAGCGCCTGTTTCTGCGCCGCCAATCGTCGGATTGATGAGGCCCGCCGTTTTGGCGCTCGCCATGGTGCCGATGATTCCGCCGATGCTGAATCCGCCCCCCCTTGTTTTTATGCCGACGGGCGCAGCCACCGCTTTGGGAGACCCGATTATGTCGATATCCTGCAACGTGGCAAGTTGAAAATCTGGAAATCCCGACTGAGCATTCCCAAACACGTTTCCTGCTCCGCGCAGTTCCAAATCTTTCTGCGCTAACTTGAATCCGTCTGTCGTTTCTTCCATTGCTCGCAGTCTCATTTCTCCTGTACCACTTAGTTGTTCAGGAAGCAGATAGCAATAGGATTGGATGTCTGATCGTCCTACGCGCCCGCGCA
>LCQS01000022.1 GCA_001004265.1 Parcubacteria group bacterium GW2011_GWA2_51_10 | reverse complement strand
CCTTCCTGAAAGACAGGTTTTGTACCCTTGATCATATTCAATTAGGGCATCATATTTCGGACGCTGAATTTCATCCATATAAACCACCATCCAGTAGCGAAACCTTTATATATTTAAACATATTGTCTAATATTATACATATTGTCAAACAACTGTATAAAATAAAGGAGAATCATGAAGGAAATCCAGACCGCATCACTCGTACGGGAGGAGATAGAAAAGGACATCTTTCTAAAGAATTCACTCTTCAAGGGGCTCATCAACAACTCAGCCCTGGCAAGGCTTCTCCTCCTCACCATCAAGAAAAGAAACCCAAAAGCCACCTTGGAATCAGTGACCATTAGTATCGTGCGTTATGCTCAGGATCTAAATACTAATTCCTTGGAAACAAGCCTCACCTCACACATCGCGCATTCCCATCTCTCCATGAAAAATGATATTGTCCATGCAACGTTTCCAAGAAATGCTTCCATCTTTGGCGTAGTAAGCGACATCTCGAAGAAAATCCGCTGGGACCTCGATGAAGTGCTTTTCGTGAACCAAGGCAGTGGCGAGATAACAATCATCGTCGACAAGAAGAACTTTCCCTTGATAGAGGGAATCTCATCCGAAGCCATAGAGATACGAAAAGACACGGCGACCGTAAGCATTTCTGAATCAAAGATCAAAGGCGTGGAGGAAGGAATAGAAATACCTGGTCTCTACTCCTATTTCATTAATCAGGTCTCTCAGGAAGGCATAACACTACTCGATATTGTATCCACCAGAAGCCAGCTCACCCTGGTTATAAAAGAAAAAGACCTCACCCGAGCCTACGACATTCTAAGCAACTGCATAAGGCACTATAGGGAAAAGCCCGGGGAATAGGACAGCATTCCTCATTCTCTTCTAGAACTTAAATCCGGTTCTGGTGCGTAAGCGGTTGGTGAAGTAGGTGGTGCGTTATGGTTGGTCGCAAGGGCCTACTTTTAAATACCCTCAGGTTCTTATTAGAGATATGTCCAAGATTTGGGATAGGATAAAGGGCAGATTGGATAAGTTAATGAATGATATTTTGCCTATTGTTTCCTTTTTAGGGACAGCATATTTCCTCTTCTATGTATTTTTTCCAGAGATGGTCAACGGATTAAATACTCTCTTTAAATGGGGAGTATCTGTTATTATCGCTGGATTAATCATAAACGCTATACTAGATTTGCTCGTTGAGGGGATGAAATACCTTTCCGACAATATTTCCCTTTATATTTCAAATATTCGGGAGATAACAAGTATGAAAAGAGAGATTCAGCAAATGAGGTTAGAAATGGAAAAATTAAATATTGAAGTTCAAAAACAAGAAATCATTATTGAACAATTAAAAGGAGCAAAAACTCAATGAAAAAAAGAATATTAATTGAGTTGGGGTATGGAGCATTTATTGGATTATTAGCGGTATTATTGGTCTATTTTTTGTTTAAGACTTTCCTCCAATAATTTCATCCACCTATTTCCCTCCATCTCAACTCCAATTCCCGCCTTCAAAGCGGGAGTAATCCCTTGAATGGATGAATGTGGCTTGATGAAGTTGTAGTAGTTCCTGAAGGCATCCGTCATGAGTTCTGCACTTTCCTCATTGTCAAAACCCCTCATCGTCTTAACTCTGTCTCGGATTGTCCCATTCAAGCGTTCTATTCCTTGATTGTTTGTCCTCTTATCCGTAAGGGAAACCAATCTTATGTGCTGTGTTTGAGGCATCTCTTTGTTGATGCTCCTTGTTAGCGGATGCCTTCCATCAGTTATCAGGAATGTTGGTTGTTTATCCGTCTGCTCTCTTGCCTGTGCAAAGAATTTCCTCGTGTCCTTCATTCTTGCGTGAGTGGAAACCTGTGTTGTAATGAGGAATTTGCTGTCCTCGTCCATTATGTTCCAGAGCCACTTCCACTTCCCGCCAGCTTGAATTTTCATTTCGTCGTGATGCCAAACATCGGCGACTTCTGGCTTCAAGGTCTTAACATAATCGTTGATTATTGCACTATACTTCTGGATGCGTCGAAGTATGTTGCTGTGGTCAAGAGAAAGGTTATGGAATTGGATAAGGTGGTCTTGGATGCCTCGAAGAGAGATACCTTTGAAATACAAATCAAGTATCATCGTCGTTATCTTTCCGTTTCCCTTATACCTCTCAAAGTCCTTCTCCTCGATGAAGATTCTCTTACATCGATGGCATAGGTAGCGTTGCTTTTGCTGTCCGCTCTTTGTGTGCCTCTTCCCATAGCCGATAGTGTCTTGACTCTGGCAGTAGGGGCAGTTCTGCCTTTGCTCAACAATGCCCTTATTCTCTATCTTAACCTTGCTGTTGAAGTCAAGATAGAATCGGAGAGCGTGAATGTGTTTGCAATCCATCCGTCTCTTCTCGAAATCAGGGCATGAGCAATGGCATTTTTTAGCCATCACAATCTTATACTCCCCATTACCATTTTGAGAGGGTATCGTGAAGGTCTTGTCGTCAATTCTCTTGGGCGTGTCTCCTTTGGAGATGATGGCGTAGCCCCGCACTACCCTCATCCGTTCCGATGGATTTTTGCTTTGCATTTCTTGCATCTTCTTCACCTTTGATTAACTATCTACCTTATAGTTAAATAGATAGTATATCTAATATATAAACACTTATATTCTTGAGTATATATGTAGTGTCCATAATATATTTTATTATAGAGAAGAAATTATAAATATGTAGTGTCCATAATTTCCAATGGGAAGGAAACCAGAAGGATTTTTCCGCATCATAACGAAGGCTGGCAATCCCTATCTGATAAAGGTCAAGAATGAACGAGAGGGCAATAAGGTCAAGCAGAAATTCTTGTGTCATGTCGGCTCTCTTGAAGAAGTAAGAAAGGTGGTCTGTAGTGTCCAAAACGACTGAAGAGCTTAATCAGGAATGGGCAGACTTGCGCCTCGAAATGAGGGAGCAGAGGCTTGCATTTGACAGGGCTTTTAGAGCCTCGCATCAGAGGCACAATTGCCAGACCAAAGTGGTAGCTTGGAACGGCGATTGGTTCTGTGGGCACATGACGGACGCAAGGAATAGGGTGTTCAAGGAGCAGATAGAAAAGGCAGATGAGCTTATTTGTTCAATGATACCATTAATACAATAACGAAAAGTTTATATAATCATTCCTTAATGTATTATTTCTATGGCTGATACTATCCCTAATTGGGTCTTGCAGAGGTATGCAATCCTCTTTCGGAAATACAAGGACAAGGAGTTTACCTTCAAGGAAGCTATGACTGCCATCAAGGAAGACGACAAGGTCTATGCCAGCATGGTTCTCTCGGAATTGAGAAAGGCTGGTTGGCTTGAGATAAAAATTAACCCTGATGATGCCAGAAGGCGCATCTACACACTAATAATGCCAGAAGAAGTCATGGAGAATATCAAGGTGACAATCTGACGGAGGAAAACAATGATAAAATTCAAGCTCAGCGATAGGGACAGCACAACGGGAGTAAGGACGGGTGTGGTAAAATCATCTCATGCGCCGTTCATCACCCCGAAAAGGTCTCTGATTTCTACAGAACTCAACTACAAGCCCAAGATGAGGGAGCTTGGAATAGACATCGACTATCCTAACAAGCTCTTCCTCGCCCAGATTAAGATTGATGCGAAGAGCCTCTGGACGAGAGACAATGAATATTACAATGGACTTGTCAAGCAGGCGCAACGCTATGCATCTCAAATATCCGACAAGGTCGCCATCTTCAAGCCACAGCTTGGAGTGTATATCAGAGAACGACAGGACGATGGAAGATACAAGCAGGTTTTCAAGTCTATGCACCGCATCGAGCTTGAATTGGGTGATATGGAGCGGGAGAGGGTAATCAGGAGCGTCGTCCAGCTTGCTGATGATGCGGACTTCGATGGCATCTCCCTTCCCTATATCCACCCACGATTCAGCCTCGATTCCTTCAATCGCAATCTGAAGGTGGCGCAGTCTCATGCCATAAGGCAACTCTCGTCTGGATTGGAGGTTATGCCTCAACTGCCCCACACCGACAACATCGAGGACTTCGAGAAGGCATTAAAGGACTTCCAAGATAAGAACAGCGAAGGGATTGTCTGCATTCCGAACGCAAGCACATCCCGATACCGCTTTACACACGACGCTGTCAAGGACTTCTCTCTCAAGGATAAGAGCGAGAAAATTGGACTCATGAGTATCAATGTGCCGAGAAAGCACCCGTCAAAGCCTGTCTCTCATGCCCATTACACGCTGTTGCAGGGATACGACCTTATCGCAAGGGAAATCCCACTCCCATTCTTGAGGGCAGGTGGAAGAGGCTCTGGCGAGAAAGAGGTGGAGAATGTGGATAGATTCAACTACCGCAAGCTCTCCGTCGAAAAATTCAACAAGGCATTATTTTTCGACAACTCTGCTGTCGATACCTCATGCCTACCTCTAAAGAAATACACTCACAAGGAGCTTTTTAGGGATGCGCACAAGAGCAACCATCTCGATGTGGTTCTCAAGGTCATGGAAGCATTCGATAGCCAAAAGGAGATGGCAGATTGCCAGCCATTCATCACATCCAACGACTTCATGGGCTATGTGAATGGCAAGGAGCATCTGAAGAACGCTTTTAGAGAGGATTTCCTCAAAAGGCAGAGAGGATTAGGCGAGTTCTTCGCTTAGGGGGCAACAATGGGACAAGAAGATGAATTTGATATTATGAAGCCAGAGTCGGCAAAAGAGTCTGTCGAAAACATTGCAGAGTATCTTGAGAAGCACCCTTCTATGGATGAGATGATATTCAACAAGATTGTATGGGATTATCCGTATGCCTCAACCAAAAAGGACTTCACCCATCTCGCCGTAGGAGCATCTGGAGCGGTTCTGAAGTTGATAAATGCCCACATCAGAGATAGAAAGAGCATCACCAAGAAAGAGTTCTATGCCACTATTGGTGGTGTTATTGAGGCATTTGAATTATAAGTCACCAACCATAACACACCAAAGAAGGAAAAGAGGACTAAAACAACCTCTTACGCACCACTACCCCATATAATGCCTTCCCTGACCCTCTTCTGCTTCTCCTCCACCATAATTTTTATAAAGGGAGAATGCTGTTGCTATCGCTTAGGTGAGACATATCGAGAGAAACACAGACGTCAAGATCAAATGCTTCAAGTGCGGCACGCAGTTCACCATGGATCAGATGCGCATGGATCCCAATGGCAAGAACCTCATCTGCCGAAACTGCCTTGAGAGGAAGGTGCCATCAAGGGGTTTGGATGACGACTCACTCTCCTCCCGCCCATTCAAGGCGAATCCGCAGGGCCTTCCAAAATCCTCAGACGCAAAATCATCTGACAAGATCCAGTACTTCTGCAAGGCATGCAAATACAATTTCACAAGGGCAGCTCATATTCCGGTCAATTCCTGCCCCTACTGCTCGAATACCGGCGGCATCGTGAAGAAGGGATCGTCAAAATCCATCGTGCGCGAGGTCGAGGACATGATGGGGGATGATGAGTGATGTCCAGCGAAATCCTCGTCGTGTGCAGAAAGTGCCAGAGCAAGGCGCCTTCCTCAGTCATGAAGCTCGACGTTGATGAGAAGATGATGATCTGCCCCAACTGCGTGAAATCCAAGCAGGCTCCAAGAAAGCTCTCTGAGACACTTCATGAACAAGGGCCTACCATGCAATTCTCGCGCCCATCGGGCC
>LCQS01000021.1 GCA_001004265.1 Parcubacteria group bacterium GW2011_GWA2_51_10 | reverse complement strand
TCCTACCACTACAAAAAAATAATTTTCTTTTTCTTTAGACTGTCCAATAATTGGGCAATCCAGAGAGAGAGAAAAGTATTATTCACGGCTTTTTGCAACAGGTCGAGGGTCTATAAAAGACTCGCAAAGCCATTGTATCCCCACACGGGGAAAACTTTAGTCCGGCGACTTCGCATTTGCGGGGCGCACCGGACTAAAGAATTTAATTAAAATTATGACCGAAGTAATAAAATTCGGGAAAAAAATCTTTACGGCTAGCGTCGTCGGTTCCACTATGTTGTGGTCTGTCGGCGTTTCCGCTTTATTGCCGGCAGTTGCCAACGCGGCAGTCTGTCCAACATTAGCGGCTGGTGATATGATCAAGGTATCCGGCAAACCGGCTATCTATTCTGTCAACAAGGACTCAAAGGTTTTATATTTCCCTTCAGGTGACGAATTCAAATCTTGGAATGTCAATGATTCATACGGCGGTTACGTAACCGTAACCCAAGACTGTTTTGATTCCTTGCCAGTTCCTAGCATGTACCCGGGCGCAGTCAACTATCGCGCCGGTTCTTATGTCGTGAAGAGACCTTCTTCCGACCAATTATATGTTGTCTTACCAGGCAACACCTTATCTAAAATCAGCACGGCCGATGCCGCCGCCTTATATGGCGCCAGCTACAAAGTAATGACTGTTGCCGACGCTTTTTGGCCTCACTATGTAAATAGAGGAGCCGATATTGCTGGTGCGGTTCATGAAGGTATGTTGGTAAGTAAAGACAGCAAAACATGGTATGTGGCCGCGGGCAACGTGTTGCGCGAAGTTACCGCTACCGGTATGACCGCGAATGGGTTAAAATCCAAATTCGTTCATGCTGTTTCGGCTGCCGCTTTAGCCGCTACCACCGTGGGTACACAGCTTGCCGCCGAAGAGTCTGTTTTAAGGAACAGAACTCAAGACGGAGCAATTTCATCCGGCACGGGCACAGGCACAGGCACTGGCACTGGAACAACCGTGGGTGGAAACTTAACCGTTTCCCTAGCCTCGGATAATCCTGCCGCCGCGAATGTTGCCGATGGTTCCGCGTACAACAGCGTCTTAAAATTAACTTTAGGCGCTAGTTCAGCCACTCAAGTTACCGGAATCACCTTAACTAAGACCGGTTTAATTGCCAATAGCAATATATCCGGTGTTAGCGCTTGGGATGCTCAAGGCAAACGCCATGGTGATGTTATGACTTCCTTAACATCAGACAACAAAGTAACCATAAGTT
Organism: Parcubacteria group bacterium GW2011_GWA2_51_10; assembly: GCA_001004265.1. GTDB lineage: Bacteria > Patescibacteriota > Minisyncoccia > Phycocordibacterales > UBA2100 > UBA10103. The sequence goes on along the minus strand of LCQS01000021.1, from coordinate 8,060 downwards.
TTGGCGCCAACCCGGTTCTAGTAGCCGCGGGCGGTTCCGAATCCTTAACAGTTAAAGTAAACATTTCCGCTTCTGCTAACTCCGGTTTAGTTGGCTTTAGTTTGGCCGCCGCTACAGATGTTATGAGTAATGGCACTGTGGGCGGATCATTCCCGATCGCAGGCAACCAGATGTCTATCATTGATGGCAATGCCTCTTTGGCCGGTGTATCTACCACTCTTCAATCGCAAGGCGGAGCCGCCGCAAGCGGTACCGGCAACTTGAATGTTGGCGACAAGGACAAAGAAGTCGCTAAATTAAGAGTTGCTGAAACTAGTGGTAATGAAGATATCAAAGTATCCGAACTTACGTACTATTTTGAAGGTAGCGTTCAAGATGGCGATTTAGCCAACTTTAGCGTCTATGCACCGGATGGTAGTAAGTTAGGCTCTGCTCCGGCAATGGTTAATCGTTATGTAACTGTCAATCTTACTCCATACACCGTGCCAAAGAGCACAAATCGTGATTTGGTTTTGAAGGTTGATGTAATGAACGGTTCCGGTCGTTGGTTCAACGTCCATGTCCAGAATGATTATGATGTAATGGTTAAAGGCGTAAGCACCGGGTTCTATGTATTGCCAACCGGCTTTACAGATACCCGCGGCGGCACAGCTTACTTCCAGATGAATGCCGGCACATTGACCGTAAACAAGAACACCGCTTCTCCAGCCGGTAATATCTCTGCTGGCGCGCAAGGAATTGTGTTAGCCAAATTTGATGTAAAAGCCGTTGGTGAAAATATGGAATTACGCAAGATGGGTCTTGGTGTTAATAAAGGAAATGGCAGCCTGACAAACCTGACCGGCAATGTAATTGTGCGCGATGCCACAGATGGCACCGTCTACCTGACTGTTGCCGCGTCAACCGCGTCATTATATACTCCAACCGCAGCGCAGAATAATCTATCAAACTACATTAGTTTGACCGCTGGTCAAACAAAGTCATTAGAAGTAGTTGGTAGCGTTAATTCAGCCGCAACCTCCGGAGTAAGTTATACAGTTGGAATCGGTAATTTCTATGCCAAGAGAGCTTCTAGCTTAGATTTTGCCGATAACCTACCAAACGCAACTAACACCAGTACTGCCGCTAACCAATTAACAGTTAGCGCTACTTCGTTAACTTGCAACAAGGATACATCTATGGGTAATGTTACCCGCGCTCCGGGCGCCACCACAGTTATCGGTCAGTACATTTGTACAGCCGGCACCTCTGAAGATGTTCGCTTGAGCAATATGACAGTAGCCTTTGGTTTGGCTTCAGGTATGGCTACTAACATGTTCCAAAACATGTCCCTATGGCAAGGATCCACTCAATTGGGTTCAACCATCAGCACGGTTGCGATATAATGGTAAAGACAGCGGTACTGCCGGAACCGGTGTTCCTGTGGCTACCGGTCAGCAAGTAACTGTCGGAGCCGGCAATGTAAACATTACCGTTGTATCTGATGCCACAACCATTTCCAAGATATACGGTCCTAGCCAAACTGGTTTACAGTTAGGTAAATGGAAATTTGCCGCCGCTAATGACGATGTTACCTTGAATAAATTGACATTAGAAACCGTTCGTCAGGCAGGCGTCGGTGGAGGCGTTCAGGATGCTCTAGGCACATTTGGCACGCTCTCATTATATGATGGCGCTACCAAGTTGGCCGATGCCAGCTATGTTGCTGGCGATGTAGTATTCACCGGCTTTAGTTCTAGCATTTCAATGGATAGTTATAAAGTTTACACCTTAAAAGGAAACAGCAATGGTTCTGGTGTAATTTCTAATAACACCACCACCGCTTTCGTTGTAAAGAGCGATAGCAACACGGATATGGAAGCTAGATCAGCCGCCGGCGCTTTGTTAGGCACTGCGGATATCAACTTTAACTCCGCCAGCAATGCCGGCGCAGCCGAATCCAGATTAGCCACATCCACAGCCTACATCTTCCATGATGCTTATCCGACTGTAGCCGCGGTATCATTGGGAAGTTCGCTGGCTTTGGACACCAAGGCTCAAATACTTAAATTCACCCTTACCAATTCCGGTACCCGTGACTTAAGATTCGGTTCAACAACAATCTCTATCAGCGTGTCCGGTTTGCAAAGCAGCGGTGTTGTTACAGCCGCCAGCGGCACCATTCACGATTTCAGATTGTATGAAGATAACGGTGCTGGAGCGCTTGGAACATGGATTGCCGGCGGCGCCAGCGGTAGCGCTGATGTTGCCATCGGAACAACCACAGCCAACCCAGCAACCATCAGCTTCCAAAGCGGTAATGATCAAGGCGCTCTATTGACTAACTTTGTTGTTTCTCCAGGAGCTACTAGAACATTAATCGTTACTGCCGACACCTCCAATATGGGTTCTGCCAAGACAGCGGGAACTTCTGTAACCCTGTCTGCTAAGATCTCTGGTACAACCGGTTGGAGCGGAACTGCTTGGAATACGGGTAACTTGTTCTACTTCTACACTCCAGTCGGAGGTAGTGAGAACGCGGCCCCAGGCTTTACAGCTTCAGACTCTTACGATGTACAAGGCTCAACAATGAGCCGGTCCTTCTAATTAGTCTGTTAGTTCACCCTGTTAAATCCGGCTAAAGCCGGTCTGCCATAAGCAGAATTTAACAGGGTAAAGAAAAAGTACTAACAAGCAATTGTTAATACAACCAAACAACCCCCTCCGCGACCGCGGAGGGGGTTTTGGTATTAATTATTAGTAAAAGTTATACACAGGGGGGATGGGGAAGGAAGTATGGTATAATGTATAGTATTAAAGGTCTTAGAAAAAAAATTTTTAAAATAAGCAAAAGTAATTATAATTAAATTTAAAAAATAATCTATAGGGGCTAAAGCCCATATATAGGTTCCCATATTTACTTCACTTGCTCGGAAGAGTGTATAAATACCCTCTTCACTCGCTTCGCTAGTAAATAAACTAATTCACTCAGAAATAATCAAAAACATTTGATTATTTCATTCATTCATTTCGATTATGAAAGTATTTAACAAAGTTTCAAGGGGGGGGGGATATTATTAGCGGCTCTTTTTTTGGCGCTCGGTCTGGCCGGGCCAACCAAAGCGGCCACTGCGCCGGATCTTGGCACCGCGGCTAATTTTGCGGTTTTGGCTGGTTCAGCGATTTCCGATGTCGTTCTTCCGTCTGTGATAACCGGTCACGTTGGTTTAAGTCCAACTGGCGGTACTGCTATCACCGGATTAACCTGTCCTGAATTAGTAGGGTTTAATATTTACGATACCAATGCCGGATACGCAGGTGGCGGTGGGTGTTTGATAACAAACGCCTCTTTGCTTATTACAGCCAAAGGAGATTTGGACACAGCTTATCTTAATGCCGCCGCCCAAGCGACAACATCCTTGATTGTCGCCGATCTGGGCGGTCAGACACTAACACCCGGTGTTTATGCTAACGCATCCTCAATCGGTCTCACCGGAACGCTTACACTTAGCGGTGGGGCAGACGATGTCTTCATTTTTAAAGCCGGATCCACACTCACTACGGCATCTAACGCTCAGGTTGTTCTTACCGGTGGTGTTCAGGCCTGTAATGTTTTTTGGCAAATCGGTAGTTCTGTAACACTCGGAACTACCACCACTATCAGAGGAAACATTTTAGCTAAAACCGCAATTACAGACGATGGTGGTTCAACCGTATACGGGAGACTTTTGGCAAGAGATGCTGCGGTCACTTTAAGTAAAACTACTGTTACAAAACAGACTTGCACAGCTTCAGCGCCAGCTTTACCAGCATCTAGTTTAGGTAATGGAACAGTCAACGTCGTCAAAGTAGTCATCAACGACGGTGGCGGAACCAAAACTATCGCTGACTTCCCACTGTTTGTGAATGGTTTGTTGGTTGTCTCCGGTCAGACGAACAATTTCCCAGCGCCTGCCGGTGTTTATACCGTTACCGAAACCACCAGCTCTCTGTATACCCGCACATTTTCCGGGGACTGCAATTCCAATGGTCAATTCAATCTAAATAAGGGTAACAGTGTGTTCTGTATCGTTACAAATAACGACATTGCCGCGCCACTGGTTCCGCCAGTGCCACCACTTATAGATGTGGTGAAAGTAGCCAGCCCTCTTTCCTTGCCGTTGGGTCCCGGTCCGGTGACCTACACCTACACCGTTCGCAACATCGGCACAGTACCGATGACCAATATCACGATGGTGGGTGATACCTGTAGTCCTATAGTTCTTGTTTCCGGAGACACAGATGGTGATTCACAGCTCGATGTAAATGAAACATGGGTTCACACTTGTTCTACAACCCTCACTGAAACACATACAAACACCGTCGTTGCCACCGGATGGGCCAATGGCATCAGCTCAGTTGATATTGCCAGCGCCATAGTTGTTGTCGGTTTACCGATAGTACCACCGTTGATTCATGTGGTAAAAACTCCGAACAAATTCGATCTTCCCGCTCCCGGCGGAGCAGTTACCTATTTTTACAGCGTAACCAATCCAGGCACGGAGCCATTAAGCGATGTTACTATTACCGACAATAAATGTACTGGATTACCGGGCCGCGTTGTAGGACACCCGGGAGATCTTAACAAAAATAACTTGCTTGAAAGCAATGAAACATGGCAGTTCACTTGCAAAACCAACCTTAAAAAAACAACAACCAATATCGGCACAGCTCAAGGAAGCGCCAACGGTCTTACAGTTAGGGATTTCTCAATCGTAACTGTAGTTGTGGGCGCTGTTGTTCCGAAATTACCAAACACTGGTTTTGCTCCGTGGGAAATGGCTATACCGGCTGGCATCTTTGCGGCTGCGGTATTATTCTACTTTGTTAGAAGAAAACAAATAGTTTAATCTCAAGCCTTGAGAAGTATTAACCAACAAGAGCCAGACGAGTTTTTGCCTGGCTTTTGTGGTTAAGAAATTAATATGCCATTCTACAAAAAATCTCTCAAAAAAAATCGACGCCATCAAAAAACTCATTTGTTAATCGGCAGTATTGTGGGGGTCGCATTTTATTCAATAGTTATTTTTTCTCTGACTTTTGATCTGCTCGTTCAGAATTTATACGCGCAACCAGTCTCATTTATTTCCACAGTCGAACCAGTTTCTATTCCGGAACAGGCGAGCGTTGGACTTCCAATTCGTCTCAAAATTCCAAAGATTAAAGTTGATGCCGCCATTGAGTATGTGGGCCTTAATTCTAAAGGGGAAATGGATATACCAAAAACTCCTCGTAATACTGCTTGGTATAATTTAGGTCCGCGGCCGGGAGAAGTGGGGAGCGCGGCAATTGCCGGACATCTAAATTGGTACAGCGGCGCCACCGGCGTGTTTGCAAATTTAAGTAAATTAAAAATTGGAGACAAAATTATAGTGCAAGATGACAAAGGGGTGACGATTGCTTTTATCGTGCGTAAGATCCGTATGTATGGAACAAAAGATGACGCTTCAGATGTTTTTGTTTCAAACGACGGAAGAGCGCACCTAAATCTTATAACCTGCGATGGAGTGTGGGATAAACGTACCAAACAATACTCTACACGGCTAGTGGTTTTTGCCGATAAAGAATAAATAATATGTGGACGTGATAGGGGGACGTGATTGACAAAATCGCTAATTTAGAGTATGCTTTAGTTTTATGTCAATTCGCAACGTCGCCATCATAGCCCACCCCAGCACCAGAGCCGCAGGGCGGCTCGGTGCGGGGCAGGCGTAGACCATTCAATAAAATTATGTCTAATATTAGGAATGTAGCAATTATCGCGCATGTGGACCACGGGAAGACAACTCTTGTGGATGCTTTGTTGCGCCAGTCCAAAACCAAGCTTTCCAAAGAACAGGATACGCAAGAAACCATAATGGACAGCAATGATTTGGAACGCGAACGCGGCATTACTATTTTTTCCAAGAATGCGTCCATCGAATGGCAGGATACTAAAATCAATATTATTGATACTCCGGGACACGCGGATTTTGGCGGAGAAGTTGAGCGTGTTTTGAAGCTGGCCGATGGCTGTTTGCTTTTGGTTGATGCCAAAGAAGGCCCGATGCCGCAAACCAGATTTGTGCTTAAAAAAGCTTTGCAGATGGGGCACAAAATTATTGTAGTAATAAATAAAATAGATAAACCCGGCGCCAGACCGGCCTGGGTTTTGGATAAAACTTTTGATTTGTTTGTGGATTTGGGCGCCAGCGATGAGACTGCGGATTTTCCGGTTATTTACGCTTCCGCCAAACAAGGCAAAGCCGGCTTGGAACCGGAGTTGGAAAAAATGACCGACATCACGCCGATTTTTGACACAATTTTAAAATTTATTCCCGAGCCAAAAGTAGATCCAAACGCGCCCCTGCAAATTTTAATCACCACCATTACCGGTGATGATTTTAAAGGCAGAATCGCCACCGGCCGAATTTATAATGGCACGATTAAAACCGGCCAGGACGTGATGCACATTAATCGCGCCGGCCAAATGGCCAAGTGCCGCATTATGGCCTTGATGACTTTTTTTGGATTGGAAAGAATAGAAGTTAAATCAGCTGTGGCCGGAGATGTGGTGGCGATAGCGGGTATTCCGGATATAAATATCGGAGAAACAATCGCGGATTTAAACAACCCCATTGCCTTGCCGCTCCTAAAAATAGAAGAGCCAACCGTAAAAATGACTTTTTCCGTGAATGATTCTCCGTTTGCCGGCAAAGAAGGCGAATACAGCACTTCCCGACAAATTAGAGACAGGTTGCATAAAGAATTGGAAACAGATATGGCTTTAAAGGTGGAAGACAGCCCGGAGGCGGACCCGACTTCGCCTACGGGCTACGCCGGGCAAGGCTGGATTGTTTCCGGACGCGGGGAATTGCACTTGGCGATTTTAATAGAACGCTTGCGCCGGGAGGGCTACGAATTGCAAGTGTCCCGACCGCAAGTTATTGTCAAAGAAATTGACGGCCAAAAAATGACGCCTTATGAACAGGTGTTTATTGAAGTTCCCGAAGCTCACTCCGGCGCGGTTATTCAAAAATTGGGTAGCCGCCACGGTGAATTGCGAGAAATGCGCACGGAAAACGGCATTGTGTTTTTGGAATTTGTCATTCCCACACGAGGTTTGTTTGGATACCGCACCGAATTTTTAACCGATACGCGCGGGCTGGGAATTATCAACACTATGTTTTACGACTATATGCCCGACCCGGCCAATTGGCGCGAGCGCGAGCAGGGCTCACTGGTGGCGCACGAAACCGGTGTCAGCAATTTGTACGGTTTGTTAAACGTGCAAGATCGTGGCGTGTTATTTATTGGTCCGGCTGTGCAAGTTTATAAAGGCCAAGTGGTTGGGCAAAATGCGCGCAGTGAAGATATTAACGTTAATGTTTGCCGAGAAAAAGCGCTTTCCAATATGCGTTCCAAAGGCGACGGCAAAGCCGAGCATTTTAATACTCCCAAAACAATGGGCCTGGAAGACGCGTTGGAATACATTGGCGATGATGAGCTGGTGGAAATTACCCCTAAAAATGTTAGAATAAGAAAAGTGATTTTGGATGAAAATGACGCCAAACGAAAAGCGAGAGGGATGTAAGCGAGAGTCTGTAAAGTCAATAAAGTCTGTAAAGTCACAATCGGACTTTAAGGACATTATGGACTTTTGACTTTAGACTACGTTGGCCCCATCGTCTATCAGTTAGGACACGACCTTCTCAAGGTTGAGAGACGGGTGCGATTCCCGTTGGGGCTACATACTTGACAAAAGCGTTTTTGGTGCTTATTATGTAAACATCCAAAGGAGGATGAAGATGAGGATCCTAACCGGTTTCTTGATGGCAATGTCGTTGCTAGCCGCGAGTTGCGCGGAAGCGGAAACTTCGTTTCCTTCCGAAAACCTCGCCGCTGATCTTATTCCTCAATATCGGAATGAGGACGGGAGTGTGTGCCGGTGGGAAGTGATAGATGATGTGGATCCAGCCCAATTTGAGGGCAAGGACATTGAGTTTATTTCTTACCTTAACAATGGAGAGGAGTTTGGGTGGGGAATCGCGGGCGAGGTGATG
>LCQS01000020.1 GCA_001004265.1 Parcubacteria group bacterium GW2011_GWA2_51_10 | reverse complement strand
TATGCGACTTGCTTTTATAAAAACATTATCGGAGTTCGTACGGAAGAACAAAAACACCGTTCTCCTTACTGGCGACGTGGGATTTTCTGTTTTTCCACCCGCATATCCGGAGATAACATCGACAACGCCCGGCAACTTTTCGAAATCAGCCTCCACGCACCAGAAGCATCCGCCGGCGAGTACGGAAGATTTCGTGGATGAAGCGAGAGCAGCCTGCGCCTCTACGTACACGGTGTTAGGCCGACCCCAAAAAGAGTTGAGGAAAATTCCCACACCTACAACGAGAACGACAATCCCAGAAAAAATGAGGGCGGCCTGCCGCGAAATTGAGAATGATCTGTCCATGATTTTTTAACCTGCGAAATGTTTAGTAACAGCAAGAAAAATATATGATAATTTTAGCAAAAAATTCTGCATTTGTGATGAATGAAGGAAATCAAAGTTTGACGGTGTGGCCATTGTGTTTTAGAATATAAATTGACCTTTTCTGCATACGCAGAGAAGAACGTAGATCAATTGAAAAGGGGAACAGAGATGAGAAAGCCCGTGATGAATGGGTGGTTGCGCTGTCTGCTTGCCGCGGCGATTTTCCTTGCACTCGCGAGCAAACCGGTAAGCGGCGGCGAGATAGTGGTGCCCGCTGAAGTCATGATTGCCGCATTCGTGCATTGTGCCGAGGATCCCAATTGCACGATGCCGCTGAAACGCTTCGGCATGCACGGGATCAGCGGCCCCGCTCTCGATGTCCGTGGCGAATACGGGGAACTTCTGCGGTGTGTGTATCTTGACGACAAGGAGCAGAAGATTCTCAAGATGAAAACGTTCGCTGTGGTACGCATGGAGCGCATGCCGGATACCCGGCGTTGGACGCGAGCAATGGTTCTCATGGACTACAACTGGGATGGGACCTTTGACGGGATTCTCATTCCGGAAACCACGATTGTCATCCGCCCCGATCACGCGGAATGGGAACGAGATCCAAGCGCTCGCCTCCGAGCCTTCCACGCGGCGATCAAGTATGCGTGGGACCGGTTCATCCCGCAAAATCACAAAGAATGGGCGCTTCAACAAAAGCTCACCAAGAAGTAATAGGTGTCCGAACTAGAGGGCGGCCGCAGCAGTGGCCGCCTTTTTTCTATCAACACCTTCTAAAAGCAACATGCTCGATTGGCTCTATACTGTGTAGAACTTTATCAGTCACCTATCTATATGATGAACAACACGAATCTTTTAATCGGCATCGTCGTCGCGCTTATTATCGGAGCCGCGGCTGGATACTATTTCGGCTATGACGTAGGTTGGGAAAAAGCTCTCCAAGCGAATGCCTCGGGGCAGAATGCAGAGGAGAATCCATTTGCAGAAGTGGAGACGAATCCGCTTGAGAACGTTAAGACAAATCCATACGAGGGGGTGAGGACTAATCCATTCGAATAGCGATATGGTAACTAAATTGTGGGCATCGGGTGTTGCCGCCGGCCTTTTAATTTTCGCAGCAGTCGCGTTTGCGCAGGAAGACCGCATCACCTTTCCTATTGCCGAGCTTGGCAACTGCACATCGAAGGCGGAATGCAAAGTGTACTGCGATGCGCCCGAAAATATGAGCGCCTGCGTCACGTTTGCGGAAGCACACGGTCTCATGACTTCCGAAGAGGCTGCGATTGCACGCAAAGTCGGGAAAGAAGTTGGGCCGGGTGGATGCCGCGGAAGAGAGTGTCACACGTATTGCGAAGACGGGGCGAATGCCGATGAATGCATCGCATTTGCGGAAAAACACGATCTCATTCCCAAAGAAGAACTAGAGCGCGCTAAGAAAATGATCGGGAAAACCGGCCCCGGCGGATGTCGCGGCATAGAGTGCAAGAAATACTGCGAAGATCCCGCTCACATGGAGGAGTGCGTTAACTTCGCCGTGGAGAACGGCTTTATGTCTCGCGAAGAAGCGGCGCTCGCGAAAAAAATGGGCAACAAACCCGGGCCAGGCGGATGCAAAGGAGAAGAGTGTCGCACATACTGCAATGATCCGGCCCATGGCGAGGAGTGTCTCGCATTTGCGGAAGCAAATGGCCTCATGCCTCCCGATGAGATCGAGCGTGCAAAAAAAATGATAGGAAAAACCGGTCCGGGAGGATGCAAAGGTGAAGAATGCCGCACCTACTGCGACGATCCCGCACACGCAGAGGAGTGCACGCGCTTTGCCGTTGAGAATGGATTTATGACCGAAGAAGAAGCGGGACACGCACGGAAAATGATGGGAAAGCCCGGCCCCGGCGGATGCAAGGGCGAAGAGTGTAAAACGTATTGCGATGATCCAACGCACCAGGAGGAGTGTACGGCATTCGCAATTGAAAACGGATTCATATCGCCGGAGGAAGCGGAGCACATGCGCAGCGCACAAAACATGACGGGCCCGGGCGGCTGTCGCGGCGAAGAATGCAGGACGTACTGTGATAACCCTGAACACAGAGATGAATGCTTGCAGTTCTCCGCGGAGCACAAACGAGGAGACGATCGGGCCGATCGCCCTCGTTTTGAGGGAGGCCCTGCACCGTGCGATTCTCCCGAGAGCTGCCGACAGCTTGAAGAAAAATGCAGAGCGAATCCCGAAAGTTGCATGCCTGCGCAGGCGGGCAGTCGCGGACTCGGGCCCAGGCTCGAATCAGTCGAGAAAGAATTTTCCGAGCAGTACATAAAGATATACGAGGAGGAGCGCCGCTCGCGCATGGATGAATTTCGCGGGATGCCCGGGGAGCACGAAGGATCGTGGGAATCAAAACCATATCAGCCCGAAGGCCTTATGCCGATGGAAGCTTTCAGACGCCCACCAGGTGAAGGTGGCGCTCCGATGCCACTCCTGCCGCAGGATGCATCTGAAGAAGAGCGGCGTGTGTACGAAATGAATATGGAACGTTACCAACAATTCCAAAACAGCGATGGGTTTAGGGAGGGCGAGCAATCCCAGATGCCTGAACAAGGTGTGCAAACTTCTCAACCGGTCATGATGCAACCGCCGGAGGGTTTTATGCCGCCTGCGGAATCATCTATGATGCCGCAAAGGACGGAAGAGGTGCACGAGGAATTTCAAATGCAATCGCCCGCGCCTCAATCACGTGTGAGGCCGCTCTCTCTCGTTGCGGCCGTTGTTGCCACAATTTCACGCTTGTTTGGGTTCTGACGCTATGCCCTTGGCAGGCCTCTCTCTAATGGGTCGGGCCAATGTGTATGCAAAGACGGCGAGAAAAATAAGCCCCTGCACGAACACGATCGCGCCACCCGTTGAGATGTCGAGGTAGTAACTCATATACGCGCCGGAGACCGAGCTCCCTACACTCGTGGCAACAGCTATTTCGAGCATTGCGCCGAAACGCTTCGTTAGTAAGAAAGCGGTCGCGCCAGGCGTTATGAGCATTGCTATCACGAGAATTATACCGACAGTTTGGAGCGAAGATGTGATCGTAATCGCAAGAAGCGTCAAGAGCGAATAGTGCACGAAGCGCACGGGGATGCCGATCGTTTGCGCATGGGTAGCGTCGAAACAGTACAAAAGGAGCGTGCGACGAAATGCAAGAACGAGCGCAGCGACGGAGAGTGCCGCGATAATCGTGAAGAGCGCGGAGCCGTCGGAGATGCCGAGCACATACCCGAATAAGACGTGCATCAAGTCGACTGCACTCGCGGTCCGAGATATGAGAATGAGGCCGAACGCGAACAGTGTCGTAAAGACGATGCCCATCACGGCGTCCTCTTTGATTTTCGTATGATTCTTCACCAGTCCTATCATCAAAACCGCGACGAGTGCAAAGAAGAGCGCGCCGATACCAAATGGAATGCCGAGTATGTACGCAATCACAACTCCCGGGAGAACAGCATGCGAAATCGCATCGCCCAAGAGCGACCATCCCTTGAGAATAAGAAAACACGAGAGGAGCGCGCAGACCGCACCGACAGCAGAAGATACGATGATGGCCTTGACCATGAAGGCATACTGGAGCGGTTCGAGAAAAAATTCCATGGCAAGCTAGTTAGTAGTTAGTAGAAAGCAGTTAGTAGTAATGACAGAAAGGTTATTTCGCGAATGCGACGCGATGAACTATGCCGTCGTACGTGTGGGATACGAGATCGCGCGTGAATACTTCTTCTGTCGGTCCATATGCGACGACGGTGTGCTTCACGAGCGCGACATGATCGCAGTATTCCGTAAGAGAAGTGAGCTCGTGCGTCGAAAGAATAATCGTCTTCCCCTCTGCCTTAAATGAGACAAGAAGTTCTGTAAGAGCGCGCTCGCTTTTTGCATCCACGCCCGCGAACGGCTCATCGAGGAGCAATATTTCCGCGCCCTGTGCGAGCGCACGCGCGACGAACACGCGTTTCCTCTGCCCGCCGGAAAGCTCTCCGATCTGCCTATCGCGATATTCTGCCATGCCCACCCTCTCGAGCGCACCTTCCACCCGCGCCCGATCATCCCCGCGCGGGCTGCGAAAGATGTTCTGCGCGCCGTAGCGACCCATCATGACGACGTCATAGACAGATATCGGAAAATCCCAGTCCACCTGCTCGCTCTGTGGAACATATGCGACGCATCCTATTTTTTGCGCCTGCCGCGGCGTCCGCTCGCAGACTATAGCGCGACCGCGCGTGGGACGGACGAGCCCCATCACAACCTTGAAGAGCGTCGACTTCCCCGCGCCGTTCATGCCGATGACACCCGAAAATGTGCCGTGCTCTATTTGAATGGATGTATCACGCAGAGCAGCAAAGCCGTGGTAGTGCACATCCACTCCCTGTATGTCGATCGCGAGTTTTGATTTGTCGATCATCATGAACTAGTTAGTAGTTAGTAGAAAGTAGTTAGTGGCGAGCGGTTAGTTGTTAGCGGTTAGTTGTTAGTAGTAAGGCCGGAGACGATTGTTGAGACAGTGTGCTCGAGAAGCGCGAGGTAGGTGGGCGCGGGGCCACTCGCGCTCGAAAGCGAATCAACATATAAAAGTCCGCCGAGGCGCGCGCCGGAGGCGCGCGCCACCTCCTCTTGGATGCGCGGTTCAATCGTACTCTCGCAGAACACGACGGGGATGTCGTATCGCTCGACCGCATCGACAACTGCGGCTACCTGCTGTGGCGAGCCCTGCGACTCATCGTTTATTGCCCATAGATAGATTTCCTGCAATCCATAGTCTTTCGCAAGATAGCTGAATGCGCCTTCGCATGTGACAAGATACCGTTTCTCCGGAGCAATAGAGAGAACAGCTTCCCGTAAGCTTTTGTCGAGAGCCGTGATCTTCTCGGAATACGTTTTGGCGCGCACATTAAAATACGCTGCATTTTGAGGCGAAAGCAGGGCGAGCGCCCGCCGGATGTTTTCAACATAGATCAGTGCCTGCTTCGGAGACATCCATGCATGCGGGTTCGGCCTGTCTTTGTATAATCCCTCGCGTATCGGAATAATCTCTACGCCGTCGCTTATGGTGACGTGAGGGAGGCCGGAGAGACTTACATACAATTTCTGCGCCCACACTTCAAGATTCAGGCCGTTGTCAAAAATGATGTCCGCACTCGATGCGCGAACCAAATCTCCCGGTGTCGGCTCGTAACCATGGATCTCTACGCCGGGCTTCGTGAGCGAAATGGCTTCCACCCTATCGCCTCCTACTTCGCGCACCATGTCGGCAATCACGGTGAAGGTGCTCAAGACTGTGATTCTTTCCTCGCTCTGCGGTCCGCGACTCGGAGAACGCGCATAGATAAGCGCAGCGAGTGCGATCGCGAAAATGACGACGTATAAAATGAGCAGCTTGCTGTGCATAGCGATGATAGAACCGTATGTACTAATGCGACCAATCTCGAATAACCGGAATACGCTCGCCATGCGGATCTTTTTTCGGCTTCCCTAAAAATCGCCCAAGCTTTTTCGCAACGTTATCACTTAATGCATGCTCAAGTTTGTGTGCCTCTTCGTGCACCTCGCTCTTCGGAATCCTCAAAATGCGATTCAAAAATACTTCGGCAATCCTGTGCTTGTATGTTAGTTTTTCCGCCTCGGCAAATCCCCGTTTAGAAAGACTGATAGAGGAGTAGAAATGAGGCGCGATTAGTTTATGCCGAGCGAGCGCCTGCAGGCGCTCGGATACTGTTGATTTGCTCAAGTGCAGGTAGTCGGCTATGTCCGTCGCGCTCGTCACACCGCCCTCTCTCTGCTGCAAAACAAAAATCGCCCGTAGGTAATCTTCTTTCGTGGAGGTCAGTTTTCTCATAACCGGAAGTTCGTAAGTGCGAACTTTACCATCGCTGTGCGTACTATGCAAATTGTATGTGTCCGCCTGAAAAAAAGATTTTACGTGGAGATGACGGCAGATTTCGGTATATACTTTCGAGAGAAGGGATATCTCTTCCCTATGTGCAAAGAGGAACAATTAAGGAGGGTATATGCAGTCAGTTATGTTGATTTTTTTTCTTGTGGCCCTCGCACTCGCATTGGCGGCGATTGGGTTCACTGGACTCGGTCTGTATGTTGTACTGGCAGTCATACTCGCGGTAGCGGGTATGGCATGGCTCATGGCACGTATTGTTGCCCTTCCCAAGGGCTGGCCGAAGATCTGAACGTGCCCGAGAAGCGGTCCTTCTCGGGCCGCTTCATATACATTTGCACCTCTGAAAAAAGGAGAGCCCGAGAATCCGGGCTCAGCGGCGGAGAGGATACTTTCTCCGTGGCCAATAGAACCGCTCAATTTTTTCATAAAGCGCACGTGTTTCCCGCTCCACGCTTTCGGTATGAGCGCGATCTGTGAGCCCATCTATGATCAAGCGCCATTCTTTCTCGAGTCTTGCGATTCTCTCATTGGCGAATGGGTCCTGCGGAACTTTCGCCTTCATGGCAGTCTCCTTCCGCTTCCCAGCGTACTATGCCCACCACTCGCGAGCGAGCCGGCAACAGTGTGATGTGGCTCATCTGGGTACAACCTGTGGAAAAGCTGTTGACATGGTTGTGGACATAGGGCTTAATACCCTTAGCCAGCGCCGATCGGAGCTGGGTTTTCATAAGGAGGATCGACAGATGGTCACTTTATATCACCAGGCCGTCCCAGGCCGTGTGCATATAGCAACAGCCGATTGCAAGATGGTTGCGATCGGTGACAATGAAGAGAAGGCCCGGACGGCCTTCAGAGCGCGCTATCCCGGTGTCCTGGAATGCGCGGACATCAAGGAAACTGCGCCCCCGGGCGGCGACCGTACGTCGCTGGATGTGTGAAGTATTCCTCGAGCATGCCGCCCGCTGTTTCCCAGCGGGCGTTTTTTTTACCTATTTATTTCCCGTTGCCGCGGGATCCCCAATTTCGACAGTGGAAGATTCCGGAATTTCCTGCTCACGGTCACGTTTCAAAAGCGGAATGGAAGCAACTCCCGCGGCAAACACGGCGGATAAGCCGCCAACAATAAGCCCCCACCGCGGCCCCGCAAATTGTCCAATGATGCCGATGATAGGCCCGCCGATCGGCGTCGAACCTTGTATCGCCATGCTCCAAAGCGACATGACGCGGCCGCGCATTTCCGGCCGAGACTCGAGCTGAATTATGGTATTGGCGAGAGTTCCCTGATTGGCGGAAAAGAATCCGACAAATACCATTCCCAATACGGCAAGATGAAGCGTCGGCATGAGCGAGGTCACGACCATGCTTATGCCAAAAAGAAACGAGAAGAAAAGCAGATGGTGCGGCGCGACTTTATGGCGACTCGCTGCAAATAACCCGCCGACTACCGCTCCAACGCCGAGCGCAGACAAAAGCGCCGCATAACTTTCAGCTCCCCCGCCGTATGCGCGCTCCGCCATGAGGGGGAGCGAAACCTGCCACTCGAGCGCGAATGTCCCGATCACCGCCATCATGATGAGCGTGTTGCGAATAACGG
>LCQS01000019.1 GCA_001004265.1 Parcubacteria group bacterium GW2011_GWA2_51_10 | reverse complement strand
TTTTCCTAAAACTCCTGGCACGAATCGCGAGACTGCGTCAATTAAAACTGCAGCCGGCAATTCCCCGCCTGTGAGTACGTATGGACCTATGGAAACCTTCTTCGCTTTTAATATTCTCTGCACGCGCGCGTCGACGCCTTCGTAGTGTCCGGAGACAAGTAGAATGTCTTTCTTCTTTGCAAGCCGTTTTGCCATCTGCTCATCAAATTGCTTGCCATCCGTGGAGAAAAACATTTTTTCTGCTTTACCCTGAGCTTGTCGAAGGGCTTTTTCCGCGGCTTGCAAAATCGCGCCCGGCTCAAGCACCATCCCCGGTCCTCCGCCGTAGGGCCGGCGATCCACACGTCCGTACTTATCGCGCGTAAACTTCTTGGGATCGTAAAACGAGACCTTTATTTTCTTTGCCTTGATCGCACGACCTATGATCGAGCTGCTTAGGTACGGCTCGATGGACTCCGGAAAAAGCGTGATGACGTGAAAATGGATCATACAAACTTCTCGCTTCGAGTGGCTAGCTTCTAGGAGTACCGAACACGGCAACGGCTATTGCTAGACGCTATACGCTATTCGCTATTCGCTCTTCAGATCCTTAATCACATCATCCACCGTCGTGTCTTTCTCGTATCTCGGAGCTGCTCCCTCGCTTCGGCGCTCGCTCCCCTCGGGCTCTTCGATCTTTAGGTTGACGCGCGCATCATTCTTCATGCCGACTACGCGCAAGATCGTGCGAATTGCTTTTGCCGTTTGGCCCGAACGGCCTATAATTTTGCCCATATCATCCTGATTGACGGAGAGCGAAAGAAGAACGCCCATCTCGTCTACAGTGCGATTAATTTTTACGTCTTCCGGATGATCCGCGAGTGCTTTAACAACATATTCTAGAAATTGCAGATCTTGTTCCATATTCAGGTCGAAACAGCTTTAGTTCTGTCCTGCTATCTTGTAATTGGTTGAGGATACAGTACGTGCACAACAAGGTCAAACAGCCCGGACAAGCTATTTCCTAATGGGGTTGACAATGTACGACGATGTGAGACAATGCAAATCATGCAAGATTTGCTCTCGCCGCCGGAGCCAAAACCAAGCATCGTCTCGAATACACTCGGCGTCGTTGGCCTCATTATCCTCATTGTCATATTGATATGGGGACTTTTTCATCTCGCGACGCTCGCACGGCCGTGGGTTTCGTCATTCTTCTCTTCCCGCGCGGTAAAAAATATCCAAATCATGACGCCACAGCCGAACACCGTCTCCGGACAGAGCGCAACGATCTTATGGAAATATTCTCCGAAAGAGGACGGCGCGTATTCTTTTATGTATCAATGCCGCAGCGGATTCCAAATGCAAACCGTGGGAGTAGGCGGCACGCAAAATACAATTCCGTGCGGCGTAGCGCTTGTCATTCCTCGATCAAGCACATCTCTAACCGTAACTCCGACACTTACCGGAACATCGACGCTTGCCGTCCCCGTTTCCGTCACGTACATGCAAAAAGCAACCTCAACATCTGCACGACAGACGAAAGAGGCACAGGGCTCTGCAACTCTAAGTGTTGTCACCGCATCTCTCGCGCCGAGTACCAGTACAACTCCCGATGCGAGATTGCAGACGACTAAGCCAGCCGCTGCGCAATCATCCGGACCCGCTGACCTTTCTGTTCGCATTATTTCAGTCGGTGTAATTCATCCCATCACGGGCGATATCATGCCGATTCGCGCAACTTCGCCAAATGATCTCGTGGCAGTTACATTCGACATTGCAAACATTGGGAGTACCTCTTCCGGCGTATGGTATTTCACAGCACAGCTGCCGTCGTTGCCTCCGTACACATTCAATTCTGTCGCACAGGTTTCGCTCGCTCCCGGCGATCACATCGAGAACATGCTCCGCTTCAAGCCAGCTGCACAAGGCGGAACAATTGCGATTTCTGTTGATCCGGGAAACGCGGTGCTCGAATCGAACGAAAGCAATAACTTCGTTAGTCAAAACATTTAGATTTGCATCCGCGCGAATTCTGGTATAATACGAATTGAATTGGTCGGCGCCTCATTCGGGAGCGCTGTTTTTGTTCGGTCTGTTAAATAAAGGGGTTTAAAATGTCAGTGAAGAAAATCTTTGCAGTGACAGTTGGTGCAGTCGCAGTTTCGGGAGCTCTCATAGCCGCTGGGATGGTGAAAGAGCGAGACTTCCCGTGGGACTATGTTTCCACGGAAGTGAACCTACCCACCATCGAGAAATTCGAGATGGAGTGCGCCCCTCCGGCTCGCTTCAAACGCTCGGGATGCCTTGCCAAACAAGGCGAGAAGGTCGCAACAGCCGACTACGCAAAGCGCCTGTGGGGGGCGCAGGCAGTGTTGGGAACCGGCGAGAAGATCGCCCTCGCGAAGCTGATCGCCGAGGGGGGTCGGATCATTTTCCCGGGTGATCCCGAACACTCGCGGCTCGCCCTCATGATTGTCATGGAACCAACGAACCAACCTTAGCATCAGACACCGAGAACGGCCGCCGCGCGCGGCCGTTTTTTTATACGTTCCAATAGCTAGAAACTAGAAACTAGAAACTAGAAACTAGAAACTAGAAACTAGAAACTAGAAACTAGAAACTAGAAACTAGAAACTATTTATATATCCAGTGTCGCTTCCTTCGCGTGCGACTGAATAAATGATTTGCGCGCGGGAACGTCAGTACCCATGAGCATGTCGAATACGTTATCCGCATCCTGTGCGTCCTCGATCGTGACAAGCTTGAGGATGCGGCGCGCCGGATCCATCGTCGTTTCCCACAATTCGTCTGAATTCATTTCACCGAGACCTTTGTATCTCTGAACTGATACTTTACTCGACTTCGTTTTGGTCTCGGTCTCTGCCGCTTCGAGCGTCGGAGGTTCCTCCGACAACTCTGATTCGAGCGGAACATCTTTCCCCGCAAGTTTTATTTTTTCTTCTTCGGCATACGCATAAAAAATCTCTTTCCCCTTTTTGATTTTATAGAGCGGTGGTTGTGCGATATAGAGATATCCGCCATCAATGACGGGCCTGAAATGGCGATAAAAGAGCGTGAGAAGAAGCGTACGGATGTGAGCGCCGTCAACATCTGCATCTGTTGCAATGATGATCTTGTGATAGCGGAGCTTTTCGATGTCGAAAATATCACCAATCGCGGTGCCGAGTGCCACCACCAAATTTTTTATCTGCTCCGAAGCGAGCATTTTATCGATGCGCGCGCGCTCGATGTTGAGGATCTTGCCGCGCAAAGGCAAAATCGCCTGAATTCGCCTGTCGCGCCCCATCTTTGCCGTTCCACCCGCCGAATCTCCCTCGACAATAAATAGTTCCCCCTCCTCTGCGAGTTTTGTCTGGCAATCAGCCAGCTTTCCCGGGAGCGTCATTCCATCGAGCGCGCCCTTTCGCAAAATGCTATCCTTGGCGGCTTTGGCGGCTTTGCGCGCCTTCATGGCGAGCGTAACCTTTCCAAAGATCGCGCGCGCTTCATCGGGATGCTCTTCGAGAAAAGCGGCGAAGCTTTCACTGAATACTGCATCCACTGCGCCGCGCGCCTCGACGCTGCCGAGCTTTGATTTCGTTTGCCCCTCGAACTGAACTTCGCGCATTTTTACGGAAACGACTGCGGTAAGGCCCTCCAAGACATCGTCGCCGGTGAACGTCTCGCCGTCTTTGCCGTTTCCATTTTTGAGCTGCGCGTTGATCGTGCGAGTGAGTGCGGTCTTAAAACCTGTGATGTGCATGCCCCCCTCGCTGTTGTAGATATTGTTCGCGAAAGCGGAAATACGCGAGCCGATGTCGTCAACATATTGGAGCGCGACTTCTACGTGGACGGCATCCTGCTCTTTTTCAACATAAAAAACAGATTTATGTACCGGCTCAAGATGCCGATTCTGGAATGCCACGAGTGAGCGGAGTCCTCCCTCGAAATAGAACGTCATCGACGGCACATCTATTTTCGCTTCTCGCAGATAAAAAACGTTGTCGCTATCAATCGTTTGCGTGACTCCTCGAAAATCGAGAATGCTTATCCGGAGACCGCGCACGAGATAGGCCTGTTGACGCATGTGCGCCACAATCGTTTCAAATGAGAATTCACGCTCCGGAAAAATCGATGCGTCGGGCTCAAATGTGATTATCGTGCCGTGTAATTTCGACGCGGCGACTTTCCTAACCTTCCCCATGGGCTTGCCGCCATCTTTATATTCCTGCAGATACTTTCCGCCATCGCGATGAACTTCCGCTTGCAAATGCTTCGAAAGCGCATTCACGACAGAGACTCCGACGCCATGCAATCCGCCCGAAACCTTGTACCCCTCGCCTCCAAATTTTCCTCCAGCGTGCAACACAGTCATCACAGTTTCGAGAGCGGAGACTTTCGTTTTCGAGTGAATGTCAACAGGAATACCGCGCCCATTATCCACCACGCGCACGCGATTCCCCGGCAAGAATGCAATTTCGATGTCATCTGCAAAACCACCCATCGCTTCGTCTCTACCGTTGTCGAAGACTTCGATGACGAGGTGATGGAGGCCCGCGGGTCCAGTCGTCCCAATGTACATTCCGGGACGGCGACGCACCGCCTCAAGGCCTTCAAGAACTGTAATTTGTTCTGCTCCGTATTTACCTGTCGCTGAAGCAGACGAAGAACCCCCCACTTTGGGGGTTATTTTGATGCCTTTTTTTACCTTAGTTTCAGCCATGTTTTACATTTTTATTGTATCAAAAAAACAACCTCTTGCAAGCAAGAAAGTGCATAAGTTTTTCTTCTCTTTAGCGTACTTCCCAACCCTCCTTTTTTGCCGCCTCGTATTCCCCATCATTGCTTTTGCATCCATCGCATGTTTATTGTATTGACCGGGCGCAATGATTTTTTAGAGCAATGTGTTATCAATACAGACTATGGGGATAAAAATCTCGAGGGAGGAAGAAAATCGGCTCCGCAAGGAATTAGAGAAAAGAACAGACGCAGAAGCGGCACGTATACGGCGCTACCTTTCGATGCCTGATCTTTCCCGAACCCCAGGAAATCCATTGAATGAGCTCGTGCAGCGCATCCTTGCGATGCCCGATTTCAAGGATTTTGACGTTATCGATGTGCCGGAGATCATGGACACTCATATTGCGTTCGACCTTTTCGACTTTCCTCTCGATCATCCGGCCCGCTCGCGATCCGACACCTACTACGTTGACGACGAGCATATCCTGCGCACGCATACGACCGTCATGTGGTACTACTATCTGAAAGACGAGAGCGTAAAGCGGCGCATGGATAAAGGCGAGGCGGTTGGCGCGTTCTCGTATGGGAAAGTATATCGCAAAGATGAGATCGATAACAGACATATGAACGTATTCCACCAGATCGACGGCTGGTACCTTGCCCCGAAGGAAAAAGAGGCACTCGATAAAGAAGATCTGCAAAAAGCGCTTTCGAATATCGCCGTTGCCGCTTTTGGTCCGCAGGTGAAGTACCGATTTAATCCAGATACCTTCCCCTATACACATCCTTCGATCGAAATGGAGATAGACAAAGGGGGCCAGTGGCTCGAGGTCGGAGGTGCCGGCATCGTGAAAGGGAGCGTGCTTAAAACATTCGGCGTTGATCCAGACAAATGGAACGGATGGGCATTCGGTCCCGGACTTGAGCGCTTCGCGATGATCTCGATGGAGCTCCCTGACATTCGTCTTCTATGGTCGAACGATGAGCGGATCAAGAAACAGCTGGTCCTCGGGCAAAAATATAAGGAGGTCTCGAAATATCCGGCGAGCGTTCGGGACATTTCATTCATCGTAAAAAAGGGCTTTATTCCCAATAATTACTTTGATCTGGTGCGCGATATCGCCAAGGATCTCGTAGAACAAGTGTCGCTCATCGACACGTATGAGAACGATGAAAAGCTCGGGAAAGGTAATGTAAGCTACGCATACCGCATCACTTATCGCAGCGTTGAGCGCACATTGACTAACGACGAGGTCAGTGCGCTCCATCGCAAGATCGAGGAAGCGACGCGACAAGAATATCAGGCACGGATACGTTAAGCCGTTCTACAGTCCGGTGACTTGATAGAGATTATTTCCCTCCTTAATGACGAGCCCGTCATCGAGAATGCGAAAATCCGCTCCCCGGCGGGCATAGATCGGCGCGAGCACGGAACCCGGGAGGACAGAAGATTCACGTATAAAGACGCCACCTTCTGTGGTGCGAAACACGACGCCGCCTGCGAAGTATGCGGCGCTGGTCGAGGTTTGCCGTCCATCTTCTATCGTCATCTGTCGAACACACAACGACGGCCGGCTACAGAAATTGCTCGACGGCGATGCGCTCTCGTCTATCCACCGCACATACACATTCCCCTTCTCAACAAACACTGCTTCGTTGCCCGCAAGATCGTATGCTCCGGACGGGGTTGTCGTTGTTGCCATAGGACTCTCAAAAGCTTTGAGGTATGTCCTCCATGTTTCAGTCGATACTGCGCGCGTTGATGTAGAAGCGGGAAGGCCACTCGATATGCGAAGCAATGTGATCTCCTCGGGAATCAGAAGCGCACGCGCGTCGCTTACTATCTGTTGCTCGACAACAAGCGTATGAACCCACGTATAATATCCTTCCTTTCTGACGCTCACTTCATACGAGCTGGGAGTGAGATCGCCGAGATAAAAATTGCGCTTGAGAAATCCACTTATGCCTATTTCCGTCCCATCAATCTTGACCACGGCATCATCATACGGAACTGTAATGTAGATGCCGCCCGTGCGAACAATGCCGAGGCCACTCTTGAAGCGATAGCCGCTCGCATACAGAATGACGATTGGAAGAATAAAAACAAAAAGTGCGCTGAAAATTAAAAAAACCAAAAGGCGCAACCGCTTTGACAATGGCTCCATTACCATCGCCGCATAGTACCCGGTTAGTACAATTTCGAACAGTTGCCGCTGCAAGAATCCTTGAGTCAAGGTGCCTTCTTTGAGAAGGTCAGGCGTGTTTTGGGCGTTGCCCAGAATCCCAAGTAGCGCCCCGTAAGGAGATGCATCTGCGCATCAAACCCAGGGATCGCGCTGAAGAAAATCATGGTGAAGGGCACGAGAAGCCACTGAAGCATCATCGACGCGCTCTTCATGCGCCCGTATTCTGGCGGCCGCTCCGGCATGAGCTTCATCGCAACATATGCCGACACGATGAGCCCGAGCAGCGCGACATTGAGAAAAGTCTGCGCGACAGACGGCAAATTGTATGACAGGACCGACACATTAAAACCGCGGCCGCCGACAAAGAGAGGCAACCAGCCGACGACCGCAAGGATAAGAGGGTGCGTGACAGCCGACCAAAAACCCTCAATCTGAATTCCCGCGACGCGAAGTTTTTTCCTGAACGGTATACGCGGATTCTTCGAGAATGCGAAGAGGAGGTACGGAATATTCTCCGCGCCATACGTCCAGCGGCGGTGTTGCCGATAAATATTTTTCGCCGTGCCCCACAGCGTCGGGGCAGCATTCGCGTCCATGGAGACCGGATACGCTATCGGAACAACCTCATAGTCTCCATCGTAATGAACAAAAAGATTAAAGAAGATGCGTGAATCCTCTGATACAACGTTTCGCTGCCAATATCCCGCTTCATACAGTTGCCGGAAAGGCACCGCATGGGATGAAAACGTCACAACCCGTTCGGGCCGTTCCTGTTCGATCATCTGCCAAAACGAACTCGAGTAATCGATGACGCGCGAGAGCATGGGCGCCTGCCAGATGTTGTTATTATAAAGAGGAACCGGCTGGAACGAGCTTCGCGCCGGCCGCTCGCACGTTAAAAAGTGCCACGCGAGGCAGGCGAAGTACTGCGGATATACGACCGTATCAATATCGAACGCCGATACGAGCACTTTATCGTAGGAAAAGCCTCTCTGATCTATGATGTGCTTTCGCGCCTCTTCGGCAGCAAAGGAAATATTTGCGCCCTTGCCGGGAATTTCCCCCGGAAGTCCTGCGGGATGAACGACGACCAATATGGGAACCTTCTTTGTATGAAGTAAAAGAAATTCCTAATTTTGTG
>LCQS01000018.1 GCA_001004265.1 Parcubacteria group bacterium GW2011_GWA2_51_10 | reverse complement strand
GTTCACGAAACGCTATCTTGAGTTCATTGATCCCATAACCTTCACTGCCTACACGTTCCTCGCCGCTGGTTTTGTATTCCTTATTGTCACTCTCGTTCGTGGGCATGGAATAACGTTCCGATTTCGCGAGGGTTTCCTTCTCGGCATACTGATATTTTTTCTTGAGGTGCCGCAGACCATCGGCCTTTCACAAACAACAGCCGCGAACACCGCGTTTATCACCGCCATAGGAATGCTGTTCATTCCCTTCCTCACGTATCTTTTGTATCGTCACCCTATTCATCCTTCGACGTGGCTCGCACTCGCCACAGCCTTCGTTGGCATCGAGCTCCTGACGGGCGGAATCGTATCGTTCAATTCGGGCGATCTGTGGGTCACTCTTGCCGCTGTCGGCTGTCTTTTTTACATTGTATTTACAGAACATTTTGAAAAGGAGAAAAAAGCGATCTTATATCCCTCTGCACGCAGCAATTTCTCGTTGTCGGTTTTATTTCACTCCTCGTCGCGTGGGGGGCGGGCTCGCGTTTCGGACTCCACGGAGAAGGAGCATCATGGATGCCGCTTATTTGGCTAACGCTTTTCTTCACGATCGTGCCGTATTTTTTTGTCCAGTTCGCAGAACGATACGCGGACGAAATCGAGGCGACGTTTTATGGAATTCTTGAACCCCTCATTGGCGGAGTAGCAGCATGGACGATCGGAGCGGAATCTTTCACGTATGTAACGGTGGTTGGCGGGATCCTCATTGTCCTCGCGCTCTTTGTATCGGAATACCACCGCCCTTCGATACGGACGCTCAAAGCACGCACATATTCGCGCTCTCAAAGTGTCAAGCGATAAACATTCGTTTTCCGAATCTCGAAACCGAGTTTTTGGTAAAAGGCATTCGCTGCCGTGCGAGATGGATTGCTCGTCAGATCAATATGCGTGGCACCTCGAGCTTTAGCGCGTGATATCAATTTTCCGGCAAGCGATTTGCCAATACCTCGTCCGCGGTATCGTTCGTCCACGACCATCTCCTGCATTTCCGCAGCAGTTCCTATCGATTTCAAGAAAATAATGAGAATGCCCATTCCAATGATATTCACTCCGTCCTGAACGACCCACCATTCGACATTTGGATTTCTAACCATGTTTAGCAATTGCGCACGTGATGCGTTTTTTGCCTGCGGTGAAAGTTGACGGAAAAGCCCATTGATATCCTTCACGGTCTGTGAAGTAACCGTTTTCAGGTGGCGCATTGTCGTCATGTCTCCCATGTTACCGCAGCGATTCATCCGATACAATTATTCATGTCATGAAACTCAAAACGATCTTGCTAACGGTGGCCGTACTTTTTCTCATCGCGCTTATCGCGCCGAAAAAAGAACCGGCAGCAACGATACCGCAAGAGAGCGCTGTCGCAACAGCAATTCAATCGCAGAGAAGCGCTGATGTCGGGATTTACGAAATCCCGACATCGGATGCATCAGATAAGAAATCGCGGTCGTACCCAGTAACAAAAGTTGTAGATGGAGATACCGTTGTCGTAAATATTGACGGCAAGAATACGACCCTGCGACTTATCGGATTGGATACGCCCGAAACAGCCGATCCCCGAAAGCCTGTGCAGTGCTTTGGGGAAGAAGCGAGCCAGAGGGCGAGAGAAATTTTGACTGGAAACAGCGTGCAACTCGAAATGGATCCGTCGCAGGGAGAGCTGGATAAGTACGGCCGGACGCTTGCATATGTTTTTTTGGAAGACGGAACTTTTTTCAATAAATTGATGATCTCGGAAGGATATGGGCATGAATATACATACAATCTGGCTTACAAATATCAAAAAGAATTCAGGGAAGCCGAGTACGACGCACAGGAAAATAAGCGAGGCCTCTGGTCGGATACTGCATGTATGCAGGAATCTTCAAACTCTTCAGAAAGTGATGTCGCTTATTACACCCGATCGGATGTAATAAGCGACACTGGCTCTTACGAATGCACAAAGAATGCGTACAATTGCTCGGATTTCGCGACGCAGGCGGAAGCGCAAAAAGCCTTTGAAGCTTGCGGCGGATTATCTAACGACATTCATAGACTCGATAGCGACGGCGACGGCCAGGTTTGCGAGACGTTGCAGTAGGGCTTATCGGTGGTATAAATCGCCCAGCACGACAACAGGAGACCAACATGACGCAATGGGAAATCGCTCTGCGAAAACTCCAGCAAGCGGAACTCGAAGCCCTGGAGAAGATTCCAAACCTATCGATAGCCTCGGACAACCTCGCCGCCTGCGCGGACGCCCTCGTAGCGGTGCCGAAAGAAGGTATTGAGGTCGACGCCGAAGACTATATCACTGCCGGCATACGACACCTTGAAGTGAAAGACCTGCTCGAACGGCGAATCGCCGGGTCTCAAAATATCAAGACATATGTTTCACCGGACGACACACTCATGGAAGAGGTCCCGAGCGACTTCTTACCGTAAGTTCCTACACCGTCAAACGAGCCGCCGTGCACGTTTGGCGGCTTCGTTTTATGAAGCTTTATGTCGAAAAGTTTCAGAGCGTTTACCCTAACCAACAGAAATTGACTGTTACCGGCTTCTGTTTTAAGGTTCGATAAGCGCCATTAGGCAACCCGCCGAGGGTATTCTCGGCTATGCTCAGGAGATTTCCCCATGTTCGCTGAATACACCCTAGTATGGATCATCGTTTCTGTCGCAGCTACGTTCGCGAGCACGCTGGCCCTTTTCAGACCTGCGATCAACCGCTTCGTGGAGTTCGAAACCCAACAGCTCGACGCCGCCGCGTCTCAACTAACTAACACCGACGATGCACATGCGCTTATCGTTAAATGTCGCCACCTGCGACTTTATGCGCGGTGCATGGCAGATGAGAGATGGGAAAAGTTCGAGAAAGACATGAAATCCGTTCTCGAAAAAGCCTACCGCGTCATTGCGGCCGACCTCCTTCGTCAGATCACGAAGTACCAGCAGGACATCATCGCGGCCGTTGGCAGATCAATTTTTAAAGATGCTGCCCAGACAGAGCTCGACGATGATTACTGCGGCCCCGTACTCGATCAGACTCTTCGGATTCGATGGGCCGTATCCGAGTTCAAAGACGCCGTACGTAAAAGCGGATGGGCAACGCCCTTGAGATTGCCTGCGTTCCTCGGTGTCGAGTTGGCCGATTTCGCGCCGGGTTGAACTCCGAGATTCACGTCGCCAAAACACGCCGCTGTGTTTTGGCGGCTCGTTTTTTACTGTCACCTATTCCCTAGAACCTGAAACCTATCAATGGTATAGTTTCCCGAACAAATGGGATTCACTAAGTACACTTCACAGAAAGAAAAGGAGCGCGTCCAGATGAACGAGAGCATCCGAGCCAAGGAGCTGCGGGTCATCGGGCCCGAGGGAGAGAATTTCGGCGTTATGCCGACCAAGGAAGCGCTAGTAAAAGCGCGCGAATTGGGCTTCGATCTCATCGAAGTCTCTCCGAACGCGAACCCGCCGGTTGCCAAGATTACCGACTACGGCAAGTTTAAGTACGAGCAGAAGAAAAAAGAAAAAGAAGTTAAGGCGAAAGCGCATGTGACAGAAACAAAGGTCGCCCAAGTGAAGATCGGCACCTCGGAACGGGACATGCACATAAAGGGCTCGAAGGCAGCCGCGTGGCTGCGAGAAGGACATCGCGTGAAGATTGATCTCTTTTTGTGGGGAAGATACAAATATATGGAGTTCAATTTCCTAAAAGAGCGGCTCGAGCGTTTCCTTGCAATCATCCCGGAATCGTATAAAATCGCGGACGAGATCAAGAAGAGTCCCAAAGGCCTCTCGGTCGTCATCGAACGGGATAGCGGCGGAAAATCGGGAGGATCTCATGCGAAAAAGGAGACCCTGCCTGCCGGCAGGCAGGAGCTAGCCGCACCCGCCGCAGCTGATTCAATTCAACAAGTTCAGTATGAAGACCAATAAATCATTTCAAAAGCGGCTTAGGCTTACTCGCCAAGGTAAAATCGTCTCCCGCTCTCCGGGGCAGAATCATTTCAATGCAAAACAATCGGGAAAATCGCGCATGCATAACAAGCGCGCCTCGTCTATCCACATGTCGACGCAAGACCAGAGTCGATACCTAAAGTAACTTTTATTGGCTAGGAATCTTTAACATGGCGAGAGTCAAGCGTGGGGTTACAAAATTAAAGAGGCGTCGCAACATCCTTTCGCAGGTGAAGGGCTATCGATTCGGCCGCTCAAAGAAGAAGCGCGTCGCAAAGGAGGCGATCTTCCATGCTGGCGCCTACGCCTTCAGGCACCGTCGCGCAAAAAAGCGAGAATTCAGAAATCTCTGGACGCTCCGAATCAATGCTGCGCTCCGCGAGGGCGGGTTTCCTCCATACAGCAAATTCATGGGTGCCCTTAAGAAGAGCAAGGTCGCACTCGATCGCAAATCTCTTGCCGCACTCGCGAAAGATCATCCGGAGAGCTTCGCGCGTCTCGCCGCAACACTATCGCGCTAACGATTGCATGGCCGCGCTAGCAATTGGGCTCGCGCTTCTTTCTGTACAACTTATTCTCATTGTCGCGTTGCTGGTATTTATCTTGCAAGCCGTTATTTTTTTGATTTCTGGGCGTCTCGATGTGCCGTACGTTCCCACTCGGCAAAAATATTTGGAAACAATCGTTTCCGCAGTCGGCGCAAAGCCGAGCGATATTGTCTATGAACTCGGCTGCGGTGACGGCCGTTTTCTCATCTCTGCATGGAAGAAAGAGCCAGCAGCAAAGTATGTCGGCATTGAACGAAACCCACTCCTCGTTGTCCTCGTGCGATTTCGCCTATTTCTTGCGGGAAATCCTGAAAATATAGTACTGCGACGGGGTGATTTTTTTAAGACCGATCTCTCACAGGCAACACGCGTGTATGCATACCTTCTGCCTGGTGTCATGGAGGCGCTCCTGCCGAAATGCGAGCGCGAACTTAAAAATGCGTTGTTCGTTTCGAACACATTCAGCTTCCCGAGGAAAACGGCGATGCGCTCTGTGCAATTATCGAAACAAGGTCGTTTTACAGGAGAACGATATCTTTATACCTACGAATTCTAGTATCCTTAAAGGATAACTTCCGCGTTTTTTCCCGTGCTGCTCCATCCGTCGTGATTGTTATAAACGACGTTCAGCTTCTCTCGATCTTTTTTAACACGCTCAATGAGCCGCTCCACCATCGCTTTCGGATCCGAATCGAAAATGAGCCGATCATTCGGGCGATGCGATGAATCGTAGAAGCGTTTCAGGAGCTCGTCCGTTTCCCATGAGCCCTCAAGAATTCCCATCGGACGCCTGTCCTCGAAAGCGACGGCAAATTCGTTCAGTGTACCGATGCGCCCGCACCCGATAATCACCGCATCCGACGAGCGAATTAAGAGGAGATCGCGGCCGACATAACCGAATCCGGTATAAACAATCACATCCATGTACTCAAGCGGCAATTTATAGGTTTCAACGTGTTCCCTCTCTGTCGCGGCCGGTGAAAAACCTATAGAAAAACCGCTCTCGTCCTTCGCACCCATTGCGGCATAGAGGGGAAAACCGGTCGTTGCGCCTGTTGTGATTATTCCACCATGCGTTGCGATCTCGCGTCCCACCTCTTTTGCCTTTTCGAATGCGTCGAGCCCGCAGTAGCCGGTATCTGCCGCGCCGGAGACGCAAATCTTCACCACCCCATAACCGGGAGGAAGGCGGCACAGGTATTCCGGAGGCGCTACGTGCTTCGGATGAATTTTTTGTCGCGACATTGTACTGGAATTATAGCAAGAAACGACCGCACTATTGCCGCGACACGAACTGTGCGAGGAGAGTTCCTGCAATGCCACCGACCGCCGCCATCACCAAATCTTTCACCGTATCGAGAGCACCTGTCGGTAGGTCTATAATTGAGGCCTGCATCTCGAAAAGCTCCCAGACAACCGCAAACAAGAGCGCGGCGAGGAGACACGTAAAATAATCGGCTGCCTTGCCGCGTAGAGCGAGAAACCATGCGGCGAGAAGGGCAGCCCAGGCGCCGCCGAGAAAATGCGTTACAAGATCAAACCACGGCAGACGCCAGTAGAGAAAATTTGCAACGCCGATGAGGTGCAGACTCGCCAAAATCGCAATTATTCCGAATTGCGCGAGAAGAAGATTGCGCGGATTGACCATCGCGGCATTTTACCATCATCGCGTTATTTTGCTGCTTGCTCCAACAGATTGAAAAGTTTCTTCATCATATCCGAGATAGTCCTATCTTCAATCAGAATGGCAACCGGATTTTCTTGCGCGTAGGAGAATATCCCGACCTTATTGTCGTAGATGCTCACTTCGGCATCAAAGTTCGTTTCAGCAGGCAAGAATTTCGTTGTGCGTAAATATTTTGCGTCATCAGATTTACTTCTGCGACCCCATTCGCTTTCAGGGACTAGATCAATACATTGAACACCGAGCTTCGCGCGTTTCTTCATGTAGTATTCCACAAATTTTTGATCCAACTTCGTATACACAGCATCGATGCCCGTAATATCTCGCAGAAATTTCTCCTGATTATTATCAATCGTGTCTTCATACGCCTGCTTCAGCCCCTCTTCTCCCTCAAAGAATTGAACCTTCGGCAGAACTTTTCCTTTTGAGCGAACAAGTTCCAACTGTGGAATAATCTCGGAAAGCTGTTCCTTTGTTTCCGCCAGTGCATCTCTGCGCCGCTCAATATAGGTCGGCAGTTGTTCGGGCGGAATTGATTGATAGCGAGTCGCACCTTTTTTTGTGTCCGCAGAAACAAGTCCCTTTCCGGCAAGGAGCTTTAAGACTCCATACGTCGTCGTTCGGTTAAGCTTCGCCTCGCGCGCGATTCGCGCCGCATAGAGTGGGCTATCCTCTAGCAGAACCATGAGCACCGCTATTTCATTCCGGTTCAAGCCCAGTGTTTCCAGTGCCTTTTTTAGTTCCGGTTGCATACTGTTGTCGGATTTATCCAACAGATTAGGGCAATATCATTGACCTGTCAAGTGTATATTGCGTATTATCCTGTCTGACCAAACAGACAAGGAATAGCCATGCGCATCGAATCGGTCGGTAATACTCCGCTTCTCCCGTACCGTGGTTTCGTCCCGAATCGCTGCAAGATCTTCGTCAAGGACGAAACGCAAAACAGGCTACGTCTCGTCGACGGCCAGTGTGTTCGCGAATACGAGGGCGGCTCGAGCCACTACGATCGCGCGTTCGGCCCACTCGTGCAGCACTACATCGAAATGGGCAAGCTGCTGCCCGGAGGTACCATCCTCGAGACGACATCCGGAAACGCAGGCGTGTCGTGCGCGAGAGTGGCGCGTCTTTTGGGTCTTCGCTGCATCATCGCGATACCCAAAGGAATAGAAAACGCGCGCGAGAAGGCAATCGAAAACGAAGGGGCGCGTGTCATCCCCGTTCCGGGTGACTACGTGAATGCATTTCCCAAATTCGCTCTTGACTTTCTCGTCAAAAATAGAGATGTGGTCTACCTTAATCATTCGATGGGTCCGAATAAGACAGAGAATCGGATCGTGACGAACGCAATGGCGCAAATCGGCGTCGAGCTCATAGACGAGCTTGACCGCATCGATGCCTTCGTCGTTGCCTTCGGGAACGGCTCCAGCGTTCTCGGACCTGGCAGAGACCTCAAACGACACAATCCGAACATGCAATTAATCGGGTTTGAGTCGGCTCAATCGGGAGACGCCTACGACAAACGCTATCCGGGAAGGTACAAAGACATGCTGGGAATTGATTTGGGAAGCCTGCCGAGACACAAGTTGTACGGTACGAGCTATCCCGGAATTAATTTTCCGCATACCCGCATAGCGTTCGCAGAAGGTCTCGTCGATCATGTCGTCCTCGTGAGCGACCGATGGGTGGATGCAGATTATCGACGAATTATCAAAAAGGAAATGCCGAGAGATCTGCCTCGCTGGGATTCCATCAGCTATCCCCCGTACGGACGGTCAACGCGAGCCGGTATTGTCGTAGCGCTCCATGTAGCGCCGCAGCTCCTGGAGAGCAGCAATATTGTCTTGCTCGCCTATGACCGGGAGGATCGATACGACCCCGAGTAAACCCCGCGCGGCAGCAATGTCGCGCGTTTTTTTTCTTATCACATACCCAAAAACCCTGCTTTCGCAGGGTCTCTAGGTGCGGCAGGCACGGCAGCCTGGTGTGAAGCCAGGTGGGCGCCCTATGCTCCGCGCACAATGCGCGAAACACCTCGAGCTCCCTTATGCATACCAGCAGGTGTTGTACCTGTCGCTAAAATAAGTATAGCACTTCCATATTGCACGCAAGATACAAAATGTGTTGTGGGTCAGGAAGTGAAAATCCCCTGAAGTTCTTTTGCGTAGAGAATATCCTCGTGCGTCACTTTGTAGTCTATAAGCTCCTTCGCATGGAACCAATGTGGGATTTCCATGCTCGCTTCGTCAACCGTCCCGGAAGCATGGATTAGATTGCGCACTGCGCGGTCATCGTTGTCGGACATGACATATGAATCAGGCACGAAATCGCCGCGAATGGTGCCGACTGGAGAGCTTCTCGGCTCTGTACCGCCTGTAATTTTGCGAACGAGCTCCACGGAATGCGCCCCCTGCCACACCATCGCAATAACCGGGCCCGCGGTGAGATATTTAATCAAATTTTTGAGAATTTTCGCCGTGATCTCATGCGGATCTTCGGATGGCGGCGTAAGGCCCCGCTCCCTGTATGACTTTATCGTCTTCTCGCCTGTAATGCGTCGCCAATTTGGATCGAGCGTGTAGTGCCCTTCCACTTGTGCTTCCGTGGG
Organism: Parcubacteria group bacterium GW2011_GWA2_51_10; assembly: GCA_001004265.1. Lineage (GTDB taxonomy): Bacteria > Patescibacteriota > Minisyncoccia > Phycocordibacterales > UBA2100 > UBA10103. The sequence goes on along the minus strand of LCQS01000018.1, from coordinate 13,315 downwards.
AACAACCATTTTAAGGCCGACGAGCTTGAGGCCGAGCCGCTCATAGCGGCGAATTATCTCGCCCATCAAAGCACGCTGAATCGCATCAGGCTTGAGGAGTACGAGCGTGCGTTCTTCTTTTGGGTGTACCATGCGTGAGAGATTATACGGTAACGATTTTTTTGCGAATATCTGCTCGTAACGACTTCGGTTGCTTCTTGAATAAATTAGATGCCTCGAGGATTTCAATCAACACCGGCTTGTTAGACTTACTGAAATGCACAACTAAATTTCCCATTTCCTCCGCATGATCAATTGTCGTTCGAGTGGCACTTTCCAAACTCAAAACGTCTGCGTCTGTATCGTAGCTGATTTTGGTATTAATTTTCTTTTTCATACTGTGATTTTCTGCCCGGATAAAAAGTTATGATAACCATCGCGTCCTTTTCAATTCTGTATACGACTCGTAATACTCTTCTTTCATCGAGATTTGTTTGAGCAATAAGAAGCGGCAAACGAGTGTAATCCACTAGATCCGGTTGCTCAACAGCGCGAATAATGCGCCGCCTCGAAATAGAAATACCGTGTCTTTTCAAGACAGCGGATTTTTGCACCGCATGCCTAGTAAACCGGATCTGCATGCACTATATCACATCGCATTAAACAAGCGCTAAACCAACTATTAACTAACAGATACAGTTCGTTCCGTACCTATTTTTGCGGCCCGATAAGTAACTACCAAAATAAAGACTGCAAATATAACTGACAATGGAACAAAATATATTTGATACAGCTGTGCAACAAAAAGCAACAAACCTAGAACTATGATCGAAACAGAAATAAAATGATGTTTGTGTCTAAAGTGGCGTTCAACCAGAGAGAAACTCGAAAATTGATAAATAGCCAGTCCGGCGAGAGCCGCACTCAAAGAGACTAGCCGGAGAAACAAGTCATCCGTGATGAGATTTATTACCAGTGGAATAGATATAACAAGTAGATACACCCCTAGGTATTCAGAAAGGATATCCCCTAGAAAGACCGCTCTGTGGAATCTCGCCTCATTGTATTCAGAGACTTCTTGAGCTGCACTTGAGTATAAGAGTGCCGCATATAAGAACCCAAAAATACTTATTAAAAGAAAGGAGATAGGAACCTTAATGGATATATCAAAATTCTCAAATTTGGTCAGAATAAGTCCGGTGAAGAAAAGAACCACTGCAGCCATTGTGCCGGAAAATCCCGTGTAAGTTTGCACTTCCCCTTGATAAAGAGAAAACCTATCATGTCCTTGATTTGTTATATTCATACAATTCTGTGCGTCGAAATCAATTCCAGAAATTATACTACGCTAGCGAGATATAAGTGAGTACTGCTACTGCTCGAAATCCGGATGATCCTTCTTATCGGTACAACGGCGCGGGTCCTTCCGCCGCTAATGCTAACGGTTCGTCCGCTTCAGCGAATTTGCGGCGGACTTCGGCTTCAACCTCCTCCCTGTCGCGACCGTAGGTTTGGTATGAAAGTTCCTTGAGCGCATCGAGGCGCGAGAAGTCGAACTGCGGAAGATTTTCCGTTTGGAGAGTAAACGGCCGCGCAGGCACACCGTTCACGAGAAGCGAAAGAACAGCATTCCTGTTCGGCAGGTTCTCGAGATCCGGCGCAGTGAAGACGGGCTCGAACTGCTTTGCAAGGAATTCTGCATCGGTCGTCCCGATGCGAAATGCCGCTTTAGTCCCCACGTTTCCAATGACCGAATCGCGTATTTTCTCATCGAGCTGCGCGATAAATTGGTGCGCGATGATGAGCGAGAGTTTGTATTTTCGAGCTTCCGAAAGAATAGTCCCAATGGAAGGCGTCGCGAAGTTTTGGAACTCATCAATGTACAGATAAAAGACCGGGAGATCGACGCCCCGCGCGTCTACGCGCGAGAATGCCGCCTGTAGGAACTTAGAAACGAGGACAAGTCCGAGAAGCGCAGTATTGCGATCACCCAATCGGCCCTTCGAGAGGTTCGCGAGGAAAATCTTCTTTCCATCCATAATCTCACGGAAATCGAACGAGGAATGCTCCTGTGACACGATGGGACGAATGATGTCGTTCGTGAGAAAGACATCGAATTTGGACGTGATGTACGGTGCGACATTTTCAAGCGACGGATCCCCCTGCGCTGCTTCTGCGATTTTCTTCCAGAACTGCACGATTATTGGATTATTGCATCGAGAAAGTTTCAAATTTCTGAAAGCCGGATCGGCGAACACCCGCGGAATCTCGACGAACGTGCTGCCGCCGACAAATGTCTTCATCTCGGGCTTCGAGCGGTCGTATTCGAGCATGTTGAGCCCCATCGGTCGCGCCGTGTATGCAGGATCAAAATAGACGACATCTGCCGCCCGCTCCGGCGGAATTGCGGCCAAAACATCCTCGATATCGTTTCCGTGCGGATCGATAAATGCGACGCCTTCGCCATTTTTAATGTCCTGAATAATCATATTTTTGAGGAGCCCTGTTTTTCCGGTCCCCGTCTGCCCTATGACATAGCAGTGGCGCAAGCGATCGAGTGGAGAAAAGTGAACGAGCGTTTCTATCGCGCCGTAGCGATTGATGCCAAGCACGATGCCGTCGCTTCCGACCTCGACAGGAGCTGGTGCCTGCTTGGCGAAGCTTCTCTTCAGCTCGCGCGAGGTCGTTACGCGCTCCGCGGTGAAGTGGAACATCGTCGCAACTTCCGCCAAACCCAAGGGAATCGCTTCGCCTGAATCGAATTCGCGGAACGTAAATTCCCGCAGAAAATCCCGGATGCCCCATGCGGAGACTTCCTTAAACACGAGGCGATTCCCCTTGGAATCGTCGAACTGATTGAACGGCGCCATCAAATTTTGAAGGAGTTCGCGCGCACGCTTCTTGTCGCCCGCGGACGCGGCGAGCCGAATGACAACGGGAGCTACTCTGCTTTTCAATTTCCTCCCTATCGCTTCCGTCGCGACTTGATCGCTCGCGCGTCGGAATTCTTTGTCCTTTTCTTCCACGTAATCCTTCGGCATGAATGCGGCCTTCCCGATATCGTGGATAACTTCGCCAAGAACTGTTTCTGGAACTCGGAGCGCTTTTTCTATTGTCTTTCCCTTTTCAACGGCGCGCAGCATTTTCTTGTAGTGCCTGTTGTAGCGGTCCCCCGCGGTGCTCACAACGAACTGTATGGCAGCACCCTCGCCGTGCTTTGCGATTTTTGCAAACGCCGCAAGGAGGACATTCAGGGGATCGTGCTCAAATTGTTCGTACGTCTTCAAGGGAAATGCCGGGTGCTCCGCGAGGCGGGCGACAGCGCCCGCGCTGTCACCCGCATAATTAAAAATATTGTAATCGCCCCTGCATTCGGAAATACGCGCATTGGGAAATACCGAGGAGATGAGACGCTCGGCGAGCGTCTGCTTTATGCGGGGGACCGCGAGATATAGTCCTGCCTCTTCGCTGCCTTCGGGAACGGCGATCTCGAGCGAGAAGCCCTCGTGCGGCGAGATGAGAGAAGTCAGCCCCGCGTAGAGTTGCTCCGAAGAGGAAAGAACCTGCTCTAATTTCTGTCCCTGCTCCTTATCTTTTTCTCCGTGTGCTTGTGGATGTATTTCAAAAAGCACCATATGGAGCGCGCGGTTCACCCGCTCGGGCGGGGGAATGCCTTTCTCCGGCAGACCTTCCGCGATGTAGCGGACGAGCATGCGATGCAAATCGTCCTCGATGTGCGGATTCTTGAGGCGCTCCGCTACCGAAAGAGCATTGCGAATGCCGCGGGCCGAAACGATTTCCAGAAGCTCGTCCATCTGCGTATCATGCGCTTCAGGGTCGAGCTTGAGGGCGTGCCGCACGGTCTCGTGTTCCGGCATGACGACTGCCTCGTGGAGAACTTCCGTTGCGGGAGTTTTGCTATACTCTGCAATTTCACGCTTTGCTATACGATCACTCTCAAAGCGATTCTTAGGAATCTCCAATTCATTCTCTTTTTCGCGCACGCGTTCGCGCAAGTACTGAAGCTCCTCCTCGGGAGATTTGAAATTAAGCGCGCGCGGGACAATGCGCTCGTGGAGAATTCGCGGCTCCATCTCATTAGTATATCATCCGAGAAATAGCGCCTGGACGCCGATGTCGCGGCGGAAATATTTGCCCTCAAATTCAATCCGCGCGGCCGCTGCGTAGGCACGTTCGAGCGCCACGCGAAGTGTCGGCGCAATTGCAGAAACACCGAGCACCCGCCCACCCGCAGTCTTAAGCTCGCCACCTGCCTGCGCCGAGGCTCCGGCAGGCAGGTCATAGGTTGTGCCCGCGTGAAAAATCACGACGTCCTCTTTTTTTTCCGCATCCGCAATGCCGCGTATTGGAAATCCTTTTTCGTAACTCTCCGGGTATCCCTTTGACGCGAGGACAATGTTTGCGGCGAAGCCGGAATTCCACTCTGGCTTCTGTGATGACACATCTCCCGCCGCACACGCCTCAAGCAGATCAAGAATGTCGCTTTTAAGGAGTCGCATGTAAACCTGCGTTTCCGGATCGCCGAATCTCGCATTAAATTCGAGCACTTTCGGACCGGTCGACGTCATTTTCAAGCCCGGATAAAGAACGCCTGAAAATGGAGCGCCGCTTTTTTGAAGCGCCTGGAGAACTGGCCGCACGATACGCTCGCCGATACTTTCCATCGTCTGCGCACTTACAAATGGAATCGGCGCTATCGTTCCCATTCCGCCAGTGTTTGGTCCCGTATCTCCGTCGCCTATCCTTTTGTGATCCTGCGCGGGCGGGAACAGAATAAAATTTTTCCCGTCAGAAAGCGCATGAACTGAAATCTCCGGTCCATCGAGATACTCCTCGACGACAACTTCGCTGCCGGCCTCCCCATGCACGCTCCGACGCATAATCTGCTCCAGCGCTTGCTCTGCTTCTTGAAGCGTATTGCACACGTACACACCTTTCCCTAGCGCGAGGCCGCTCGCCTTTATCACTACCGGCAAGTCTTGCTCGTACACATACGCGCGCGCCGGCTCATAGTCGGAAAATACTTGAAAGCCGGCAGTCGGAATCCCCGAATCTTGCATGAGACGCTTGGCAAATGCCTTGGAGCTTTCAATCTTCGCAGCGGCGCAGGCAGGTCCGAATACTTTCAGATTCGCGGCGCGAAAGCTATCGATGTACCCGGATTTCCCGGAGCGACAAACAGTCGCTTGAGCCGCGATGATTGCGCGATTTTCCAGGCAAGCGCATGCTCGCGCCCGCCGCTTCCCACGAGGAGAACATTAATGGATGACATGGTTCTCGATGTACCGCATGGCATCTTGCGGTGTATCTGCAAAGTACATCAACTCTTCGAGAGGTTTATGCAAAAAACGTTCATCCTGCATCCGACGCAATTGCGCCTTAAAAGCTTCATAAAAGTGATCCGTATCGAGCAGAATTATCGGTTTATGGTGAATCTCGTGCGTTTTGAGGGCGAGAATTTCACCGAGCTCGTCGAGAGTCCCGATACCCCCTACTAAAGCAACAAAAACATCCGTGCGCGCAAGCATCGTCGCTTTGCGCGTGCTTAAATCTTTCTCCACAATCATTTCGGCCGCTTTCTCACGCGCCCTGTGCTTGAGAAGCTCGAAGGAGATACCGACGATTTTGCCGCCGTTTTCGTCGACTGCATCGGCAACTATTTTCATAAGTCCGCGATCCGAACCGCCCCACACGAGCGTGTGTCCTGCCTTGGCAAGCAGCGCACCGAATTCTGCAGCAGGCCGAGCATATTTCTTGTCGACTTCAGCGGCAGAGCAAAAAACGCATACGTTCATACAGACTGTTCTTTTGTCAGGACTTCAGGGCCATTTTTGGTGATAATCACAGTGTGCTCAAAATGCGCCGCGCGCGAGCCGTCTTTCGTGCGATACGTGAGTCCGTCAGAAGCAAGTTCTACGTCGCCGCTTCCGAGCGCGAACATCGGCTCTATCGCAATGACGAGATTTTCGACAAGAGCCGTTCCGCTTCCCTTCGCGCCGAAATTTGGCACATGCGGCTCTTCGTGCACTTTCTTCCCCACGCCGTGACCACAGAGATTCCGAGGGAAACCGAATCCATATTCGTTAGCAACCTGTTCCACCGCATAGCCGATGTCGCCCGTCGTATTACCGACGCGCGCAGCCGCAATTCCCGCAGTGAGCGCTTCTTTGGTTCCCGCGACGAGCCGCTCATCTTCCGGAGAACCCTTTCCAGCAATGACAGTGACCGCGTGATCCGTATAGAGTCCCGCATGCTTTATGCCGAAATCAATCGACACGACGTCGCCGTCCGCAATAACAGACTGATTCACTCCCGCCGGTCCATGAACAAAATAATTGTTTAGCGAAACGCAGAGCCCCGAAGGAAACGGCTTTTCACTCTTTGCAGCGCGATAGTGGAGGAATGCCATCGTGTCGCCGTCGGCCGCGACCATTTCCTGTGCGCGCACCTCGAGCGCGCGCACTAAAAGACCCGGCCGCACCATTTCGGAAAGAATGCGAACGTGCCGTGCGAGACGATGGCCTCCTTCTTGGAGCGCTTCCCTCTCCTTTTCGGTCCCGGCAACCATAGAGTCATCCGGATATATTCAGACAATGCAAGATGTCTTTATGTATAGTCTCAACATCACGCTCGCCGTCGATGTGGTGTGTCTGCCACGAAAGCCGCTCCAGCGTCGCAATCGAGGGCACAACCTGCTCTTCGTACCATGCGAATCGCCGCGCGATGGCCTGCCCGGCTTCGCTATCGTCGTGGCGCCCGCGTGCAATAAGGCGCGCTCGCGCTGTCTCACGGTTTAATTCGAGAACGATCGAATGGCACGGGCGCTTCCCGTAAAATGCAACCATCTGATTAATTAATTTCGACTGAATCGGGCGGCGCGCGACACCATCCAACAGCAGGTGCTCGGTTCCTGAGAAATTTCGGCTCAAGAAATCCGTGAGCAGATACGCGGGAATGAATGATGGCACGAGTCCGCCAGCTGAAAGTATTCCCTCAATACGAGACGCAAGCGTGTTGTCGGTTTTGACAAGCGCGCGAAGGAGCGCGCCCATTTCTACTCGCACAACGCCACGAGTCGGATCTGCTTTCTTCAACGCAGTTTCAAGAAGCTCCGCTTGCGTACCCTTTCCCGAGCCTGATACTCCGAAGAACATTACTGCAATCGGCAAAGAAAACGGTGAATCGTTATTTTGAATCATGTTCAAGGAATTATAGCGCGTAGCCCTCTTTTTTCAGAATTGCCAAAATTTCATCCACTGCTTCTTCTAATTTCCCGTCAGCATTCACGATTCGATAATCATATTCCGGCGCGTGCTCTTTCATTTCGATGCGCGCTATTTCCATGCGCGCGGCAAATTCCTGCTCGGACAAATCAGGATTGCGCGCGCGTATGCGCCGTTCAAAATCTTCCAGCGATACGGGCATTATAAATATCATTCTCGCACCGTAGCGCTCTTTTAATAAGCGAGCACCGATGATATCAACCTGCGCGAGAATGATATTTCCACTTTCAAGTTGTTTCTCCAAATTCGGCAGATATATGCCGTAGTACGTACCGAGCGCGGGCACAAAGCGGTGCTCCGGAATCAAGCCTTCGGCTAAACCCTTCTTGAATTCTTCTGCGGAAATAAAATGGTAGTCTATTCCCTCTTTCTCGCCGGGACGCGGCGCGCGCGTGGTCGCCGTCACAAGCCGCGCACAATTTCCGCAACGCTTCAATATTTCCGCGAGTATCGTGTTCTTGCCGCTTCCCGTCGGCCCCGCGATAACGACAACCTGCTTAGATTTTTGAGCCATGCGAAGAAATCTACCCCGTTAAATACGATTTGAGGCGATTATGAACGAACATCTTACCATGATGTGTTTTCAGATATCGTTCTCTGCGCATGGCATCGCGCTTATCGATACATATCTCAACGTACACGAGGCGAATGGGGCGCCGCAACTTTGTGGATTTAACTGCACCCAATACATGCGCCTCAAATCGTCCTTTCAAATCTTGTGTGTAACCAACATAAAATTTCTTGTCCTTTTCTGAAAGCAGTATGTACACCGCGTGCATGGAACTTGAAAGGATTTAACGGGGTTAAGAATATATGGTCGCTGCGCTCTTTATATTCTTTAATATTCTCTGATCGAGGTTTGAGCATCCACCTTCTTCACGACATCGAGTACGACGGAAACTGCAATCAAAAGCGCAGTGCCGCCGATTGATACCGCGGTAATTCCCGTCACGCCCTGCAGAATAATCGGCAGCACGGCGAGAATTCCGAGAAAGAGCGCACCCACGAGCGTGATGCGCGTGATGATATTGCCGAGGTATTCGGATGTCGTGCCACCAGGACGCACTCCCGGTATAAAGGCGCCGTTTTTCTGGAGATTCTTGGCGACTTGATGCGGCTCAAACGTAATCGCCGTATAGAAGTAGGTGAAAACAAACACCATTCCGAAATAGAGAATTCCATAGACCCACTGATTGGCAAGAAGGTTCGTGACTGCCGTTGCTGCGGAGGCAACGAACGGGACGGCGCTTCTTGCTAAAAATGCTCCTATCATTTGCGGAAACAGCAGAATTGAAAGTGCGAAGATGATCGGCATGACACCTGCCTGATTCACCCGCAACGGCAAGTATGTCGAAATCCCGCCCATGACTTTCATACCGCGGACACGGCGCGCATATGTGACAGGAATTGGCCGTTCCGCTTCTGTAATAAAGACGACGCCGGCAGTTACGGCAATTGCAGCTGCGGCAAAGGCGATATACGTGGGGAGCTGTGCTACATCAAAACTGAATATGAGCGCCGAGACCGCGTTTGGAAGAGCCGCCACGATGCCAGCAAAAATTAGGAGCGATATCCCGTTTCCGACGCCAAATTCTGTAATCAATTCACCGATCCACATGAGCAATATCGCTCCCGCAGCAATCACGACGACATTCGCGAGCGTGTGTAGAAAATCGAGCGTCGGTATCGTATCGTTCTGGCGTAAGAGCAAAAGGAAGCCGAATGCTTGAATGAAAGCGAGCGGAACGGTTAGGTATCGCGAATACTGGGTGAACCGCATTCTGCCGGAGTCCCCCTCTTCCTGATACATTGCCTTGAGGCGCGGTGAGATAACTGACACGAGCTGCATGATGATTGAAGCGGTGATAAAAGGCGCAACACCGATCATCATGATTGAGAGGTTCGAGAATCCGCCGCCTGAAAATACATTAAGAAGCCCGACAAATTGATTCTCGAGGAAACCTTGAAGCGCAGCGAGATCAACGCCGGGAATCGGGATGGCCGCAAGAAGGCGAAACACGACGAGTGCTCCCAGGACAAAAAGAATCCGATTGCGGAGTGTCTCATCGGTTATGATGAGCTTCATTTTTCTCGCAAATGATTCGAACATATCCTATGAAATGCTTCCGCCCGCTTTTTCGATGGCGGCGCGCGCCGAGGAAGAGACAAGTACTCCCTTTAAAGAGAATTTCTTGTCTATCATCTCGCCGCCAACGATTTTAACAGGAGGAAACAGCGGTCCGCGCTCATTGAGTACCCCTTTCAGAGAGAGTGCTTTCGGTGTAATTTCCGAGCCGTTTTCAAAATTTGAAATGAGCGCGATGAGTGAGACCGGAACAGCACGCTTCCGAGATGGATTCACGGTACGACCGCGATTTTTACCGAAACCCCGCCGCTTCGGAAGTTTTTTGATGATGTCTCGCATTTGCGGACGAATTTTGTGTCCCGCGCGCGCCGTCTGCCCCTTACCGCCCCGCCCGGCTTGCTTGCCGCGCGAACTTCCTTGCCCGCGACCGACTCGACGATAGGAGCGCTTCGTCATTCTTTTGAGTGTATGAAGTCCGGCCATAATTATTTTGCTATTTGCTTTAGGGCTTCCATAGCGGCGCGCGCGTTGTTGATAGGATTCTTGCTCCGTGATAAGAGCTTCGCCGTGACATCTCTTACGCCTGCAAGCTCTAAGACTGAGCGAACCGAAGATCCTGCCACGAGACCGCGTCCGGGAGAAGGCCGAATCTCAACAACCGAAGCGCAATATTTCGCGCTCACATTGTGCGGAATGCTCTGTGTTTTCGTAAGATTCAATGTAAGCATGCCTCGTTTTGCATGTCGCGTCGCCTTTTCGATCGCAAGAGCTGTATCGGCCGCCTTCCCGAGCCCGACTCCCACGCGTCCTTTCTTATCGCCTAAGACGAGAGCGGCGCTGAAATTAAAGCGGCGGCCTCCAGCCATGACGCGCGCGACGCGGCGGATGCCGATCAGCTTCTGTCCAAATTCACTCCGGCGTTCTTCACGCCTCGGCCCACCTCTCCTCGAAGAACGATCGCGATCCCCCCTGCGATCGCGCGTCGGCCGCTTAACCTCTTTCTCGGCAGGAACGCTTACCTCCTCATCTACAGGGAGTTCAACGACCTCCGGAACGACGACCTCGATAGGTTCGTCCAACACGCCTTCTTCTGTTTTATGTTCAGCCATGGTGAGTGAGTAGTTAGTAGAAAGTAGTTAGTAGTTAGAACTCTAAACCCGCTGCACGCGCGGCATCTGCAAATGCTTTGATTGTTCCCTGATATTTAAATCCTCCCCTATCAAAGACGACCCGCTTTACACCCTTGGTGTGCGCCGCTTTTCCCAAGAGTGCGGCCGCCGCTTCGGCGCGCTCGCGCGGCGTTTTGCCTTTTGCGGCAGAAGAAGAAATAGCAACAAGCGTTACTCCCGTTGCATCATCAATAATTTGCGCGATGAGACGCGTATTTGATTTGTAGACTGACAGGCGCGGGCGTTCCGCCGTTCCTATGACTTTTGCCCGCACGCGACGATGCCGTACTGTCCTTCGCTCTCGTGTTTTTTTGCTCATAATAGTTTCTATGCCGTGGTACTCGTAACTTTCTTGCCCTTCTTCTCTCGAATTACTTCACCAACATATCGAATCCCCTTACCTTTATACGGCTCAGGTTTCTTTTTGGCGCGAATAATGGCTGCAAACTCGCCGACCTGTTCTTTATCGGAGCCGGAAATTGTTATGATATTTTTCTCAACAGAGATAGTAATTCCGTCCGGAATCTGGACTTTGACAGGATGGGAAAAACCGATACTCAAAGAGAGCGTCTTACCTGCCGCTTCGGCGCGATATCCGATGCCCTCTATCTGGAGCTTCTTTACGAACGGCTCATTCACGCCCTGAATCATGTTCCTCACGTGAGCCGCATACGTGCCCCACAATGCATTCGCAAGGCGCGAATCCATAGACGGCGTCACCGCCACCGCGCCGTCCTCGACGGCGATAGAAACTGCAGGATGAACGGAGCGGGAAAGTGTTCCGCCCTTTCCTTTCACAGAAAGCGTACCTGATGAAACCTCGACAGTTGTGCCCGATGGAATCGTTATGCTTTTTTTGCCAATTCGTGACATATCTTAATTTACAAAAATTTAGGCGGGTGAGAAAAAAATATTCATTTCATTCATTATTTTTCATCACCAGATTTCGAACAGCGCTTCCCCTCCGACCTTTTCTTTTTTCGCTTCCGCGCCAGTAAGAATGCCCTTCGGTGTGGAGAGCACCAGGTGGCCATGCCCGTAGCGCACGGGAACAATTTCGCGAACCGATCGGTAGAGACGGCGGCCCGGTTTCGACACCCGCTTCACGCCTTCGATCGCCGACTGACCCGAGCTATCGTACTTGAGAATAACATCGAGAGTCTTGCGGGACTTCTTTCCTTTTTTTTCGATTGCCTTCACATAGCCTGTCGCAAGTAATTTTTCTGCAATCGCGTGCTTGAGCGCAGAATACGGAATGGACACGGTCTCTTTTTTGACAGCGCCGGCATTTTTTAGACGCACAATGAAATCTCCTACTGAATCAGATACCATAAAAATTAGTTAGTAGTCAGTAGAAAGTAGTTAGTAATTACCAAGATGATTTTTTGATACCGGGAATATTTCCCTCGAGTGCTTCCTCGCGGAAGCAGATACGGCAGAGGTTGAAATCGCGCAAAAATCCGCGCGGGCGGCCGCATTTGAAGCATCGGCGGATGACCCGGCTCTTGAATTTCGGGACGCGCGCCGCTTTGGCGATCATTGATTTTTTTGCCATGGTAAATACCTCGAAGGAGTGGAGAAGCTCTTGCATCCTCCACTTGCGCGCAAGGATTATAGAAACTTCGTTCGCGTGACCCTGTTCTTCTTCCAACCCGTGGTAGAAGCGGATAAACCGTTTGCGATCTGCGACGCTCGGACATGACAGTGCAAGCGCTATCATGTCACTCGCTATCCTCGATCGACAAAAAACAAGGCCCCCTACGAGGCTCGCGCAATACTACGCGAGAAGGTATTCGAAGTCAAATTGTCGCGAAAATGCAACCCAAAACAGTGATACGTACTTGACGGCACGTCAATAATGTAGTATATGTTTCGATAGATGGGGACTGTACCCCGTCATAATGTTCTAGAAAGGAAAAGAAATGAAACGCACGCTTTTGGCACTTGCAATTGCGTCGCTCGTCTATACCTCCGCTGTTAACGCGGATGGATCGCTTGGGGTCGACAACACGACCGCAACGAATCTGTTCAGCCAGAATGGAGGGCAAGGTTTCCTCCAACACCAAAGTGTCACATTCGGGTTCGAAGCGTCCCAGCCGGGCTTTGTTGATCTTGTGCGCGATTCGTCGCTCCGCTTGGAAACATTCGCTGCGCCAAACGGTTTCGCATTCGCGAACGGCCGCCAGACCGAAAATGGCTTCGGAAGCTATGGTCCGTGGGGCGCGGCTGCGGGAAGTCGTCTTCAATCCAATCTGTCTACCGGAAGCGCCGGTAGCGGTGCCGCATTTGGCACGAGTCATCAGCGTCTCGATGTGATTTCGATCGGTGGCCGCTAACACCAACTCTGGGCAGGGCGGAGCCCTGCCCACAAGGAGATGAAGATGAAGAAAAGTATCTGCGCACTGGTAATGTTCCTGCTGTGCGCGACAGCCCGAGCCGAAAACGTAGCCGTCAACCAGACTCTCGCAGCTCAGACTGCGCAGGTCGGCAACCAGTCGTTCGTCGTGCACTCCAACGGGACCATGCAACTCGTTCCCGCTGGTGGGCCGCAGCTGATTGGCTCACCGCTGCTGTTCCCCCCTGGCATGCCCATCACGGGCGTCGCAATTCCATTCAATGCAGCAGCGATGGAAGTCGCGAAGGTTCGGTTCTCCCGCTACTTCAGGGGCGAGCCGCTGACCATACCGGGAAAGAGCGGGAAGACAACGCTGTTCGTGTTCTGGTATCCGGACTTTCAACGGCTGAGCAAGTCGAGCGTTCTCGTCAGCAATATCAGC
>LCQS01000017.1 GCA_001004265.1 Parcubacteria group bacterium GW2011_GWA2_51_10 | reverse complement strand
CCAGAGCTGCACGGGGTATTCCCAGGCTGCAAACTGCGGGTCGCTCCATGGGTTCACCGGTCGGCCGGAGCGCGGATTATCTTTGTTCACCCAATACAAAATGTCGTGTACGCCTTCGGCAGGATTACCGTTCCATGAGCCGCGCAAAACCGGGGGCAGAGAATCGAGCTCCGGGTCCGGCGCCGGCGGAGCGAATGGCTCGGAGGGATATTTCTCGATCGCGTACTCTGTTACTTCGTGCCACATGGGAGCGACGATAAACGCCGCAATGCGCTTAACCATTGGGCTATTGTCGTTATTGCCTGCCCAGGCGCCCACGACGATTCCCGGCGTGTGGCCGATAATCCATGCGTCCCGAAAATCATTCGTAGTTCCGGTTTTGGCGGCGACATCTCTTCCCTTAAAGAAGAGCGGTGAGTTTGCGCCGAATTCCGGCGTACGCGCGACGTTGTCGGAGAGTACGGCATTTATGAGACGCGCCACCTGGGAGGATATGACGCGCGCACTCTTCTCCTCAAAGCGCTCAAGAACCGATCCCGTTTTATCTTCGACGCGCAAAATGCCCGTCGGAGGATTGCGCACGCCGTCATTAGCAAAGACGCCGTAGGCAGAAACTTCCTCGAGGAGCGCCACTTCTCCGCCTCCGAGGACGAGGGTCAATCCGTAACGGCTCTTATCCGCGAGTGTCGTGATGCCCATTCGCTCCGCTGTTTCGATAGAAGCGGTGATGCCCGCTAAATAGAGCACTTTCACCGAGGCGATGTTTACCGATTGCGCGAGCGCATCGCGAAACGTCATTGGGCCGCGGAACTTCAGATCATAATTTCCCGGCGAGTAGCACGGGGAGGTGTTATTCAGTGCATCCGTTGGAGCACAGCGAGCGGAAAATTGCGTCGGAAGATCAAACACGATTGTTTCCGGCGTATATCCTTTTTCAAATGCAGTTGCGTACACGAACGGTTTGAACGAGGATCCCGGCTGGCGTCTCGCGAGCGTCACGTTCACCTTGCCATCTATTTTCTCATCGAAGTAGCCGCGAGAGCCGACCATCGCGAGTATCTGACCGGATTTAGGATCAATAGCAACAAGCCCCGCGTTCGAGGCGTTAAACTTTTTTTCGTTCTCGAGCGCGGCTTTTGAGAGCACGTCTTCCGCTTTCTTTTGCAGTTCATAATCAAGCGTGGTGATAACCTGGAGACCGCCGCTCTGAACCGCATCGACGCCATATGTTTCTTCGAGGTATTCACGGACGAAGAAGACAAAATGCGGCGCCTTGATTCCGGCCTCCGCCTGATCCTGGAATTCAACGACCTCCTCGCGCGCGACGGCATATTCTTCCTCTGTGATGAACGTATTTTCCAACATTTTCCGAAGGACCAAATCTTTCCTGCGCTCAAGTTCGTCTCGGTGATTGCCGTAGGGAGAATAGCGCGTCGGCGCCTGGGGGAGCGCCGCCATGTATGCAGCCTGCGCGACGCTCACGTCTTTAGCATCAATGCCAAAGAAATATTGGCTTGCCTCCTGTACGCCATATATCGTGCCGCCGTATGGATTTTCATTGAGGTACATGGCGAGGATCTCATCTTTCGAATAGACTCGTTCCAGCTTGAGCGCGAGGGTAATTTCCTTAAGCTTGCGAATAATAGTTTTATCCTTCGTCAGGAGTGTATTTTTGACGACCTGTTGGGTGATCGTCGATCCTCCTTGAACGAAACTTCCGGACCAAAGGTTTACCCCCATTGCGCGGAAAAAAGACAGTGGCCGGAATCCGCGATGCTCGTAAAAAGTCGCGTCTTCTATAGCGATTGTTGCGTTCCTCAGATTTGGGGAAATATCCTCGAGAGGTACGGCGGTGCGTCGCATCGTGCCGTGGACGTCATAGAGGAGCACGTTGCCAGTGCGGTCATATATCTTCGTCGACTCAATGAGTTTTCGGTTTTCGAAGTTAGCGATAGAGGGGATAGAGACGACGGCAGCCCATGCGACGAAGACTCCGCCGGCGAAGACAAAAGCGATCGCTGCCCCGGCAAGTGCGGTGCGCGCAAAAGACGAGCGCCTTCTTCGCTTCGTGTTTTTACTTCGCTCCTCGTATTGCTTTCTCGGCATGTCGCTTTAGCGGATGTGGATATTCTGTGGATTATAACCGGTTTGACGATGCTTTGCTAAAAATCTTTCTTTGTGGCATCGTCAGAGATTACTATTGAAGCCGCAGTATGAAAACGGAATTAAAATACGGAGAAAATCCTCATCAGCGCGCATCGGCGCTAATACGCGAAACGACCGATCCGCTGGCGATTCAAAATTTTAAGAGCGGCGATGCCGCGCCGTTTGTTGGAAGTGGCGCGAGCTGGATTTCCATCACCGATCTCGGGCGCCTCCTCGTAGTTGCGGAGCGGTTTGCCGCGGCGTATCGGAAGAATGTGCGGCGGGCGCTCCCGCACCTGGCAGCGATTGTTAAGCACGGTAGTCCCTGCGGTGCCGCGTTCGGCGGGGATTCCGCCGAGGTCGCCGCGGCATCGTGGGCGGGAGATCCGCAGGCGGCATTTGGCGGTTTTTTCCTCTGCACGTTTCCATTTACAAAAAAAGTGGCGGCCGCTCTAAAAGATGCAAACGCGGGCAAGATGCCTTTTTTAAGCGTCGCTGCGCCGTCTCTCCAATCGGGTATTGAAGAGTATATCGGCGCGAAGGCGGCGACACGCTATTTCATCGCGAATCCGGCGCTCGCGAAAATTCCAGATCATCTCGTCGGAGGCGGGGAAGTGAAATCAGTGCGCGATCTTACCCTCGAGCAAGAGGCGTTCAATTTCATTCCTGATTTTGCGCATATGGAGCGGCACGGCACGGCACTTTCAGGCAAGGATGCGAAGATCGTTTTTGCGGATCTTTCGCTCGCGTATGCGGTCGCGTCGAGTTCTACAAGCAATACAGTCACGCTCGTGAAAAATGGCAGGCTCATAGGAAATGCAGTCGGTCAGCAAAAGCGCCTCGGCTCTGCAAAACTTGCACTCCGGCTCGCAAAAGAAAACGGCCACGACGTGAAAGGAGCCGTGGCGGTTTCCGATAGCTTTTTCCCGTTTCCTGATGGCCTTGAGGTGCTCGCAAAAGCCGGCGTTCGCGCGGTATTCGCAACGTCGGGCTCAGTTCGGGATAAAGATGTGTTTGCAGCTGCGGAGAAATTGAAGGTTGCTTTGTTTACTGTGCCGGATAAGGAGGGGCGAATGTTCGCCGGCCACTAGATTGCGCTTCGCTTGTTACTGAAGATAAGAATTATGTTCTGTGGCGCGCGAGGTGCGTCACGCCCACGGCGATCGCGTCGTATTCGTCGTCGTATTTAATCTTCTTTTCGATTTTTACGAGTGCGTGGAGCATTTTTGCGATCTGTGTTTTGTCAGCGCTCCCCGAGCCAGCCGTAGCGCTCTTTATCTCTCCCGGCGTGTATTCAAAGACGGGGATGCCACGCTCTGCTGCACTTCCGATGAGCGCGCCCCGTACTTCGGATACTCGCATGGCCGTTTTTTTGTTTGCACTGAAATAGAGCTTTTCTATCGCGAGCGCGGCGGGCGCGTATTTTTCAATAAGCCGCGAGCATTCTGCCGCGACAGCCGCAAGCCGTAGAGGGAAATCGACTTTCGCGTCAGTTTCGAGGCAGCCGGAGTAGACCAATATGTCTTTCCTGTCCTCTCTTTCCAGTATAGCCATCCCGCAGCGCCCGTATCCGGGATCAATAGCGAGGATCCTCATAGCTGCTAGTTTCTAGCTTCCAGAAGCTAGAAACAATGTAATATATTGTACTGCACTAGAAGTTGTTCACGCATCATTTGTGTATATTTCTTCCACGTCGTCGTGCTCGCTGATTTTTTCGAGCATCTCACGCAATTTCGCGGCATCTTCCGGCGAGAGCGGCACAGTCGTTTTCGGCTCGTATCTTGTCCCGAGCGTAGTCGAGGGGCCATCTGTCGTCTTTTCGAAAGCCCAGGCTGCGCTTCCGGGCGCGGCGAGTGCAAGACCATTCTCGGAAAGGAGATGCTTGATCTCCTGGGCGGTTCTGTTGCGGCTGTCGGTGAGTGCTTCGATCAAAATGGCCACGCCTCCCGGCCCGTATGTCTCATAGGTGATTGATTCCATCGAGCCGGCTTCTGCAGAAATTCCCTTTGCGACAGCGCGGTCGATGGCGTCCTTCGGCATATTTGTTGATTTTGCTTTCTCTATGACTGCGCGCAAAGAGGGAAGCTGTACGTCACCGCCGCATTTTTTCGACTCGACCGTAATTCTGCGCGAGAGCTTGCCCCAGATGTTGCTTTTGGCAGCGTCAGCGGCGCCTTTTTGCCTTTTTATCTGTGACCATTTGTTGTGACCGCCCATATAAATTAGGTTATAGATAATAGGTTACAGGTTTCAGGTCAATTCTATGCGAAATGAGTGGCTAAACAAAAGACGTATAATGCAAAGGTATGCAGCCGCTCGCAGTAAATGGATCGCCGCACAAGGACGGGCGGCTTGCGATAATGCTTGCGAAACTCGAGGTTCCCACTGCGCATCTCTCCGATGGCATCGAGGGCGCATATCAAGCAATTCTGAAGTCAGACCCGGTTGTCTTTGCAACGCCGGTGATGTGGTTCAACATGAGCGCGCTCATGAAGGAATTGCTCGAGCGTATCCCGGAATCAGAGGAGGATTTCCCATGCTACGACAAAACTGCCTACTTTTTCGCAATGTGTGACGAAGACGGGGCGCAGCAGACAATCGGCCTCATGATGTCGGCGACGAATCATATGGGCTTCAGCATCCCGCGACACGCGAGCTATATCTATAATAATAAGATGGCAGACAAATCGGAGAATCTATGGCAGCTGAAAGCAATTGACGAACTCAAGAATCGCTTAGTTGATTCGAATTACACGACGCGCCCATCGCTTCTAGAAAAGTAAACCGCTCAGTCCTGTGTTTCTTCCGTGGTCGGGAGATCTCCGATTCGCCGTAATTTTTCCACGCCGCCACTTACAGATCCCTGCGAGAGCCAGGTTCCTTCCAACTTTCCAAATCCCACGATCCGGTAGGACACAACACCCACGTCATTTACGGTGCCGCCCGACACATCGGCATAACTCACACTTAAGACGTTGTTCGATAGAACACCAATCCCTGCCTGCTGCTGATTTTCACCGATGAGCCAGCGCACATACCACGGGCCGGTATCACCCTCGGTATCTTCCTCCTTGGCGATGAGGACTTGTCCTTCATAGGCGGCACCCGAAGTTGGATTGTGCCCCTTTAATTCATAGAGGCCCGGTTTCAACAAGTACGATGATACTATCGCGGTACTTGTGTATGCATACACTGCGGCAGCGCCCAGTAGAACACCGAAGAGAAGGGCTAAAATAATTCCCGCTTTTCTTGGTCGCGAACTGAGCTTGTGTTTGCCAGTAATCTGCTCTTCGACAACGAAGGGCCGCGCTCCAGTGATAGGTTCCATATTATTTCGGTTGGTAGCTGTTAGAAACTCACTATAGCGAGAAAAATCGGCCCGAAACGAGTTATGCACATATGAATCCACAGGGTATGCACCATTTCGATATATTTTGTGAAATTTGACAGGAAATTCCGTCTTTTATACTCACATTCACTGATGCGCCTTACCGTGCGTCGGTCGCCTCAAAGGAGGTCGGAGCAATCCAGATCACACCTGACGGCAGTTCCTTGAATCTATCGGTTCGTACGAATCGAGACATTGCAGGAGCGGTTCGGCCAGAGCAGTGGGCTGACCTGCGAGGCGCGGGGAGATCGTATCAAGCCGCGTTTCCGCAGAGCAGCGATTCGAAATGGCCGAAGAACGCAAAGACCTCCCGCAAGGGAGGTCTTTCGCGTACCGTGCGTTCTAGCACCGTCATTGTATACACTCGTTTTACATTATTTTTTCTTATCCACAGTTCCACCGTTTTAGATAAGTGATTGCTGCGAGCGAGGAGCGTCGGATCCGATGTGCTCGTATCCTTTTTTCGTCACAGCGCGGCCGCGCGGGGTGCGCTCCAAAAGGCCTAACTGCATGAGATATGGCTCGTGAACTTCCTCGATTGTCGCCTCTTCTTCGGAAAGCGAAGCGGCGATAGTTTTTAGACCAACGGGGCCGCCGCCGAATTTCTCAACGACAATCGTGAGGATGTCTCGGTCGGTTTGGTTGAGCCCCCCTTCATCAATTTCTAGGAGTGCGAGCGCCTTCTTTACTGTTTTGAGATTGAGCGGCTCCTCGTTTACTTCCGCGAAATCGCGGCAGCGCTTGAGAAGATAATTCGCGGTGCGCGGAGTTGCGCGGCTTCGGCTCGCGATCTCGTTGATTGATTCGTCGTCAACTTTGATACCCAATATTTTTGCCGAACGCTTCAAGATTTCCGCAATCTCGCTGTCGCTGTAGTACACGAGGCGGAATGTTCCTCCCGAAAAGCGAGAGCGGAGCGGCGCGGAGAGCATCGAAATGCGCGTCGTTGCGGCGATGAGCGTGAACGGCGGGAGTTCGAGCTGTACGGTGCGAGCAGAAGGACCTTTTCCGATAACGATATCGAGGACACCCGATTCCATCGCGGGATAGAGCACCTCTTCGATCGTGCGGTTGAGACGGTGGATTTCGTCAATAAAGAGCACATCACCCGAGGAGAGATTCGTAAGAATGGAGGCAAGATCGCCCACGCGCTCGATCGCCGGGCCGGATGTCGCCCGCAGAGACGCCCCGATTTCTTTCGTCATCAAATGCGCAAGTGTCGTTTTTCCGAGACCAGGAGGACCATAGAGAAGCACGTGCTCCGGCTGATGATTTCTGCCTTTTGCAGCCGTGAGGAGTATCCGGAGATTTTCTTTGATGCTTGGTTGCCCCACATACTCCGCCCAATCAACGGGGCGCAGCGCAAGGTCGAGCGACCGCGGACTTTTTTCGATTGTGTTTTTCTCGTTTGCCATATAGATTGCTTTCTGGCGCTTTATCTAAAAGGGCAGAAAGGAACCTTTCTTTTTATTGTAGCATCAAATATTTTCCAACATCACTGGGTCGTTTAAATCAACAACGCGCCCGAGCTCGTCGAGCGAGGTGACGCCTTGCAGAACTTTTACGATGCCGTCCTGTGCCATGCGGCGGATGTTCTGATGCTTTGCCGCCCTCCATATATCGCGCTCGCTCGAGCTTGTCCGCACCGTTTTTTCAATCTCCGGATCCATAAGGATTACCTCAACGACTGCCGTTCGGCCCTTGTAGCCGAAGCCGCCACACTTTTCGCATCCCTTAGCTACCCACATCATTTCGTGATTTTTAGGAAGCTCGTCGGCATGCGGAATATTTTTAAGGAGCGTATCCGTCACCCGTTTGTCTTCGCCCACTATCGGTCGCGTCTCGCGGCATTCGGGACAGAGCTTCCGCACGAGGCGCTGTGCCATCGCGACAGTTACGGCGGCTCCGAGAATGTCTGCATTCACGTCCATATCGATGAGGCGGGGAAAGGTGCCCGCAGCGTCATTCGTGTGCAAGGTTGAGAACACGAGGTGGCCGGTGAGCGCGGCCTGCACTGCCGTCGAGGCGACTTCCGCATCGCGGATCTCGCCGACCATGATCACGTCCGGATCCTGCCGCAGCGTGGAGCGCAGGCCTTGAGCGAACGTATAATCTTTCGAAACCTGCGTCTGCACGATGCCGGGGAGGTGATATTCGATCGGGTCTTCAATCGTAACGATTTTAATTTCAGGGCGGTGCACGCGCTTCAAAAATGCGTACAACGTCGTCGTTTTTCCGGAGCCGGTGGGGCCAGTATTCAGAATGAGACCGTTCGGTTTTGCGACCTCATGATTAAAAATATCTATCAAGTACTTATCGAACCCAAGGATTTCGAGCGAGAGCGCGAGAGTCGAAGGATCGAGGAGGCGCATCACGATCGTCTCCGCATACGCACCCGGAAGAACGGACGTGCGGATTTCTATTTCTTTCTCGTTGATGTCGATCGAGAAGCGGCCATCCTGCGCCGCGCTCTTTATGTTGAGCTTTAATCCGGAGAGGAGCTTGAGACGCGAGGACATGAGCGAGTACGTCGCTCTGTCAAAAGAAAGAACTTCTACCAAGACGCCGTCGAGCCGATAGCGCATGCGCACGCCGGATTCTTCCGGCTCCAAGTGCACGTCGGATGCGCCAAGCGCGAGCGCGCCTCCCATGATGATTTCCAAAATGTGCGAGACGCGGTGCGTGTCTTTGCTCCTTACATTTGCTTCCACTTCCTCACGCACGTCATTCAGCGTTTTTAATGATCCTTGTAGCGCTCCCACGCGTGTTCGAGCGAATTATGCGAGGCGATGAAGCGCTCCACACGATATCCGAGCCGCTCCAAATTCTGCATGATGAGAACTGCATCGGGCCGCTCCGGCGCGCGCATGGCAACCAGTATGCGCTTATTGATTTTTCGGAAGGCTGCGACTTCCGCCTCGCGTGCGCTCTTCTCCGGTATAAGGCGCAATGCATCGGTATCGACAGAACGGGTCGTGAGGTCTATGTATTCGACGCCGTATTTTCCGGAGAGCATTTCTGCAAGCTGCTCTTCTTCGCGTGCGCGAAGCTCGTGCAGGCGCTCGTCCTGTTTCTGTTCATTGAACTGCGGCAACTGGCTCATACTCCTTTGATGCGGTTCATGCACTCTATTGTACCCGGTAGTATATGTTGGCGATAGAGAAATCAGGTGAGTACAGATATGAGTTTTTCCTTTTGTGGCGTTGAAGCATAACGAATTGGTTATGTCCCGCACATAACGGTCGCCAACATCAACTAACCGGGTGTACTATGGCCTCTGTATGGAGTTTTTGGCGCACAATGCGGAAGAAATGGGGCAGTTTGCGTCTGAATTTGCGCAAAAACTCGCGCCTCGCAAAGACGGAGCCGTTGTTGTGGCTCTGTCCGGAGAATTGGGAGCGGGGAAAACGACTTTTGTGCAGGGGGTGGCGCGTGCCATGGGAATTAAAGACACGGTGCCGAGTCCCACGTTCATTATCGAAAGGATATACAAGACGGAGAGCGGTCCCTTTTCCCGCCTCATCCATATCGATGCATATCGACTCGCATCTGACTTGGAGCTTCTGCACCTTGGATGGAAAGAACTGCTTGCAGATCCGGAAAGTTTGATTCTTCTCGAGTGGCCCGAGAACGTGGGAGCACTCATTCCGCCGTATGCGGTGCGACTTTCGTTTGAAACGCTTGCAGGAGAGGAGCGCAAAATTACATACCATGAAGCAAAATAAAAAAGCAAAACGGGTCGTGCTTCTCGATGCGCATGCCATCATTCATCGCGCGTATCACGCGCTGCCGGATTTCTCCTCTTCAAAGGGCGAGCCTACGGGCGCTCTCTACGGCCTCATCACGATGCTCCTCAAAATCGCTGCAGATCTCAAGCCCGACTATATTGCAGCGTGTTTCGATTTGCCGGGGCCCACACATCGGCACACTGCGTACGAAGCGTACAAAGCGACGAGGGTGAAAGCAGAAGACGAGCTCGTCGCGCAATTGATTCGCGCGCGCGCAGTTTTTACGGCATTCGGCATACCGACATTCGAGTCTCCGGGGTTTGAAGCGGACGATCTTCTTGGCACGATCGCACGGCAGCTAAGTGGGGATAAAAATATTGAAATCATTATTGCCTCCGGCGATTTGGACACGTTGCAACTCGTGCGCGGGAAACAGGTCAAAGTCTACACGCTCCGAAAGGGCTTGAGCGACACGGTGATGTACGACGAAGACGCCGTGCGACTCCGCTTCGGATTCGGGCCCGAGCAGATAGCCGATTACAAGGGACTGCGGGGGGATCCTTCAGACAACATAAAAGGTGTAGCGGGTATCGGAGAGAAGACAGCGACGGAACTCATCAAGGGATTTGGTGGTATTGAAGGTATATACAATGTGCTTGAGAAGTTTCCGGAGAAATTGAAGAGCGCTGGTATCAAGGAACGCATTATCGGACTCCTTAACAAAAGCCGAAAGGATGCGGAGTTCAGCAAAATGCTCGCAACGATTCGCACGGACGCGCCTGTTTCTTATGTTCTGCCCCCTAAGGGTTGGAACATGGGCGATTATTGTGAGGATATCCTCGCGCTCTGCACAGAATTGGATTTTCGCTCGCTCAAGGAACGCATCGCCGCACTCTGCAGAAGCCACACGCCTTCGACTTCGACTTTGGATGAGACTTCCTCGGAGACACCAACGATCGATCCCGTTCGACGAGAGGAAACGGCGATCGCGCTCTGGCTTCTTAATTCCGATATTACCAATCCCTCGCTCGGCGATATTTTAAGTTATGCGAAACAAGAAGGGACAAGAGATTTTGATACGGCGCGAGAAATAATCTTTGCCGAACTCGAGAAGACGGGTCGCCTCAGGGAGGTATTTGAGGAAATCGAGCAGCCACTCATGCCGGTGATCCGAATGATGAACGAAGTTGGGGTATACCTCGATATCGAGTACCTCCGGACTTTGGCGGGCGACTATAAGCGCGAGCTTCAGGTGATCGCAGAGCGCATTTATAAGTCTGCCGGACGTGAATTCAATATCAACTCGCCTCGCCAGCTCGGCATCGTTCTTTATGACGAGCTGAAACTCTCGCTTGCTAGACAGAGAAAAACGCCGGGGGGCGCGCGGACTACGCGCGAGGACGAGCTTGCGAGAATGACCGATCTCCACCCAGTCATCGCAGATATTCTTCTCTATCGCGAACTCCATAAATTGCTTTCGACGTATGTCGAGAAGATGCCGGCAATGGTCGGCGAAGATGGCCGATTGCACGCGGAATTTCTGCAAGCCGGCACGACGACGGGGCGCATTGCGAGCAGAAATCCAAATCTCCAAAACATTCCCATCAAAACGGAGTACGGTCGGAAAGTGCGCAGGGGATTCTGCGCTGCGAAGGGAAATCTTCTCGTTGCGCTCGACTATTCGCAGATAGAGTTGCGACTTGCCGCGGGCCTTTCGGGCGATAAGAAACTGGTTTCCGTTTTCGAAGGAGGTGGCGACATCCATACAGAAGTTGCCGCGCAAGTATTCGGAGTTCCTCACAACAAAGTCGACTACGAAATGCGTCGTCGCGCCAAAGTCATCAATTTTGGGATTCTTTACGGAATGGGAGTAAACGCGCTTCGTGCCAATCTGGGAGCGGGCGTCTCGCGCGATGAAGCCGCTGCGTTTCTCGATGCGTACTTCAAAAAATTTACGGGGCTCGCGATCTGGATAGAGAAGACAAAACTCGACGCTGCACGGCGAGGATTTACAGAAACGCACTTTGGCAGAAGGCGTTACTTTCCGGGCTTCAAGTCGGCGCTTCCAAATCTGCGTTCGCAGGCGGAGCGGATGGCGGTTAACGCGCCTCTCCAAGGAACACAGGCAGATATCATCAAGCTCGCGATGGTGCGCGCCGATACTTTTTTCGAAAAAGAAAACTTGCGGAAGAGCGCGCGACTCGTGCTCACCGTGCACGACGAACTTGTGTACGAAATAGAAAAGAGCCGCGCCGAGGGCCTTGCGCACGAGCTCCGCCATATCATGGAGACGGTCGTCTCGAAAAAGGAGTTGAGTGGAGTTCCCATCGTTGCAGAAGCCGCCATTGGCGAGGATTGGGGCAAAATGGAGCGGTTGCCGCGCTAAGTACCTTCTGTACGTTTTCGGGTCGCCGCTCTAGCGCTGCTGGCGCAGCGCTGACTCTCGGCCCGCCGGTCTGCGAGACACCCTCAAACGCACAGATGGCGCAAGCGCGGCGTTGTGGGAAAATAGAAAATATGCTTTTCGTATACGTAGGGACTGATCGGTTGAAAGCTCGCGACGAAATGAACGAGGCGGCGGAGGCCGTGTCGCGGAAAGCCGGAGCGCGGATAATGCGCGTGACGGATGCGAGCGGTCTCACCGATCTGGAGGCGGCTCTGCGCGGGAGAGGAATGTTCGGCGAAGCGCGAGTCGTTATTTTCGATGGGGTTCTCGAGAATGAGGAGATGCGCGCCCCACTACTTGCGGCCTTTCCGTTCATCGCGCAATCAGGAGAGCATTTTTTTATGTTTGAAGAAAGAACGGATGCGGCAACGCGAGAGACGATTCAAAAACATGCGCATTCATACAAAAAATTCGATGCCGCAAAACGAAAGGAGCAAACAACCGTATTCGCACTCGCGAACGCTCTCAAGAAAGGCGATAAGAAAGCGCTGTGGATTTCTCTTGAGCGGGAACTCTCGCGCGGGGGCAAACCCGAAGCGCTCCATGGCGTCCTGTTTTGGGGCGCAAAGCAAATGGTTCTATCGAGCGCAGTCGGCAGCCGCGAGAGAGTGCGGGGCGAGCGGCTCCTCGCAGAGCTTGCCGAGCTTCCGCACGAATCGAGGCGGCAGAACTTTCCTCTCGACTATGCGCTTTTGAGATTCGCTCTTTCTGTGGCGTGACCCAGTGATATAATTTTGGTACGCATGCAATCCGTTTTTATTAAGAAAGTCGCCGTATTGTTATTGGCCGCAGTGCTAATTCCGAGTATTGTGGCTGCTCAGCCCTTGCCGCGGCCTGGCGGTACGTGGGTTCAACAGACAAATAACGAATGGTTGTTCGTTCCTAGTGCCGCCGGCTCGGCCTCGGGCGGCGCGGGCGGTGCTGCCATCGGTTCGCAAATATCATCACCCGCCAACCTGCAGTGCAATCCTTATCCTGCGGCGGCAGGACGGCCATGCATGGCGACCGTTTTGGGATTTCCTTCTGGAGGAATTTGCGTAGGTCCGAATCTTTGTCAGGCGACATGGGTCACGGGCCTCATGGGTGGTGTCATATCTGGCGCTCTCGGGCAAATCGTAAATAGGGGCATCTCTGCTGCGTTTCAAGGGAGTCAAAGTAGCGGGGGCACGCAAATTTCGCAGAGCGGATGTCGCTCCTACTATCGCGTATCAACGCCGACGAGCGATCCGTGTGCCGTCTACGTGCCGAGTTCGAGTACGACTGGATTAAGCACCGCAGATCAGCTTCTAAATTCGCTGCGCACTCCGACGCAGAGTACGCCGACAAACATAAGCGGAACACGGGCACCCGCGCCAAACGTGAGCGATTTTCTTTTAAATACTCTGCAGAACGCGAATCAAAGTGCGGGCCAAGCGACGCCCGGCCCGGTCGTGCCTCCCGTTGTGACAATTCCCGCAGGGAGTAAAGCTGACGTCAGGATCTCTGGAAATGCCGCGACGATTGAGGCGGGAGTTCGCGAAGGCGCGCGCAACGTCGAGGTTTCGGGATTTTTTGGGGCAAATACCAGTGCGGGTTCCACGCAAACACTTGTCGAGCGCATGTGTATCGTGCGCGCGTGGATGACGCCGACTCTCACTTCTTTGATTGCGCCCGCTCTTTTTGATGGGCTCTGTTCCGCGCGAGGGTTTCGCGTGGGTATAGCGGCTTCTGCTGCGCCCGTGCAGCAGGCGACGGCGCGCCCAGCGGCCACTACACCCAAATCTGTGACGCCTGCACCCAAAACTGCGACGCCCGCGACCACAACGCCATCTCTCCCGCCGTCCATCGACATCTGGGCAGTGCCGGCATCTGTCTCAATCGGTTCACGCACGTCAATATTCTGGTACGGGCGAAATGTCGCAACGTGCGCCGTAACGAGTCCCGATGGCAGTTTCAGTCAGACTGGCTCGACGAATCTCAAAGGCGCCTCCACAGTGCCCCTTACGGGCGACACAATTTTTTCTCTCTCGTGTCTCACGCCCGAAGGCATTCCCGCAACTGATTACGTCCGCGTCACTGTCGGAATTTAACTTGTGATATTTCAATTTTTAAATTTCGTCCGCCATTAGGCGGATCGCTAGTCCCTCCTAGAGTCCTTGGAAACCCTCGGTTTTCCAACGTTCGCTTAGCGAGCTGCCTCCCGCCGCGGGAAACTCCCGTTTCCCGACCCTTTCCCATCCTCGCGGGGGCTTGAACTATGTTCAAGTCCCCCCACGAGGAATCGGACCTCGATCAACTCCTTAAAAGGGAGCTGCTTTACCACTAAGCTATGGGGGGCTGCTTTTAGATTATACCCAAACAGAGGTACGAATTCTATTCAGATTTTGAAAGCTCTTCCTTTATCTTGAGAAGTTTTTCCAATGCGACGAGACCTTCTTCTTGCAGCTTTCGCTTGTTTTGCTCTCGCTCAACTGACTCAGAAAACCAATTAGTCAGCAGTCTGCCCTGCATCTCTCTCGGCATCTCTTTAAAGTGTTCCACCATAAAGTCTTCAACGGCATTCAAATCTCCTGCGTCAATCAAAAGATCGAGCTCTTTTCTTAGTGTTTCTGGGATCATATATGTTCAATCGTCTTTCTAATATCGGCGGGCTCGAACAGAAGAGAGAGAAGCGCGGCGAGAATTCCGCTGCCGCGATGTCGCTTGTTCAGCTCCTCTGACTCTTGTGCGGCAAACCCGTTCCTGATCGTGTCTATTTCCCCAGGATCTAAGGCATTCGCAGCCTTTCCAATTTTGCGGGCTTCCTCTGCACGATACTGTCGGTAGCGACTTTCTCGAGCCTGCTGTTCTCTACGACTACTTACCTGCGTCTGCGTGTTTTTCATGTCACGAAGTGTTTTTACATTTCGGTTATCCAACTTTATCTCTTCGCCATATATTTCATAACGATCGATTTTCTGCTGGATTTCTGGAGTTATGGTTCTTGCCAGCGTATTCGCGACCATCTTTATATATCGATCACACTCTGCGGTAAGTCGCTCTTTCTCCAAGGCTGTTCCATATAGTGCGGACCCGCGTTTGTCTGCATACTTAAAAAAGAAATTGGTCATACTCTCCCATGTTGTCATCTGCTCCGCTGCTGCTTTCGTAAATTCTGCTCGCGTAGATGCCGTGACTCCGCTCGTCAGGATCTCGTCGTATTTGTCGGCAGCAACTCCCGATTTTGCGAGCGCGTCAGCGATGCTGTCGTTGATTGAGGCTACGTCTGGTCTCTCAAGGGTTTGGTGCACTGTCTTCAACTGCTTTACGAGTTTCGCAAAAGGCTGTTGGTTCTTTAGCCCAAGGCGCTCTATTTCTGCCTTGAAAATTTCAACGATCTGTTCTTTATCCGCTTGTCTTGTTACTTGTCTAATCCGCGGACTGAGCCGCAATATTTCCTCGAACATCTCGTCGTCATCAATTGCGTCTTGTACCTTTTCGATCCGCGCTCGGTCTGGGTTGTACTTCAAGAGGACGCCGTCAAGAAGTGCCTTGTCAGTTGTCGATAACGTAGCGCGTTCCATAAGTGCATGTGCGAGCTTGGCAGCCCCTGCGCTTTTGAAGGAACCTAGATACTGCAGAAACCGATCTTCTTCGGAGCCGTTATCCAGGATGTCGGACATCTTACGGTCATGCTCGCCGAGTTCGATTGGTTCATCTGTTATCGGATCGAGAAGGGCTTTTTTAGCCTGTTCAGCGTGGGCATCAGGGCCGCGTCGATACAGTTTTTCGAGTTTCATGGGGACATTATGGCAGGAGCACTGCGTCCGGCAAGGGACAATTACGCACAGCCCGGAGGGGATTATTTATAGGGGCAAATCAAAGGCGAGGGCGCCGGCGCCCGTTACCAAAAGCGAAAGGCACATAACGAGCGCAAGGAGGGACGTGCTTCGCGGCAAAGGGCGTGTCGCAGGAGAGACGAGCCAGCGTGCAACGACAACTGCGGCGGCAATGGCAGTAATTTGAGTCCATGAGCCCAAAAAAAGCGCCATCGCGATTGCCGCTTCCGCAGCGGCGAGTATGCGGATCGTTGCCGTTTCTCCGTAGCTTGTAACGTGTAGCTTGTAGCGTACAGCTTGTAGCAAAAAGTTCAATGCCATTGCTTGCGGAGACTAGCGGCTATAGTCTCTTACTATGAGGATTGCGGTTTTATTGCATAACGTGCGGAGTGCACACAATGTCGGCTCGATTTTTCGGACAGCCGATGCCGCCGGCGTTTCCAAATTGTATCTTTCAGGCTACGCGCCTCTTCCCGTCGACAGATTTGGACGCGCCCAAAAGGAAATCGCAAAGACAGCGCTCGGCGCCACGACTTTTGTGCCGTGGGAATATTCAAAACGTCCTGCTCCGATTATCAAGAAACTCCGAAGCGAAGGCTGGCACATAGTCGGGGTGGAACAGGACGAGCGCTCGATTGATTATCGGAAATTCAAGGTCCGCGAGAACACGTTGTTCGTTTTTGGAAATGAAGTGCGAGGGCTCTCACCGTTATTGCGCGAGCAGTGCGCTGAACTCATTGAAATTCCAATGCGCGGCGACAAGGAATCACTGAATGTTTCAGTCGCCGCCGGCATCATCCTCTTCTCATTTCCTAGAAGCTAGAAGCTACCTAGTACGTTATCGCATCGACCGTTCGTCCTTCCGCATCCAATAGTCGGATCACATCGTGCCGATTGCTCCAGAGCTCTGCGCTCCCGCCGAGATAGACGCGCCATGTGTCGGAGAGAAAGACTGCACGCGATTGATTCATGTTAACGCAGCCATTGTACGAAAGGTTGTTGAGTACGAATGCGCGGCAATTTGGGGAGAGATCCGGCGGAATGTTCGAAAGGGGAGATGTACATTGCGGGACAGACTCCAGAAAATCAAAGCACGATTCCCCATACGTGCGAAGATTTCCTGCGGTCATCGATAGGAGCGTCCCCGGAATAGGGCAGGAATTTGGAAGCGGCGGCGCAAAGCCCTGGAACTGTTCCAAGTAGCCGGTGCATATATTCTCGCGCAGAGAAACACCGACAGGGGATACGCCGGAATTCACTATTGCATGCGAGCCGGGATCAAGTTGGATCGGCTCATCGCGGTTTACGACGCCCATGGCGAAGATGCGCACTGCGCGCGGAATGTATGCGCGCACGCCCGTGTAGGCGCTCTGCAGAGACCAGCCTGAAATAGCAACTGGTGCGGTTACATCTGCCCTCGCGGCGATCTCGATGTATTCACGCGCAGGATCGCTTTCGCGCGTCGCGCCTGCGCCCACGATGAGAATGCGACCGCGGAAGGGAGAAGGCGTGCCAAAATTTTGCGCTTCTGTTATCTCCGATCGCAGGTTCTCGTAGTCACCTTCGAACGATTCCGTATCCCGCTCGACAGATGCGTTCCCGTCGCCCGCAGGACTGATGGATGCGCCCGTGGGGAACTGCATCTGCCATGGAAGTTGAAAGCCTGTTATCGTCGAGGTTGCCCCGCGAAGAAAATTAAAGAGGCCGGGAAAAGTTTGCGCCGCCTGCCACGTTTTCGAAAGGCCGCCTGTCCATATCCACAAAAAGATAAAGATAACAATGAGAAAGGCGAGAATTAACAAGAGAGTTTTTTTAATCATGCCGATTTACAAAATTATAACCCAGGTGCACTGCGCCGCTTCAACAGTGCCGTGAGCTCCTCGCGTGCCACTTCGACGTCATTCCACGGCAATGTAGCGCCGCGGGGTCCGTGAATCGGGTCGATTCCTTTGCCGACGATCAAAACGGCGTCCTGCACTCGAGCGCCCAAGAGCGCTTCTCGGATGGCGAGTCGCCTGTCCTCGATCATTTCCGGTTTGTTTTTCATGCCGGATGCGATTTCTGTGATTATTTTTCCCGGATTCTCATCATACGGGTCATCTGTGGTCAGAATGATACGTGCGCAGTACTTTTCCGCGATTTTTCCCATGACAGGCCGCTTCCAGCTATCGCGTCCGCCACCGGCAGAGCCAAACACGCAGATTTTCCTGCGAGCTCCATAGCTCGTAAGGAGCGCCTGCAGTGAATCCGGCGTGTGTGCGTAATCAACGACGACCAAGAAATCCTGGCCCGCGCGGATCTCCTCGACTCTTCCAGGGATCACTTCCACTTTTTGCAGACCTGACTGTATGGTGCCGGGAGAAACACCTATAGTGCGTGCAAGCACGGCCGCGGCGAGCGCGTTCTTGAGGCTGAATTCTCCGGGAAGCGCGATGTGCATTCCGAGACCTTCGAGCGTGAAGCTCCCGCCTTTTTCATCAGCATGGAAGGGGGCAACGAGAGAGAGCGAGAATGGAAGCGCTCGCTCGACGGGGAGCGCAAGGTAACGTAAGCCAGCGGGATCTTCGCCATTTGCAACAAGTATGCGCGAGCGCTTGTTTGAACGCACGAGCTGGCGCGCTATTTCAAATTTCGCATTGGCATAGTTTTCATATGAGCCGTGCGATTCGATATGCTCGGGGGCGAGGTTCGTGAATATCAAAGCATCGAGCTCGATACATCGATGGCGGTGCTGGCGCGCGCCCTCAGATGTCATTTCGAGGATAGCCACACTGCAGTCGGCGCGGAGTGCGCGCGAGAGAAATCGCTGTAGAAAGAAGCGGCCTGGCATGGAGCGGCCCAGGGTATTCGGTTCACTTGTATCACCGAGCTTGATGCGGATCGAACTCACGAGAGCTGTTTTGTATCCGGCTTCCTCAAGTATCGCGTTTAAAAATTCAATAGTGCTCGATTTTCCCTTCGTCCCTGTCACAGCGATGACCGTGAGTTTTTCGGAAGGAAAGCCATAGAGAAGCGCGCCGAGGAACGCAAGGAGAACATGGTAGAGGGAGAGCACAAATGATGGCGCCAGGCGAGCAATGAGTTGCTTCAGAGAGCGCATGTTACTTTCTTCCTAAGAGTTTTAGCGCTTCGCGCAGGCGCTCGTTTGTGCCTTGTGTAGACTGCGGAACTTTGCGAAGCACATCGCGCGCTTCGCTTTGCGAGTAACCGAGCGCGCGCATTGCGGCGAGCGCCTCTTCGTCTCCCTGCAGCGATTCGACGGTCCCCTCGGCTCCGACGCCAATTTTATCTTTCAGTTCGAGAATAATTTTTTCGGCGGTTTTCTTGCCAATGCCGGAAACGTTGGTGAGGTAGTTTGCGTTGCCTTGAGATATTGCGGAGCGCAGTGAGCCGACGGTCGCAACATCAAGGACCGCGAGGGCTGATTTGGGCCCGATGCCGGAAACCGTAAGGAGAAGCTCGAATATGCGAAGCTCTTCCTCGCTCTGAAATCCATAGAGATCAAGGGCGTTTTCGCGCACCGCAAGATGCGTCCAGAGTGAAGCGCGCTCACCGACGCGAAGCGTGGCGAGCGCCTCGCGCGTGCCGGCGATTTTGTATCCCACGCCGCCTGCGCTCACAATTGCATAGCCGCTCGATGTTTTCTTTACCGTGCCTTCGAGGAAGCCGATCATTCCCGAATGATATCGCGATTGCATTAACGCTGCACGTAAGGTACGATGCCGCTACTTTTGCAAAGGCTGCATATGGGAGGGAACCCAGCACCTTTCGCGAAAGGTGCTGGGTATAAGATTTGCTGAACTCATTTCATTCGTTAATAAAATCTAATATGGCAAAGACGAAATCGGCGAAAAAGGCAGCGCGTGTAGCAACTCGCAGGCACGTTTTTAATGTACGCCGACAAAAGGCGATGAAAGATATTGTGAAGGAAATTGCCGGACTACTAAACGATAAAAAAATGTCCGAGGCGGCAGGCCTCCTCCCAAAGACATATAAGGCGATTGATAAGGCCTCAAAGAAGGGGGTTATAAAAAAGAATACAGCGGCGCGAATGAAATCGCGTATCTCGAGACGGCTTCGAAGTACTGGAGCGTAGCTGTTCCGCCAATACTCAATAAAAACCCCCCGTCCGCCGTCGGGGGGTTTTTGAGAGAGTCGCTTGGACTGATCAATATCAATGGTTCTTTACGGACACCATTGACATAACACGCTCGAACAGACGCCTGAACGACGACGCCAAGCGTGTGCACATATCGCAATCTACCTGCTTCGCGCACAACTCGCCGGCAGATATCTTGTTCGCCAGCGGGGCGAGTTCATCACGCTTCTTGCCCAGCTCCTTCAAGCAAGAGGCTGCGCGAGCCTGTCGCACAGCCTGTATCGCTTTGTCGTCTGTTCTCACCAGTTTTCTCCTTGCGATTGTTAGCCGATCTCAACAGGTTGAAAAGATCGGAGCAGTTATCAAAGTAACAGGAAGCAATTTTTTGTAAACTCCGAGTGCGGTCCTGTCTGTGAATATTCAGGATCCATTTATCATCAAACTCTCGGGGCTATTTGGCACACTTCGCACGAATGGCAGTCGAGCTTTATCGGAATTGCCAGCATGCCAAAGAGAAGCGCGTTCCAGAACCAAAATTGCGCGTTAAATCCAAAAACGGTATTTTGCACCGAAAGCCACGCTGCAATGAGAGAAAGTACGCTGATTCCCCAGAGCGCTTTCCATAGCAAGCACTTGAGATGTTTTCTGTCCATATTTTTATAATAGTAATGAAATGATAAATCGACTTTTCTATTCTAACCCATTATTAGTACACAAACTTTCTTGTCTTGTGCCCCCGCCAGGAATCGGACCTGGATCACGAACTCCGCAAGCTCGCATTCTATCCATTAAACTACGGGGGCTCGTCACGGCAATGTATCATATTTGCCAAGTGCAGGCACTAATTTTCGGTCCTAAATTCCGAAGAATTCGAGAATCTTGTGCGAGATCGGTTCTTTCATGGGAACTTCGTTGACGCGCTCCGAAAGATAAGCGCGAACGAGGTCGGGATCGATATCTTGGAGAGGGATAATGAGATTCGGCGACATGAATTTAATGGTGTCGACTAAAAGAAATGGCTCTCCGCCGTGCTCGTCCTCCACCCAGAAGGAGATGATTTCATCCCAGCGATGCAGTCTGCCTCCCACGCGAACGCCTCGATCTGAAATTTCAAATTGCACGAGTTCGGGCGGCGTGCGGGCGACGATTGCAATCGTGATTGCTGCCACGATGATGAGGATTGCGAAGAGAATGTTCCCGAACAATATGCTCGTTATCGCGACGCATACCGCGACGATGCCAAGAGCCCAGAACCAATCACTGCCGCGTTCGATGTGCTCGTGCTCGTACGCACTCCAGCGCAAGATCATGGGAATATTTTCGGGCATAACGCTCAATACAAATTGTATCATCATCTATTACCGCGGCTCTCCGAAAGAGCCGCTGATGTGAAATAGAGAGTATTCGTTCCCTTATCCTATGCGCAGAGTTGCCCGAAGCTCTGCTTCGGGGTGAAAGCGCAAGGGGCGGAGGGGGTCGGGGAACCGCATCCGGTTCTCCGTGGAGGAGAGCAGCGAGCGAAGCGAGCGTTGAGAACCGACGGTTCTCAAAAATAAAATGCCTCGTCAGCTTGCTGCGAGGTATTTTATTCTATGCGGCAGAAAGAGAGGCGATTATTATGAGCGCGATAAGTCCACCGGTCGCAATGATAATGAGAATTTCAAATCGTGCGAATCCCGCACTATGCTGCTGCTGACGATGCATATGCAAACTATTATATCGCCGATGCATTGAGGATACATTGCGGTTAGAGTAGGATTGAATTGTGATGGAGGGGTGGCTGAGTAAGAATTATGTACACAGTTTACATTTTGAAATATGCAAATGAGATCACCGCGATCGCTCCATTGTCACTTGTCTAAATAAAAACAATGCTTTCATTTACCGGAATTGTGGGGAAAGGCACGGGCCGCGGAACGCAATTAGGTTTTCCGACAGCAAATATTCCGCTACGTGACACAGCACTCACCGGCGTCTACGCCGCGCGAGTCGAAATAAGAGAAGAATCTTTTTTCGCCGCGGCATTTGCAGATCAGGAGCAAAAACTTCTCGAGGCGCATCTTCTCGATTACGGCGGCAATCTGTATGGTAAAACAATCACGATACATCTTCTGAAAAAAATCAGGGAGCGGGAGATATTCAAAAACGAAACCGATATGCGGCAAGCTCTTGCGCGCGATGTTGCTGCGGTGCGCACGCATATGAATGCATGACGCGAATATTGGTATTTGGCACTTTTGACATCGTTCACGACGGTCATCGTGACTTTTTTAGGCAGGCGCGCGCTCTTGCTCCTGACCCATATCTTATCGTTTCAGTCGCACGCGATAGGATTGTTGAAAAAATAAAAGGAAAACCGCCACGAAACTCGGAAGAAGAACGGATTGAAATGGTGCGCAAAGAAGACAGCGTGGGTGCCGTTGTTCTTGGGGCAGAATCCGACTACATATCGCACATTGCAGAACTCGCGCCTGCAATCATCGCGCTCGGATATGATCAGAGAGGCGAGTATGTGGAGGGGCTCGAAAAAAAACTACACGATGCAGGACTCTCGCCGAAAATAATTCGACTTCAGCCATTCAAGCCCGGAGAATTCAAAACCTCCCGCCTCGCGAGCTAGTCCTAAATCGAAAAACAGTATCGTGTACCGTCTGGTTGCGCTATACGCTATACGCTATACGCTATACGCTCATGAAACACATGGGCATTGATTACGGATCGAAGCGCATTGGGATCGCGCTTTCCGATGAGAGTGGATCAATCGCTTTCCCTGAAAGCACAATTGCTAATGACGAAAGAACCATAGGGCAAATAAAGAAATTAGTCGCGGGAAAAAACGTGCGGAAAATCATCATGGGAGACACGCGCTCCACTGGCGGCGCCGAAAATCCCATCACCGGCGAAGCCGAAAAATTTGCCGAGGAATTGCGAGAGCGCACGAAACTTCCGGTCGAGCCCGTGTTTGAAGCGTGGAGCTCGATTGAAGCGTCCCGCCATGCGTCTGGAAACGACTCTCACAATGACGCTGCTGCTGCGGCTTTTATTTTGCAGAGGTATTTAGATATGCGACAAGCGAAGTAAAATACATGGATATGGACGAGCATATTTCATATGAGGATTTCTCAAAATTAGATATCCGCGTTGGGACAATTATTGAAGCAACGCGGGTTCCTGATACCGATAAACTGATTCAGTGCACGATAGATTTCGGAGCAATGGGCCGTCGGGTCATTGTTTCTGGCATTGCGCAGTGGCGAGCCCCGGAAGATCTCATTGGGAAGCAGTGTCCCTATGTAGTCAATCTTGCGCCTCGCGAGTTGCGCGGGATCGTGAGCGAAGGAATGCTTCTTGCCGCCGGGCACGAAAATGGCATAGCTCTCCTGCACCCTGATTCCTCTGTGGAGCCTGGCACGCGCATCAAATAACACGAAAGGCTTGTATAATTAACGAATGCACCTCCTTCCGCTCGCCGGAAATTCTTCTCACGGTTCAAATACCATTTCGCGCACTCTCGCGCGTTGGTTTCCTACGCCCAAGCTTTTAGCCCCGCGCGCGGCCGGCATAGACATTTCCGACGCATCGATTAAATGGCTTGCGCTTGAGCCATTTAAGAGCGGCAGTCGAGTCGTGTCTTACGGGCGAGAGCCGCTTGCTGAAGGTGTCGTCGTTGAAGGTGTCGTACATGATGAAGCGGCGCTTGCTGAAGTGCTGCACACGGCGAAGCGGCACCTCGGCAATATTGAGCACGCACATGCCTCTCTTCCTGAAGAAAGTGCGTTCGTCTTCAGCATGTCTGTTCCAGAAAAAACGCCGCGAGACCAAGTGCTGAGCATGATCGAGTTCGAGTTGAATACGCGCGTGCCTATTGCTCCTAATGACGCCATTTATGATTTTAGTGTGATTACTGAGCGTGACGGGAGGGGCTCGAAGGAAATTGGCGTCGTGGTCGTTCCACGGGAAATTGCAGAAAGCTACGCCGCCGCATTTGATATGGCGGGCATCGGATTGCTGTCGCTTGAATTAGATGCGCGTTCCATCGCGCGCGCGATTAACTCGCCCGAGGGCGGCGACTCGATTTCGCTCTCTGTCGATTTTGGCCGTTCGCGTACAGGTTTTGCCGTTCTCAAGAGTGGCATTCCCATTTTTACTTCGACTGTCGCAGTCGGCGGCGAGAAGATGACGAACACTCTCATAGAAAAGATGTCCATGTCGCTCGAGGAGGCGGAGAAATTCAAAGACAATGAGGGGCTCCTAGCCCTAACGCGAGGCGCCAAATCAGGGAAGGGGGAGGTGCTCGCTGCCGCGGCGGGAGCGCTCGCCGATGAAGTGGCAAAACATTATCACTATTGGGATACAAGGCGAAATGAGATGGGCGAACGCATGACGCCCGTCGAGCGCGTGCTGCTTCTGGGAGGGAGCTCTAACCTGAAGGGGCTCGCTGACTATATTTCCTTGCGAGTGCAGGCACCGTGTGATCGCCCCAACGTATGGCGGAACGTATGCTCGTTTGATGAATATATCCCACCCATAGACAGGCCGACATCTTTCCAATTCGCAACTGCCATTGGACTTGCTCTGCGGTCGTAAAATAACGTATGACAAATCTGCTTCCGGAAGAATCAAAGCGGTCCGTATCGAGGAGCTATCGCGCCCGGTTTATGCTGGTGGGTTCTCTCGTTGCGACCGGCGCTGCTGCACTCGCTCTGCTGTCGCTTGTGCCGGCGTACGTTGAGTTGTGGGCAGGATATTCTGATTCGCAATCGCAGGTGGCTTCTTCCGAGCCGAATTCTCCGGAAACCGGCGTGCGCGACGAAATCAAGCGTGCGGAAAATATATTGCTGCGCATCGAGCCAGTTGCGGCGGCGACTACTTCGCCAGCAAAGGTGATACAGAGAGCGCTCGCACTGCGGCCAAACAGCGTTCGGATCGAATCGTTGTCTTTTGCTTCTAAAGATGGGCTGCTCCTACTTACGGGCCAAGCTGCGCGCGAAGGAGTTAGCGCATATCGCGAGGCGCTCTCGGCAAGCAGCGACTTTACGGGCGTTTCTGTTCCCGTCGGCGCACTCCTGGGAGTCGAAGGAGGCAAATTTACGATTAGCGTTCAAGTGAAATGATATGCGTACTCGCGTGGCCACAATGAGCTCATGGATTGCTGTTTCTTGCGCTGTGGGAGCTCTCGCGGCAGTTGTTCTCTTTGCGTTCTATACCCGCGTGCAGCATGCTGCGCGCAGCGAAGCGCTCGAAAGAGCGCAAGCGGAAACTGTGACCGAAGAAAGCTCGATGGTATTTCAGGCACTTGCGCGGGATACGAAGGATTTACGCAAACAGCTCGATGACATGACCCGCGTCGACGTTCTCGACGCAGCGGGGCTTATAGAAAGTGTTGGCGACGCAGCCGGAGTTGCAATAAAAATCAATGCGGCGTCACTCGAGCCTGTCGATGGGGAAGAATCCGAGGATGCGGAGTTGAGGGCAGTGAGCTTTCTCGTGGAGGCAGAGGGATCCTTTGCGGCGCTTATGCGTACCGCGGAACTTTTCGAGACGCTGCCCCTGCCATCCTCTGTTCAGAATCTCGAGCTTGAGCGAGCATTGTCGTTGAATGAATCTGCTGGCAAAACTGTCGCACTGTGGCGCTTGACCGCGCGCATCTCCGTATTCACGTCGTCTGAAATACCATCATGAAAAAGTTCCACATGCAGACGAACATACGTGAGGCATATGAATCTCGGCACGAACCAGAGTCTATGCACGTGATTGCGGATTTTTATTGGCGAACTCTTCTGCTCGTGGCGTTGCTCCTCGTGGTCCTTTTTGCGCTCTATGGTTCACTGGAATTCATGCGCGTTGCGAACGACACTGCGATTGATGCGGCAAGCGAACAGGCACCCGCACGACCGGAGCGCACATTCAATCGCTCGCGGTTGCAGGCTGTACTCGACTCCCTCAACGCGCGTGAGGCGCAATTCGAATCGCTCAAAAAATCTGCGCCAACCGTTGTCGACCCGTCACGCTGAAGGTAGACTCAATCATGAATGCTCTTTGCTTTGGATAAAACCTCTATTTATATAGAATGTGCATACCCCTCGTAGCCCCGACGCACAAAGTGGTCGGGGTCCCGACAAAATCGTCGGGATTCAAAATGGTAGATTGAGGGGATACCCCTCGTAGTTCAATGGATAGAACTCCGATCTTCTAAGTCGGATATGTAGGTTCGATTCCTACCGAGGGGAGCGCGCGCTTAGCTCAGTGGTAGAGCAATCGCTTTACACGCGAAAGGTCGGGGGTTCGAATCCCTCAGCGCGCACATGGAGAAAGCTGAAATTCTTTGCCGCGTGCGCGGCAGGGTGCAGGGAGTGACGTACCGCAATTTTGCCGAGAAGCATGCCAAGCACCTCGCACTAGTTGGTTACGTGCGGAATATGCAGGATTTTACGGTCGAAATAGTTGCGCAAGGTTTTCCCGACCATTTGGAAAAATTTATCGAGTATTTGCGCAAAGGCCCGTTCGGCTCACATGTATCAGATGTGGAAGTGGAATGGCGCGATCTGTCGAGAGTATTCGAAGATTTTGAGATAGTGTATTGAGAATGCTATAGTGCCTGCCTGTCTGCAGGCAGGCCGGTTCAAGTATGTCAATAAACATTTCGTCGGTAAATATTGAAGAGCGCAAAAATCTCGACATTCGGCCGGGGGATACTGTTCGCGTCTGGCAGAAGATCGAAGAAAAAGGGAAGGTTCGTCTTCAGGCATTTGAAGGACTCGTGCTTGCACGCAAGCACGGTACGGAAGCTGGGGGAACATTCACCGTCCGTCGCGTCGCGAGCGGAGTGGGAGTGGAGAAAATATTTCCGCTCTATGCGCCAATGATAGACCGTGTTGAGATCGTGAAGCGGAGTCGCGTGCGCCGCGCGAAGCTCTACTACATCCGCGAGAAAGTAGCGCGCGAAGCGCGCCGCCAACTGCGCCGCACGCGTCTTATGACTATGCAGGGGAAGATAGAGAACGCGGAAAAGGCGGAAAAACCCGAGCCCGAAAAAGTTGAAGCTGAAGCGGTAGCACAGACGGAATAAACGAGAAAAAGATTGAAAGTCGAAAGAATTTTGGATACAGTTGGCCAGAAGCTGTAAAGCTTCGATGCGCGGGTGGAGAAACAGCAGACTCGCAAGCTTGAGGGGCTTGTGCCCGTTAAGGGCGTGCAGGTGCAAATCCTGTCCCGCGCACTCGTAGATAGAAGCGGTTGAAGAATATACACAGCTCGTAAAATATCTTTGGCATATTTGATGTACAGTTAATGCATCATGGAGCCGAGCAATACGCATGTCGAGCGTTCTCTTATTTTGCCCACGGCAATAATTCTCGTCCTTCTTGCATTTGGCGTGGGATGGTTTCTGCGCTCCCCGTTCCTCAATTCAGGAATGATGCAAAACCCGGCGGGGTTCTTTGGAAACGCATCTGCCGCGAGCGAAATACGAGAAGGCGTCTATCGTCTCGTCGGCA
Organism: Parcubacteria group bacterium GW2011_GWA2_51_10; assembly: GCA_001004265.1. Taxonomy (GTDB): domain Bacteria; phylum Patescibacteriota; class Minisyncoccia; order Phycocordibacterales; family UBA2100; genus UBA10103. The sequence continues at coordinate 50,721 of LCQS01000017.1, read as the reverse complement.
AGGGACCGGTGAGCGATGCGACGTACGAGGGGGAAGTATATATCGCACGAAGCGGCTCTATATATGATCTTGAATGGCATATTGCAGAGAGCCAGATTCAGCGAGGTGTCGGTATTTTGAATGGCAATATTTTAAGTGTGGGATACATAGATATTACTGAAGATCAGATCGGCGATGCTGGCGCAGTCTCATACGTAGTTACCTCGAGCGAGGTTCTCGACGGGCAGTGGACATCAATTTTGGGAGGATATCTCGGCGAGGAACATCTGATTTGGATGAGCCCGCTTCCGGAATCTATACGATAGTTGCAATCTCCTTTTTTGATCGCTGCGGGCAGCCCTTTTGTTATGATTGCCGCATGGCATTCTTTACCGGGAAAGGACCCCAGTACCACAAATCCTTCGGACTTGGCTACGGGGCAAGACGTGCATTATGTTTCTTTGTATAGGCAGAGAGATTTTTCCTGACTTATGGCTTTTTTCACGGGCAAAGGCGATAAAGGAACAACGAAATTATTTGACAGCCCGCCGGGGCAGCGGGCTTCTAAGACGTCGCCGATTTTTGAGTGTCTTGGAATGCTCGATGAGTTGAATACCCTGACTGGCTGGTGCAAGACCGAGGCGCAAAATCATCCTATCGAAAGCTTGCTCGATGTCGATATCGTAAAAGTGTTACGCGAGGTGCAGGATCATTTATTCACCGTTCAAGCGGAAGTCGCAGGAGCGGAGAAATCAGTGCCGCAATCGAGCGTCGAGGCGCTCGGCGAACTGATAACGCGTATTGAGAAATCTTTGCCTGAAGTGAAGAGTTTCCTTGTTCCTGGCGGCACGGAGCTTTCAGCGCGGCTCGATATCACGCGTGCTGTCTCCCGAAGAGCCGAGCGACGTCTTGTCGCGCTCCATGAATCGGGCGATCGAATTGTTAGTGAGTCGAGCCGCGCATATGCGAACCGGCTCTCCTCGCTTTTTTACGCTCTTACACGTCTCGCGAATCGCGCTGCTGGGGTGGACGAGCAGCCACCGAATTACAAATAACAAAATCATGAGGTATCTGCCAAAAAGTACCGAAGAATTGCTCACGTGGTATGAGCGCTATGTCTCTCCTGTCACCCTCATTATTGGGTTCTCGCTCGATGCATTCATCGTTCGCAATGTGGATTTGCTCGGGTCGGCTTTTTTTCTTTTCGGATACCTGGTGATCGCGGGCAGCGGTATTTTACTTCTCAATCTTATTCTCGCAGGCGCGCTTCTGGGGCGCGTATGGAATGCTGCCGCACCGTTTTTGCCGGTTGTGATTCAGTTTGCTTTCGGCGGTCTCTTTAGCGGATTTGTCATTCTCTACAGTCAGAGCGCGGCGCTCGCTGTCAGTTGGATATTCGTCGTCGCACTCGCGCTCCTGCTGATCAGCAACGAGCGATTCCGAAAGTTGTACGGCCGGTTTGCGTTTCAGATCGGGATTCTTTTTTTCGGTCTGTTTTCGTTCCTAACGTTCTCTCTCCCCGTTCTCCTTACAAGAATTCAAACGGATACATTCGTGGTTGGCGGAGTATTAAGCATTTTTATAATAGCGCTATATGTGCGGCTCATCGAATACTTCATTCCCGCGCTCGTGCGGGAGAATCGCCGTACGGTGCTTAGCGTCATCGGCTCCATTTTTCTGCTCGTCAATGTCCTCTATTTCACGAATGCCATTCCACCGTTCCCGCTTGCTCTGAAGGAGGCGGGCGTGTATCACAGCATTCAAAAAAAGGGCGATACGTATGTCTTAGAAGAGGAGCCACGCAGATGGTATGAGTTCTATTTGCGCTATCACAAAGCATTCCATAAGGCGCCCGGCGAGCGTGTCTATGTGTTCACCGCCGTGTATCTTCCTGCTGATTTTTCCGCACAAATTTTCCATCAGTGGGAATATCATGATAAGGAGGCAGGCGAATGGATCGAGAGTGGCAGCTACAGCTTTCCAATAACGGGCGGTCGCTCGGGTGGATACCGTGTGTACACGTTTAGACAGAGCATTGCGCCGGGCAAATGGCGCGTCAACGTGAGAACCGAAGACGGGCGCATTATCGGCCGCGTTTCGTTTACCATTGTCGCTACTCCCGAGCCGGTGGAGAGAGTGGAGAAGCTCTTGTAATCTCATAGATATATTTTTCTCGCACCAACCTTCGACATTTGATATAAAGGGAGTGTTTAATGGCGATCGTGGTGTAATGGTTAACACTGGAGCTTGTGGAGCTCTCGATCAGGGTTCAATTCCCTGCGATCGCCCTGCTATGGACATCAGTTTAATTATTCCCGCATATAACGAGGAAAAATACATTGGAGCGTGTCTTGACGCCGCGCTCACACATTCACGCGGGCGATTCAAGGAAATAATCGTCGTGGACAATGCATCTGTCGATCGCACGGGAGCTATCGCACGAGAGTATGAGGGCCGTGGCGTGCGTGTCGTGCGCGAAGATAGAAAGGGCCTAACCCACGCAAGGCAGGCAGGGCTTGAAGCTTCAAATTCAGAATGGGTTGCATACATTGATGCAGACTGCTTGATTCATTCAAACTGGCTTTCGGCCGCGCTCGGCCACATATCAAAGCGTCCCGAGGCTATCGCGTTGAGTGGTCCCGTGAAATATCACGATGGTCCACACGCGCTTCGTCGCGTTATTGAAATCGTCCAGTTCATAATTTTACCTGCCACTTCAGTTACGACAGGGTTTCTGATATTAGGTGGTAATTTCATTGCGCGAAGAGACGCTATTGCCGCAATTGGTGGATTCGACCGAGCGATATCGTTTTATGGAGAGGATGCGGATCTCGGACGGCGACTATCAAAACACGGGGTCTGCTTATTCCGAAATGATTTTTTTATTTTCACATCCGCACGACGCCTGCTGGCAGACGGCATTGTGCGCACGCTTTTTACATACATGGCGAATTACATCTCTGTCGTCGCGCGCCGCAAGCCGCTCACAGCCCGCTACACAGACGCGCGGTTATAAAAAAACGCCGGGCACACGGAGTCCCGACGTTTGTCCATCTGTTGCTGTCACTCGGCTGGCCAGCGCCACCACGATAGAAGCGTGACGAGCGCGGCGGTTCCGGCGAGTGCGAGCCATCCGAAGCTGCTCGTTAGTGCCTCCCTCGTGTAATCCTTGAGGAAAAGCGCTGGGATAAAATGGCAGCTCAACCAGACGTGCACAACGAGGTACGTACTTATGCCGATGAGCTCCCATTTTGTCGGATGTGTCGCGGCTATATAAAACAACGCCAGAATCGCAAACGCACCTACCGCATAGAGCGCATGTACCCATCCGACACTGGTCACGCGGCCACCCTGCACGTGCGCTTCCGGTATCGTCCCAGCCGCATACACAAACACATGCAGCGCTACGCTGACGACCGCCGCAACGAAGAGTGCGATCGCCCAATGCTCCATTGTCCATTCACTTCCGTGTTTCGCGACGATGTACGCGAGCACGAATGTCAGGACGAAGTCGGAGTGTATTCCGAAGTGCCACGCGAGCGGGAGCACGGGCCCTTGAGGAAACTGCACTTGCATCTGCGCTGTCGTCAGCCAGCCGAATTGCCAGGCCAACATGTACTGAAGGGCTACGAGAAACAACCCGATTACAAGGACGGGACGCGCCATTCTGCGCCTCCATGGGTTTCAGGCGTTAGTGCCTACGCGGTATTAGACAATAATCTATATAATCACGCAAGTTTTTTTTCAAAAAAACCTGTTAGCGAATCGGTTTCCACTCTTCTGTTACTGATTTATCAAACAGAGCAACGGCGAGGGAATTTGTCATCCACATCCACAGGAGTCGCGCCCAGCCCATCGCATGCTCGCGCCGACCCGAATAGTAGATACAAAGTTTCGGATCAAAGTACGCGCGGCCAACTTTTGAGATCCGCAGCCCAAGGTCTCCATCTTCGCGCGTTGCCAAGTCTTCACGGAATCCGCCGATTTTTTCGAAGGCTCTGCGGCGGAGCATCATGAATTTTCCCGACCCGACACCTCGCCTGAAAACGTTGTTCTGAATGCGGAGCACCCAGTTCGTGATGGTGAGCATTATCTTGTCCGTCATCGTTTCTTTTTCAGGGTAGACCCATTGCGGGACAGAGAGGGAAACAAACGAAGCGTCATTCTCAAAATACGAGAGCGCCCGGCGGAAAAAAGCATCTGGATCCGGCACGATGACACTCCCGTCCACAAACACCAAAATATCGCCCGATGCGGCTTTCGCGCCGTCATTGCGGCCGATCGAAGGATTGTGCCTTGCGCCCTGAAATACGACGACTTTGTCGGCGCATGCTCGGGAGATCTCAACAGTGCGGTCGTGGCTGTGGCCGTCGGAGACGATGACCTCGTGTGGAAATGAGAGCTTTTCGAACTGCCGCACGGTATCTTCGATGTATTTTTCTTCTTCGAGCGCGGGGATGATGATTGATATCATGAGATTTTTTTCACGAGCCGCGCGCGCACGTAGCGGCCGAAGCCCCAGAATGCAACGAGCACGAGAAGCATAATAGCAAATGCGGAAATAAGGCCGATGATGTCGTTCACCTTTACATAGAAATTGCCGAGGAAGTATCCGATCGCGATGAGCATTCCCGTCCAGACGACTTGTCCCATCGCATTAAGCTGCATGAATCGCCAAAAAGGGACGTGCGCAAGCCCGGCGGTAAACAGTGTTGCTCCGGGGAATCCCACGCCCATCGTTACCTTCGAGAAAAGGAGAATCTGGACATCGTATCGCTGGAAGATGCGGCGGACGAGCTCGATGTTCTCAAAAGTAGGGACAAGTACCAAGTATTCCGTTCTGACAAGAAGGCCACAGATCATCGTGAGGATCGGGCCCTCAATCACGGCGGCTGGTAGCAAAAGCGCGTATTTATACTGCAAGATAAGTTGTGTCACGAATGCTATGTCCATACGGGTAGTATATACTTTTCACAATGGATGAGATTCGAGCCGTAGAAGCTCCGATCACGCGCCCGCGGCCGCATATCGAGTTTTTCCGGCGGCATCGAGATCATTGGATGCATTCGGAGTCGCGATCCGCGACGATTTTCTCGCTCATTCTTTTTGCTGCGAGCATGGCGATCGCATATTTCGCCGAGATCTATGCCACTGAAAAAGCGACGAACGCTGTTGGCGACATTGTATTGGATAAAATAGCGATATTCGACGTCGATTGGTTTTATATATGGGGCGCGCTTGCGCTTCTCATTTTCGCGGCGAGTCTTCTCATCACGAATCCCAAACGTATCCCGTTTACGCTCCACAGCTTCACGCTCTATTTTCTCATTCGTGCCTTTTTTATTTCGCTGACTCATCTCGGACTTCCCGTGCCGCCGCCCGTGGAGGTATGGACTGTTACGAGCCGCATGGTTTTCGGAGGCGGGCTATTTTTCTCCGGTCATGTGGGCGCGCCGTATCTTCTCGCGCTCCTTTTTTGGAGGAAGAAGCGGCTGCGGTATATCTTCATCGGAAGCTCGATAGTATTCGCAACGACCGCACTCCTCGGACATTATCATTACACGATTGATGTGGTTGCAGCGTATTTCATAACGTACTCAATCTTTCACATCGCAAAAACGCTCTTTAAAAAAGATCGCGCGCTTTTCGAGTCAGAAACGGCCAAAGAGACGACATGAATGTTGGAGAAGATTACACAGGTGTAAGCGTTATTTTTTTCTGTCATGACGGGAAGGGCAATGTTTTATTGAGCAAGCGGAGTGAAAAGTGCCGCGATGAACATGGCACGTGGGATCCGGGAGCTGGAAGATTAGAATTCGGACACACGATCGAGGACACATTGCGCAGAGAAATTTTGGAAGAGTATGGCGCCCGCGTTCTCGATTATGAATTTCTTGGCTATCGCGACGTGCACCGCACGAATGATGGTCGGCCGACGCACTGGATCGCGCTGGATTTCAAAGTTCTCATAGATCCGTCTCACGTTAGGAATGGTGAGCCGGAGAAATTTGATGCGCTTGAGTGGTTTTCTGTCAATAATCTGCCCGCGCCGCTCCACTCGCAATTCCCGGCGTTTCTAGAGTTATACAAGAATCGCCTTCGATAACTGCTATTATTCATGCTACTAACTACTTTCTACTAACAACCAACTATTCTATGGAGGATCAGGAACTTCGAGACAAACTAACTGCTCTTGAGCAAAGAATTATCGCTGTTTATGAATCGGCCGAGAAAACGAGGAAGTATATTTTGGTTATCGTCATCATCACAGTTGCGGCTGTCGCTCTTCCAGTCATCGGTCTCTTTTTTGCGATCCCGAGTTTTCTATCCTCATATAGCGCTTTAGAAGGACTGTAAGAATGTGGTCAGTTCATCGTCCGTTCAGTATAAGGAGTATAATGCTCTGTAATATTTATTAGAAATAGTTGCTAGAAGCTAGCAGCTAGTCCGTAGAAGCTAATTATCATATGGAAGAACAATCTGTCCGCGAGATTATCAAGGCAACACATTGGCCGCGAACGATGGCCGCGACGGCACTCGGCGTCCTAGCGCTATTTCTCCTAGTTTCTACAGTTGGCGAATTGAAGGCGCTGCGTTTTATTGGAAGCGGCGTTCCTGCGACAAACACGATCACTGTAAGTGGCGACGGAGAGGTTTTTGCGGTGCCAGACACAGCGACTTTCAGCGTTGCGGTGCGCGAGACCGCTAAGGAAGTAAAAGACGCGCAAGACGTGGCGACGAAAAAGGGGAACGACATCATTGCATATTTGAAGCAGGCAGGCGTTCCCGAGAAGGATATTAAAACGACCGACTACAGCGTTCAGCCGCAGTATGAATGGAGTCGAAGCGTGTGCCCTGCGGGAAGCGAATTTTGTCCACCGGGCAAACAAGTTTTGACTGGCTTCCAAGTCTCGCAAACGCTTTCGGTGAAAGTGCGCGACACGAAGAAAGCCGGCGATCTTCTCTCCGGTGTTGGTTCGCGCGGCGCGTCCGAAGTTTCAGGCCTCTCGTTCACAATAGACGATGAAGATGCACTCAAAGCGGAAGCGCGCGATAAGGCGATCAAAAAGGCGCAGGAAAAAGCGGAAGTTTTGGCGCGCTCGCTCGGTGTCTCGCTCGTGCGCGTCGTCGGGTTCTACGAAAGTGAAGGTCCCATGCCGTACTACGCATACGGAATGGGTGGCGACGAGCGGGCCCTTGCCGCTCCTATGAAAGCGCCAGCTCCCGACGTCCCTGTCGGCGAAAACAAAATCGTCTCAAATGTGACGGTGACGTACGAAATTAAATAAAAGACGCTCCGGAGTGCATGTTCCACGAAACCCGGGCGAATTCTCCAGCGGAATTCGTCCTTAGCTTCAGCGCGCGACGGCGCTGCACACCGGCCAACCTCGCGCGCTTCCAGAGGTTCCGCAGAACATACGCTCCTCGCTAATATGGAGTTGACTTTGCACAAAGCGGGAGTATAGTTTACGAAACCCCGCGAGGGGTTTTTAGATTGGCGTTTGCATTTTACCCCATACCCCATACCCTATACTTCATACTATTTCTATGGGCCTCATCCAATATGTGAAAGACACGCGCGGCGAACTTCGGCACGTCGCATGGCCTACGCGATTTCAAACCATCGTCTATACGATTCTTGTAATAGTGCTTTCCCTGCTTGTGGCTGCCTACCTCGGCCTGTTCGATTATCTGTTCACGAGCGGTCTGCGCAATGCACTCGAGGTTTTGCCTGAAGGTAGCGCGCCGCCGCCTGCGCTCTCGACGTCGCCCATTGAAATAGTCCCTTCGATTCCGTTCGATATATCGGGAGGAGCAAATGGAGTCGCACCGGCTCCAGCGGGAGATAGCGAGTAAATTTTCCGCTAACTACTTTTTGCTAACCATGAGTAAACAAACGCACGGATCAGAAAGGCAGTGGTATGCGATTCATACCTATTCGGGATATGAGGACGCCGTCGCGCGGAACTTAAAGCAGCGCATAGAATCATTCGGGATGAAGGACAAGATTTTCAAAGTTGTCGTCCCGACCGAGAAAAAAATAAAAATAAAAGGTGGGCGCAAGAGCGAGGTGCGCGAAAAAGTATTTCCCGGCTACGTTCTCGTTGACATGGTGGCAACGGACGACGCATGGAGCGTTGTGCGTAACACGCCGCAAGTAACGGGCTTCGTGGGAACGGCGAATCAGGCAGTGCCGCTTTCGCAAGATGAGGTTGATAAAATTCTGAAACGCGCCGAGGGCGAGACGGTGCGGCATGCGATCGATCTTGCGCTCGACGATGCCGTCATTATCATCGACGGGCCATTTAAGGATCTCGAAGGAAAAGTGGGCGAGATTGACGAAGAGCGCGGGAAAGTGAAGGTTCTTGTTCCGATGTTCGGCCGCGAAACTCCAGTTGAGCTCGAAGCTGATCAAGTCCAACGGGTATAGTCATATTTACCAGCTATACGTCATACGCTATACTCCATTCTCCTTTATGGCCAAGCAAGTAGTAAAACTCATCAAATTGCAGATTCCTGCGGGGGCAGCGACACCCGCGCCGCCCGTGGGTACGGCGCTTGGTCCGGCAGGCGTTAATATCGGCGAGTTCGTCAATCAATTCAATACGAAAACGAAAGCGATGGCTGGCAGCATTCTGCCTGTTGTCATGAAGGTCTACAGTGATCGAAGTTTCGACTTTATCGTCAAAAAGCCGCCTGCATCTCGTCTTATTCTGAAAGCAACCGGCCTTGAAAAAGGCTCGGGCAAGCCGCAGACGAAGGTAGGGAAGCTCTCGAAGCAACAGCTTGAAGATATTGCGAAAGAAAAAATGGAGGACCTTAACGCAAACAACATTGATCAGGCAAAGAGGATTATCGCCGGCACCGCACGATCGATGGGAATCTCGACTGAATAAAAAAACCCCCGCGCGAGCAGGGGTTTTCTAGTGCACGATTGTGCCTAGCGGTTGGGGTAAAGTTCCCTGCCGATCGATTCGAGGCGTGCGATCTCTTCCTCGGTGAACGGCTTGTAATGGAACTTAAATTCCGGCTTCCTGAATGCACGCCTAACTGCATCCTGCATCGCGGGATTTTGTGCTGGCTGCCGAGAACGACTCTCACCGCTCTCGGGCGGATTAGGAGTTGGGTCCCACGATATTCCTTTACGTATAACCACGGTTATCTCTCCTTCGCGTTAGGGCTTAAGCGCGGATCTGTTGCTGCTGCGAACATACCATCGGGCGCCCGCCGAAGCCAGTTTTTGTGATAATCTTGCAGATTTATTACAAAATGTTATTTTTATAACTAATGAGAACAGTTAGCCAAGTCGTTGAAGAAATCATTCAGCACTCGCCATTCTATTCTGAAATCATTGCGGAGGGCCTTGCGAATAATGCAGAAATAGCCCGCACGATAAAACCAGATGTCGAAAAGAGATTGTACGAACCAGTTACCAACGCTGCCGTATCAATGGCGTTGCACCGTCTCTCGAAGAAAGTGCGACAGACGCAATATGGATCGAAACTGCTTAAATACATAACGGGAATCACTGTTCGTTCCAACCTCGTGAAATTTGCCTTTCCGAATTCTGCGGATGTATCGGCAGCGCTTGAAAAGCTCTCGCAAGCCGCGAAGTCGCATCGCGACGTTTTTTTCAATTTTTCCCGCGGCCTCGATGAATCAATGTTGATCGTGAGCGCAGACATCGCTCTCCTTGCGCGCGGCCCTCTAGCGAGCAAAACAAAAATAGCCAAAGTGGAGAAGCTTTCGGCAATCACGATGCGCCTGCCGGAGGAGAGCTTGAACGTTCCGGGGATATACCATCCAATTTTGAAGGGTCTAGCGCAAGACGGCATCAGCGTCGTCGAGATCTTTTCGGTGCGCACTGAATTTAGCGTTATTCTGAAAGACTCGGACATCGATCGCGCATTTTCGATTATTAAGCATATTACTTCCTAAATACGGGCTACCTTGACCAGATTGAGGAAATATCGGATAGTGTCGCGGGCTTATGTAAGTATTTTTGTTCAATGGCACTTCCAACACGAAGGGGTGATCATGACGCAGAAACTGAAAGTAATCGTTATCGGTGCCGGAAACGTCGGACTCGAAGTAGCGCGGCAATCACGCGGCGTGGGCTACGATGTAGTGGCACAAGTTTCCAGCAGGGCTTTTATTCCACTTGCTGGCGCGGCCGTTACTTTTGATCGTCGCGGAGATGCAGCCGAAATCATGATGACTGTCGGGCCGTTCTGTCTCAAACATGGCGTGAAGCTCGCGCTTCTTACGATTCCAAGTAGTGGTGACGGGTCCACAGAGACGCGCTACATCTTGTCTCTAACGGGCGTGGGCATTGCAGTCGTGACGTCTGGCAAATCCGCGTTCGCGAGCTTTTACGACGTACTGCGGCCGCATCTTGATACGATCGGACGTACGGCGACCGTCGGTGGCGGTACGCGCATCCTGCCGGAGCTGAAAGAGCGGCTCGACCCAACGGTGCCGTTCGTCGTCGACCTTGTGGTGAACGGGACACTGAGCAAGGTGATGAGCGATATCTGGAAAGGATCCTCGGTCGAAGCCGCAATCTGGGAGGCAATTCACCTTAAGTACGCTGAACCTCCAGCAGACGGTGAAGAGATGAGTCCACTCGATGTTTTCCAGGGCGAGCTCTCCGACATCCGCAAGAAGTTGGCGATCATTCTTAATGATGTGCCCTCTTTGCATGCGATGTCCGGTCAGACGGTTCGGCCAGAGGATATTGAGATGCAGCCGCTCAGCGACGAGTATCAGCGGCGGTTTTTGCCACATTCCGGCGGGTACGGCGATGGATCGCTGGGTTCCTGACCATGGCCCGGGCAATGCCGTGCGCATCGATCAGGAGGGTGATCCGATCTTGGTGCTCGGCGTGGGCGCGGGCCCTGTCCCGACCGCCAAAACGATGATCGCCGATGCGAAGGCACTGTGTCCGCTTGCGCCAGCATGACAAGAAGCATTGCGGAAGAAGGCTGCTGGGAAGCAGCCTTTTGTTTATCGCCATCGACGACGCAGCGCTATTAGCCGATAATCTCGCTATGTGGCAAGGCAATCTTATAGTCTTTGAAGGCATCGATGGGGCTGGGAAGGCGACACAGGTCAAACTGCTCGCAAAGCGGCTTCGGAAAGAAGGGCACACTGTGACGGTTTTTGATTTTCCGGATTATTCATCAGAAGTAGGAAAAATCATAGGGGCGATGCTGCGCGGTCGATATGGTGATCCCCTCGCGATGTCTCCATACCTCGTATCTATTCTTTATTCGCTCGATCGCGCGTTAGCTGCCGATAAAATTCGCGCTGCGCGGAAGAGAGGCATTGTTATTTCGAATCGTTACACGAGCAGTGTGGCATATCAGGGCGCGAAACTGGCAGGCAGATCTCGCGAGAAACTTTTTAGATTTGTTGAATCGTTGGAGTTCAAAGATTTATCAATTCCAAAGCCGAGCTTGATTTTGTATCTCGATATATCGGTGGAGGAGGCGCAGAAGCATATTGTCCGGAAAAAGAAAGATAGGCACGAAAGAGATGCCAGCTATCAGAAAAAAGTTGCTGGTGTGTATCGCGCGATGGCACGGCAAAAGGGTTGGAAGATAATTCGTGTTGCACGAAACGATGCACCAGAAGCGGTTTTCGCGCGCGTGTGGGACGCGGTTCGCAAGACGTAATACAATGGTTTTATGCGAGAAATTCTAGAGCGGAGCCTTGCCGATGCGTTGAATAAAATTGGTCTCGAGCCGGGGCAAGCTGTCATAGAATATCCGGCCGATCTAGCGCGCGGCGATTATGCGACGAACGCCGCGCTCACCCATGCAAAAGATGCCGGAGCGCCGCCTCGTGAACTCGCGGAGAAAATCGTCGGAGCTCTCGGCGAAATTTCGGGTGTTGAAAGAATAGAGATAGCAGGACCCGGATTTATCAATTTTTATCTCTCGCCTCAATTTTTTGCCGCGACAATCAAGGAGGCAAATGCCAATGCGGAACAATGGGGAAGGAGCTCCCTACTTGCGGGAAGACGCATCCTCGTTGAATACACGGACCCGAATCCTTTCAAGGAATTCCACATCGGACATCTCATGAGCAACGCTATCGGCGAATCAGTATCGCGCCTTTTGGAAGGGAGCGGAGCGGTTTTGAAGCGCGCGAACTATCAGGGTGATGTAGGACCGCATGTAGCAAAAGCGATCTGGCAGCTCGTAAAGGACAATGTTCAGAAAATTGATCTTCCCGCGCTCTCTCTCGCATATGCAAAAGGCAATGCTGCGTATGAGGAAGATCCGCAGGCAAAAGGGGAGATAGACGAGCTCAATAAGAAAATATACGAGAAATCCGATGCGGCAATCCAAAAAATCTATGAAGAAGGCCGAAGGGTTTCGCTGGAGCATTTCGAACGTCTGTATGAAATGCTCGGAACAAAATTCGATTTCTATTTTTTTGAGAGTGAGACGGGGCCGCGTGGGACAGAGATCGTAAGAGAGAATCCGGAAATCTTTGAAAAAAGTGACGGTGCGACGATATTTCGCGGGGAAAAGGTGGGCCTACATACGCGCGTATTCATTACCGGCAGTGGGCTCCCGACGTATGAGGCGAAAGATATCGGACTTGCAGTGATGAAGGCAGAAGCATGGCCGTTCGATATTTCGATAACGGTAACCGGGAACGAACAAAAGGAGTATTTCGCAGTTGTTCTCGCGGCTATGAAAGAATTGATGCCGGATATTGCACGCAAGATCGAGCATCTTACACATGGCATGATGCGTCTGCCGGAAGGCAAGATGTCTTCACGCACGGGGAAAATCATCACAGGCGAGTCGCTCCTCGAAGAGTTGGTGGAGCGCGCACGGGAACGCGCAAAGGAATCGCGGGCAGCGAATCCTGACGAGCTCGCGCGCGATATCGCGGTTGCCGCGATCAAATACCAGGTACTGAAACAAGCATCAGGCCGGAATATTATTTTTGAGAAGGAGCGTGCTCTCTCGCTTGAAGGCGATTCGGGTCCATACCTGCAGTACGCGCATGCGCGCGCGAGTGCGATCCTAGAGAAAGCGGTCGAAGCCGGAGTCGCTCCGAAAATTGATGAAAAAGCAGCGCTGAATGAAGTCGCACGCCTGCTTATTCGCTTTCCCGACGCTGTCGCCGCGGCATCTGACGCGCGCGAGCCGCATTTTTTGACGAACTTCCTCCTGCAGTTCGCCTCTAGTTTCAATCACTGGTATGCAGCGGAGCAAATCCTTGACGGTTCGACAAGCTCACCGCACAAAGTTGCGCTCACGGCGGCAGTCCGCTCGACCTTGAAAAATGGATTGTGGCTGCTTGGCATTCCAGCTCCCGAAAAAATGTAAGCAGTGTCCGCCTCGTGCTCTTTTTGATACGATAGGATGATGGATGAATCCTCGAAGAAATCGGGAGCGGCGCTCCGAGAGGAAGAAGTACTGAAATTCTGGAATGAAAGCGGCGTTTTTGAGAAATCTCTAAAAAAGGACGCTCCTAAAGGCGAGTTCGTATTTTACGACGGGCCTCCGTTTGCAACTGGCCTTCCTCATTCTGGCTCGCTCCTCTCATCGGTCATAAAGGACGTTATCCCGCGCTACAAAACGATGCGGGGATATTTCGTGCGTCGCCGGTGGGGGTGGGATTGCCATGGTCTTCCAATAGAAAGTTTGATAGAAAAACGCCTCAATCTAAAGACAAAAAAAGACATCGAGAAAATTGGTGTTGATGTGTTTAACGAAGCGGCGCGCGCCTCTGTTTTGGAATTCGAGCATGAGTGGGAGCGCTATGTTGAGCGCGTCGGCCGCTGGGTTGACTTCAAGAATTCCTACAAGACGATGGATAACAGCTACATCGAAAGCGTCTGGTGGGCGCTCAAGAAATTATATGAGCGAGCTTTTTTGTATGAAGGTCGCAAGGTTCTCATGTACTGCACCCATTGCGAAACGCCGCTCGCGAAAGCGGAGATAGCGATGGATCAAACGTACAAGGACATCACGGAAGAGGCAGTCACCGTGAAATTCAAGATGCGCAACCCCGAAGATTATAAATGGGCAGAAGACACGTATCTGCTTGCATGGACGACAACGCCGTGGACGCTCCCGGGAAACCTCGCACTTGCGATCGGGAAAGACATCGGGTACGCGCTTTTTAAAAGAGCTGGAGGGTATTTCGTTGCTGCAAAAAATATTCTCGAGGAGAGCGATGAGATCATTGAGGAAATGAAAGGTGATGAATTGATCGGTGTCGAATATGAGCCGCTTTTTGAAATTCCTGCGCTCCGATCCCCAAAGTCATTCAGAGTGTATGCAGCGGATTTTGTTTCGACGGAAGAGGGCACGGGGATCGTGCATACGGCCGTCATGTACGGGGAAGATGACTTCGCGCTCGGCCAGAAAATTGGACTTCCGATGGTGCAGCTTTTGGACGCGAGTGGGAATTATAACGAGCAGGTGCCTGCGTTCTTGCGAGGAAAGTATGTGAAGGACGCGGAGCGTGACATTAAACACGATCTCGAAGCGCGCGGCCTTCTTTTTGAAAAGAAAAATTACACACACTCATATCCGCACTGTTACCGATGCGGCACACCGCTCATTTACAATGCCGTCTCCTCGTGGTTCATCAAGATCCAGAAGGTTAAAGAACGAATGCTCGGGGAGAATGAGAAAGTGAACTGGATCCCAGGGCATCTGAAGCATGGACGATTCAAGAACATCGTTGAAACTGCTCCCGATTGGACGATTTCGCGCAATCGCTTCTGGGCCTCTCCATTACCGATCTGGAAAGAGAAGGGAGGCAAGAGGGTTATGGTCATCGGCTCTCTTAATGAACTAAAAGCGAGAGTCAAAAAAAGTGGCAATCGATACTTCATCATGCGGCATGGGGAGTCCGATTCGAATGCGCGAGATATCGTGAGTTCGAATCCCGACGCAGATATACACCTCACCGCGGACGGCAGAGACAGGATTAGAAAATCACTCGCGGATTTCAATGCGGAAATCAGCATAATCTACTCATCGCCGCTCCAGCGCACGAAAGAAACGGCAGTTCTCGCGGCGGAGAGGTTTAATGTTCCGGAGGAGAATGTATTTTTTGACGATCGTCTTGTTGAGAATGCATTTGGTGTTTTTGAGGGAAGGCTCCGCTCAGAATATCGGGCGGCATTTCCCGAGCGGCTCGAGCACTTCACGCGAGGCCCGAAAGGGGGCGAGACCTACACTGACGTTAAGCGAAGAATGGGCGAGATGTTGTGGGAGCTCGAGAGAACTCACAAGAATAAAAATATTTTAATTGTGTCTCATGGCACGCCGCTGTGGATGCTCGTTGCCGCATCGGAAGGTGACTCAAAAGCGGAGGCTCTCGCTCGGCGAATGCGCGAATACCCGAAGGTGGGAGAAATGAAGGAGCTTCCTTTTGTGCCTATACCTGTCAATCGCGATTACGAACTCGATCTACATCGCCCATATACGGATAATCTTGTTCTCGCCGACGACGAGGGGCGGGAGTATGAGCGCATTTCGGAAGTGGTCGACTGCTGGGTCGAATCGGCTTCGATGCCTTTTGCCGAATATCACTACCCATTCGAAAATCAAAAAGAATTTGAAAAAAGAGCACCTGGCGATTTTATCGCTGAATATATAGCTCAAACGCGCACATGGTTCTACTATATGCACGCGATGGGGGTGCTTCTTTTCAATCGGCTCACATTTCGCAACGTGGTTTCGACGGGAACGATTCTCGCAGCCGACGGCTCTAAAATGTCGAAATCGAAAGGGAATTACACGGATCCGTTAGTTCTTCTCGACCAATACGGCGCTGACGCATTCCGCTTCCACCTCTTAGGAAGCGTCGTCATGCAGGCGGAAGATCTAAATTTTCGCGACGAGGATGTACGCGATGCGCACAACCGCGTCATCGGAATTCTGTGGAACACATATAAATTCTTCGAGCTCTATAAATCCGAATACGATGGAACGACAGAAGGAAGAAAAAGTGAGCATCTCCTCGATCGGTGGGTCTTCGAGCGTCTCGACCAAGTAATCACTGATGTGACGGATGCGCTTCTGACAAACAGTACGCACTCGCAACGCAGAAAGAAGTTCTACTCGGTGTTTCGAGACTAATAGCGCCTTTCATGCCCTTTCTTGCAGAGAGCATATATCGAGGTATCGGAGGCGCGAAGGAAAGCGTTCATCTGGAGGATTGGCCTTTGCCGCGCCGCCGCGCATTTTTTGCGAGGCTGTTCGGCAAAGAATCGACGCTCCCGAAAATGGCGGCAGCGCGGCGCATCGTTTCGAATGCACTCGAGGCGCGAAGCGCGGCGAAAATCCGCGTGCGCCAACCGCTTTCTAAGCTGACGGTACCCCTCAAAGCCTTGCCGCCTTCCCGCGATCGCGATACGCTTCTTTCAATAATTGCTGAAGAAGTGAATGTAAAAGAAGTCGTGCTCGATCCCAATCTTAATGATGATGAAGTACAATTGGATACGATCCTCACGGACGCACTGCGTGAGGAAGGCTTCGTCCGCGAATTTATCCGTGCAGTTCAGAGTGCGCGCAAAGAGGCGGGACTCAATCCGCGAGATGTAGTTGACCTATCTTTGCATGTATCTGAAAATGTGCGCACTATAATTGAAAAACACAAAACGGATATCTGCACATCTGTTAATGTTCATAACGTCGGGTTCAGCAAAGAACCATTGCCGGATGAGTTTTTGATCGATCAGGGAAAAGTATCCTACAAGCTACAAGCTAGAAGCTAGAAGCTGTTTTCTCATGTACCAAAAATATCACACTGAAGCACTTGTCCTCGGAAATCGTGTGAGCGGAGAAGCCGATCGTACGATTGCGCTCTACACGAAAGAGTTTGGGCTTATTCGCGCGCGAGCGCGAGCTGTGCGGGCGGAAAAATCAAAAATGCGCTACGCCGTGCAAAATTATTCGCGCGCATCCGTATCGCTTGTGCGTGGGTCGGGCGGTTGGCGGCTTGCCGGCGCACGGGCCCTCTCTGGTTCGGAGGGCGCGGATCCACGCTCTATTGCCGCATTCGCGCGGATCGCAGAACTTGTTACGCGCCTTGTAGCGGGCGAGGAATCAAACGAATACCTTTTTGAAGTTCTATCTCACGCGCATGCTGCACTCATGGAGAATACTTCGCGCGCAGCTACCGCGCCGATAGAGCTCTTGTGTGTGGCCCGCACTCTTTTTGCGCTCGGATACATTTCTTCCGAAGCCTTAGGGACCGCTCTCTTTGCGCACACGGCATATACGGAGCCGCATTTGCGTGAAGCAAAAGCATTGGAGCCGGCACTTATCGCGTCGATTAATCGAGCGATCACCGAGACTCATTTATAATACGACGACGGTTCAGTTAAGAATTCTGGTATCATTGAGTGATGGAGAACTCGCCACAGGACGAAGAAAAGATAGATCGCCTGCGTCGCGCGATGTATTCGCGCTCGCTTTCGTCGCGTCTGAAGGATCGCCCTCGGCGCGAGATGGATGAAGAGTCACTCCCCGTCTCTGAAGAGTGGCGCAAAGAGATGCCGCCGCCGCATCCTGCGACGGCGGCAGTAGCCGTAGGCGGAAAGGTGATGAGTACTATTGGACGCTGGCTCCTCATAACGGGCTTCGCATTTCTTATCGGCGCCGTCGCGTTTCTCGCCTACTATTTTACAATCGGCGCCGGCTCCCAGCCGACCCCTCCTGCCATTTCTATTTCTGCGCCGACGCGCATAGCGGGCGGCGAGCCGACAAAATTGCAGATCGTAATAACCAACAACAATCGTGCGGCACTCGATCTTGCCGATCTCGTCATTACGTTTCCTTTGGGCACGCACGCTCCAGGGACAACGGACGAACCGGAACGGAGAGTTGCGATAGGAACGTCTTTGGATTATGAATTAGTTTTTAGCTCGTCGTCGCTTTCGATATCCGTCGAGAGCAATACTGAGACTGTCTCTGGGCAGCAGGTGCTCCTTACAGTGACGGTTGCATCGAACGCGCCTGCACCTGTCAATGACGTGCTTCTCAAGATTGACTACCCATTTGGCTTCGCATTTAGCTCGGGTGATCCTCGCCCCGAGCGGCCAGGGCTCTGGGCGTTGGGGAATATAAATCCGGGGGAGCGCGTGTCAGTGACGCTCCGCGGCACGCTCACCGGAGAAGAAGGCGACGAGCGCATATTCCGCACATCAGTCGGGACGCGCAAGGACAAGGGGGGCGCCATTCTGGAAACAGTAGTCGCGGATTATTCGCACCGCATGGTTATTTCGCAGGCTTTCCTCAGCCTCTCTATCACAGTGCAGAAAGAAGAAGGGAGCGGAAGCCCCGGAGAGTCTTTTAGCGGAAACCCCCAAGGCCGCGAGGCGGCGACTATCGTTGCTCCCGGAGAATCGGTGAATGTTTCCATTGAATGGAAAAACAATCTGTCGACGGCAATAACCGACGCGGTAATTGTCGCGCGTCTTTCTGGAATCGAAATTGACGGGGCGAGCGTCCGTTCGACCGACGGTTACTATCGCTCTTCCGACAGCGCAATTCTGTGGGACAAAACCACAACAGGCGGTTCTCTCTCCTCCCTCCCCGCGGGAGGAAGCGGCACCGTTGGCTTTTCATTCCAGGTTCCGCAGCCTCTGCCCTTCGGAATTCAGAATCCGAGCATCGTTATCAGCACCAACGCCGCCGGTAAACGTCTTTCGGAAACGGGGGTGCCGGGAAATCTTCGGGCAACAGCGAGCAAAACATTAAAACTCGCGAGCGAGTTGGAAGTTGCGGCGCAGGGTCTCTATTATGAGAACCCTTTTGTCAGTACGGGGCCACTGCCGCCGAGAGCGAATCAGGAAACTACGTATGCGATTCTTTTTACAGTGACCAATACGACGAATGCGATACAGAACGCCCGGCTCACGGCACAGATGCCGCCCTACGTGCGTTCGCTCGGAATGTACAAGCCGGAAGCGGGAGAAGATATTTCCTTTAACGTAAGTGACGGCAGTCTGACGTGGAGAATAGGCGACATAGCATCCGGTGTTGGCATTAGCTCCCCGATCCGATGGGCGGAAATCGCGGTTGGTTTTACGCCGTCGACGAGTCAAATAGGCGAAGAGCCCGTGCTCTTACAGGGAATTACCCTCACTGGCATTGATTCGGCCACGGGCGCGGTCGTTACAAAAGCAGTGCGGGATGTTACGACGAACATTATCGGCGATAGGGGATTCTCGCCCTTGGAAGCTACTGTTGTGAGGTAGAACTAGAAAGTAGAACGTAGTACGTAGAACGTAGTACACTCAAACAATGCAGAGTGAAAGCGGTGTAACAATGGAGAAAATTGTGTCGCTGGCAAAGCGTCGGGGGTTTATTTATCCCGGCAGTGAAATCTATGGAGGACTCGCGGGTACGTGGGATTACGGGCCCCTCGGAATCGAACTTAAAAACAACATCAAGAATCTCTGGTGGCGCCTCTTCGTACAAGAGCGTGATGATATGTATGGCGTCGACGCGGCAATTTTAATGAACCCGAGAGTGTGGGAAGCGAGCGGGCATGTGAGCGGGTTTTCCGATCCTCTCGTTGAATGTAAGAAATGCAAGCGGCGCTACCGTCCCGATCAAGTGGAGAAAAAGTGCCCTGAGTGTGGCGGCGAGTTCGGGCCCCTCCGGCAGTTTAATATGATGTTCAAGACGCACATTGGTGCGACAGGGGATGAATCCTCCATTGTGTATTTGCGACCAGAGACGGCAGGCGGAATGTTCGTTAATTTCAAAAACATAATGGACTCATTCCACCCGAGACTGCCTTTTGGAATTGCCCAGACAGGGAAAGCATTTAGAAATGAAATCGCTCCGCGCGATTTTCTCTTTCGCACGCGCGAATTCGAACAGATGGAGGTGGAATACTTCGTGCGCCCAGAAGAGTGGGAAAGTAATTTTGAGCAATGGAGGCAAGAAACATATCGATACATTGCTATGCTAGGCATACCAAGAGAGTTGGTTCATGAGCTTGAGGTCCCCGAAAATGAGCGGGCTCACTACTCCCGGCGAACCATTGATTTCGAATTTGATTTCCCATTTGGACGCAAAGAGCTTGCTGGCCTTGCATACCGCACAGATTTCGACCTCTCTGCACATTCAAAAGAATCAGGCGTCGAGCTATCGTATCAGAACGATGAGAGCGGAGAGAAGTTCTGTCCTCACGTGATTGAACCGTCCTACGGTGTTGATCGCCTTGTGCTTGCCATTCTTACCGCTGCCTACGTGGAAGACGAGCTCGGCGGCGAGAAACGCGTATACTTGAAATTGAATCCGAAGATAGCGCCGGTTTCTGCTGCGGTTTTCCCGCTTCTCAAGAACAAGCCGGAACTCGTTTCAAAAGCGCGGGAGGTCTACGTTTCTCTCAAAAGAGAGGTGCCGCAAATCATGTGGGACGACAACGGCAACATCGGAAAGCGTTATCGTCGGCAGGACGAGATCGGCACTCCCGCGTGTATCACGATCGACTTCCAGACGCTCGAAGATGACACGGTCACTGTGCGAGATCGGGATACGGGGAAGCAGGAACGAGTTTTGATAGCAGATTTGGCAACACGATTCGCATAATCTATAATTCGCGGCCGTTGGGTCTTAAACCAATCCTCGGATTGCACATCGAGGCACAAGGAGATAGCAATGGCGACAATGGACAAATTTGCGCTTGTGGCATTAGGCCGCATACGCATACTCGGCCGTAATTGCGTCGAAGTCGATCTCGACGCACCACTCCTGCAGTTCGATGAGAGCTGGACGATAAATCCAAACGCGGAAACGATAAGTGGTCACGTTATTATCGAAAAGCGCGGTGCTGAAATGTTTGTCGGTGATTTGCGTGCTCGCCGTCATCGCGACCGGCGTCAAATAACTCGCGGCGGAGTGGGCGGGCTAACCGCACTGAGTTCGATACGATCGTTCGCATTGGGGCATCCGAACATGATTGACGCTCTTATTGCGTGCGATGAGATCTGTCTCGAAACGAGCTGGGGTAGAGAGAAGTCGGAGCGCGGCGGCTCGCGGCGTAACCTGTACTTCCCGGACGTTACGTGGGCGGATTCCCATGGGAGAACCTGGATACGGTTCATGTATCCCGACGGTGCCTCATGGTGCTCGGCTTTCAGGACGTTGAATGACAGACTTAACGGGCGTGATTATTTCGTCACGCTCGAAAAGTGAACGCCCTCGTGCCCAGAAAAGGTCCCCACGCGGGACCTTTTGCTTATTGCTTATTTTCGCTCTCACATTGGTACTATGCTACGATTGTCGCTATGGACGACCGCCCCCAGACTATCTCCATAACCTTCGGCACGATCATAAAGACGATCCTCCTTGTGCTTGCCGTGTGGTTTCTTTTTTACCTTCGCGACATTCTCTTGATTGTGATAACGGCCGTTGTTATCGCCTCCGCAATCGAGCCAGCAGTGCGTTCGCTCATGCGCCGCAAACTCCCACGGCTTATTTCCGTGATTCTCGTGTACCTTATAATGTTCGCCGCGTTTTTCAGTATTTTCTATTTCTTTCTGCCGTCGGTGCTGGAAGATTTGTCGACGTTCGTCTCTTCTTTGCCGGCATATCTCGATGCGATAAATTCGCTTGGCGCATTTAGTGAATATGCGCGCATCGTGGGAGCGCCGATCCCGAATGATATTTCCGCGAGCACCATTATGGAGAGTATTCGCAGTGCGCTCGGATTCGGCGGCGCATTCGGCGGAGCGTTCCAGGCGGCAAGCGCTATTTTCGGCGGTGTCTTCTCGTTCATTCTCATCGTGGTCTTTTCGTTTTATTTCGCTCTTGTTGAAACAGGGGTTGACGATTTTTTGCGCGTTGTTACGCCGCTGAAATATCAAGAATATGCACTCGATCTGTGGCGCCGCTCGCAGCGCAAGATCGGACTATGGATGCAGGGTCAACTGCTTCTCGCTGTCATCGTTGGCGTTCTGGTGTATCTGGGTCTCACGGTTTTAGGCGTGAAGCACGCACTCACGTTGGCAGTTATCGCAGCGGTATTCGAAATTATTCCGGTATTTGGTCCCATACTCGCGGCGGTGCCGGCCGTCATGATCGCGCTCGTGGACGGAGGCGTGACGCTCGGACTTCTCACTGTCGCGCTCTACATTATTGTGCAGCAATTCGAGAACCATCTTATCTACCCGCTGGTTGTCACGCGTGTCGTCGGCGTTCCGCCGCTTTTGGTGATTCTCGCACTTATCATCGGGGCAAAGCTCGCCGGATTTTTGGGCGTGCTTCTGTCTGTTCCGGCGGCAGGCACTATCCAGGAGCTCGTAAAAGATTTCCAAAAAAGGCGCGCGTTTGAAAAGAACGGCAAGACCTAGCCTCCATGCAGAAGCCGAAAGCGTACTACATCACGACGACTCTGCCGTATGTGAATGCGGATCCGCACATCGGATTCGCGCTTGAAATCGTTCAAGCGGATATTCTTGCGCGATACAGAGCTTTGATGGGTGATGAAGTTTTCTTCAATACGGGAACCGACGAGCATGGACTCAAGATTTATCGGAAAGCTCTCGAAGAAGGGAAGGAGACGCAACGGTATGTCGATGAGTGCGCGGACAAATACCGCGCGCTCAAAGAAGCTCTGAACTTGTTCCCGAACCTTGTTTTTATAAGGACAACTGATCCGCATCACAAAGCTGCGGCGCAGGAATTCTGGCGACGATGTCTTGCAAATGGCGACATCTATAAAAAGAATTACACGATAAAGTACTGCGTTGGCTGCGAACTCGAGAAAACCGATTCGGAATTGGTGAACGGCAGATGTCCTCTGCATCCGAATCTCGAGCTTGAACTCATTGACGAGGAGAATTATTTTTTCCGCTTTTCAAAATATCGCGAGCAACTTTTGGAAATGTACAAAAATAGGCCAGATTTTGTCGTTCCCGCATTTCGGTTTAATGAGATAAAAAAATTCGTCGAGCGGGGTTTGGAAGATTTCAGCATCTCGCGTCTCGCAGAGAAGATGCCCTGGGGAGTCCCCGTACCCGATGATCCCTCGCATGTGATGTTCGTCTGGTTTGATGCCTTGGTGAATTACATATCAACACTCGGATGGCCAGACGACGAGCCAAATTTTAGGAAGTTTTGGGGAACGGTGGAGAATCCAATTGCGCTTCAGCTCGCGGGAAAAGATCAGATACGCCAGCAGGCGGCCATGTGGCAGGCGATGCTTTTCTCCGCAGGTCTTCCTCCAACAAAGCAGATAGTCATCCACGGCTTCATTACTGTCGGAGGACAGAAGATGAGCAAATCGCTCGGCAACGTCATCGATCCTATTGCACTCGTGGGTGATTATGGCGCTGACGCAGTGCGCTACTTCCTCGCGCGGCACATCCATCCTTTCGAGGATTCAGATTTCACTATGGAGCGATTTAAGGAGGCCTATAATGCCGATCTCGCAAACGGTCTCGGGAATTTAACATCGCGGATCATGCAGCTTTCTGAAACTAATTCCGCTGTAAGTATCACAGTTACAAGTCCTAATCGCGCCACGCAGCTTCCTGATTACTTTGCACGTGCTCTCGACGCGTTCGAATTCCATGAAGCTACAAATTTTATCTCGAGCGCAGTTCAGCGATTGGACCGAAAGCTAGCTGAGGAGAAGGCGTTTAACGTAGTCAAAACAGACCCGGTTATCGGTAAAGCCATGATAGCGCTTTACGTAAATGAGCTTTCAGCTATATGCAACATGGTCGAACCGATCATGCCTGAAACTGCAGGTAAGATCAGGGCAGCGATAAAAGCGAATAAGAAACCCGAGACTCTTTTTCCCCGTAAAGAATAAGTTCCAATGTTCTTAAGAACATTAGGATAAAGATATTTAATTATGATGAGCTATATGAAATACTTTGACGCTCATACGCATGTGAATTTCGCAGCGTTTGACGGAGACCGTGTCGAGACGATGGAGCGCGCACGAAAAGCGGGCGTCATCATGAACATCGTAGGGACGCAAAAGGATACGTCGGCGGCGGCGGTAGCGCTCGCGGAAAAGTTCGACGGCGCGTACGCGACTATCGGCCTGCACCCGATTCATACGAGCCGCTCGCACCATGACGTGCAGGAATTGGGGGAGAGCGGAAGTCCGCCAGCCGGCGGATTTACATCGCGAGGCGAGGTGTTTGACATGGCGCTGTATGAAAAATTAGCGCGCTCGCCAAAAACAATAGCGATAGGCGAATGCGGGCTCGATTACTATCGATTGGAGCCGGAGTCTCAAAAGGTGCAAAGAGAAGTTTTCATTCAGCATATTGAGCTAGCCAACAAAGTGAGCAAGCCGCTCATGCTCCATATCAGGTCTGCCCGCCAAAGCATAAGCCGCGGCGGAAATGCATACGAAGATGCGCTCGAAATAATAATGTCACATGCGAAAGTAAGGGGAGATGTACACTTTTTTGCGGGAGACTGGAACATTGCAAAGCAATTTCTCGATTTGGGATTCGCACTCTCATTTACCGGAGTTCTTACGTTCACGCATGATTACGATGAGGTCGTACAAAACACACCTTTGGACATGCTTCTTACAGAAACTGATGCGCCATATGTCGCTCCCGTGCCGCATCGGGGGAAGCGAAACGAACCGTTATATGTCACGGAAGTTGTGCGAGCAATCGCGAGGATTCGAAAGGCAGACGTCGATGTAATAGCAGAACGAATTTTTGCGAATGCCCAGCGCATGTTCGGCATATAGCTGGAATTTGCGAGCGTCTGTGCGGCGTGTTAAAGTGCTCGCTACACAAATCATATGCAAGTAGTTTCCAACGAAACATCATCTGAAGAAAAGGAGATTGAAGTATCGGGAGGTGCAGATGCGCTTCTCGACGTTGCTCCATCAAAAAACGAAAGTGATGATACTCTACAAATCTACGAGATCGGCTATCATATCGCACCGGCTGTAAAAGAGGAGGATCTGGAGAAGATCGTGGGTGCTCTGCGCGCTGTCATTGAAAAGGAAGGGGGTTCGTTCATCACGGAAGGCGCGCCGTCCTTGACGAAGCTCGCATACTCGATTTCTGTGCGCGAAGGCGAGCGGAATGTAGATTATGACCGCGCCTATTTCGGCTGGATCAAATTCGAAGGAAGACGAGCAATAGTTCGGGCACTCACTGAAAGCCTGAAGCAGAATCCGAACTATATGCGTTTTATCATTTGGAAGACTGTGCGGGAAGACACGAGGGCTCGTATGAAGGCGCCGACGCTGCGCGAGGTGAAGCGCACCGATACGATTAAATCGTCAGTGCGACGGGCTCCTTCCGAGGAGTCAACAGCACCTGTTTCAGAGGCCGATCTTGAAAAGGCCATTCAAGAAATTACGGAAGAATAAAGACTTTGCCTTTTCAACTACAAACTATAAGCTGAGAGCTACAAGCTATCTGTTATGTACATCAACAAAGTCATTCTCTTCGGCAATCTCACGCGTGACCCGGAATTAAAGGCGCTTCCGTCCGGCATGAATGTCGTGAACTTTTCGATTGCGACGAATCGGGTGTTCCGAGATCGCGACGGCAAAAAGCAGGAACAGACGGAATTCCACAATATTGTTGTTTTTGGACGTCAGGCGGATACTGTCGCGCAGTATATGAAAAAAGGGAGATCGGTATTGGTTGAGGGCCGCCTCCAGACGCGCAATTGGGAAAAAGACGGGCAGAAACATTACCGCACGGAAGTCGTTGCGGATCGTGTTCAGTTCGGGCCGCAAGGAGGAGGCCCTTCGACAAGCGGAGGCCCAGGCGGCCGCCGCCCCGGAGAGGCTGAACCTGCAGAAGCTCAAGGAGGGGGGATCGAGTATCCGAAAGAGGATATCAATCCGGACGATATCCCATTCTAGTTAGTAGAAAGTAGTTAGTAGTAAGTAGACACAAGTATGAGTAGTAATATTTTGACACAAAATGATATTCAGTTCGTCGATTATAAAGATGTCGACTTGCTCCGGCAGTTCATGAACCCGCATGGCCGCATTGTCAGCCGCAAGAAAACAGGACTCACCGCAAAGCAGCAGCGAGGAGTCGAGGCGGCTATTAAGCGTGCGCGGTTTATGGGATTGCTTCCGTACATTCAAAAATAGAAAAGGCGTTCGAAAATTTCTCCTCGCGGAGCCCGGACAAATTCTCCAGCGGAATTTGTCCTTAAGCTTCAGCGCGCGATCCGCCTTCGGCGGAACCAATCTCGCGCGCTTCCAGAGACTCCGCGAGGAGAAATTTCTTCACTTGGCTGAAGGAATTAAACACGCTCGACATATTCTCCCGTTTCGGTGTTGATGCGCACGGTATCGCCGGCTTCGACGAACATCGGCACAGTCAGCGTTGCTCCGGTTTCGAGCGTGACAACCTTGTTGCCACCCTGCGCCGTGTTGCCGCGTGTATTCGGAGGTGCCTCCTTTACCGTAAGGTCCATTTTGACGGGGATCTTCACCTGTATCGGTTTTTCGTCGAACCATCGTACCTCTACCTCCGTGTCGCTCTTGAGGTACTTTCCCGCATCCCCGACATGATCATTGTCGAGCGTGAATCTTTTCGATTTATCTTTCGAATCGTGGAAGAACCATTCGCCGTTTTTTTCATAGATAAATTTCGCAGTGGATGCGTCGATTTCTGCTTCCTCCGCTTTATCCGACACGTGGAAGGTGTGTTCCGCCATGCCGCCGGTTTTCAAATTGCGAAGCTTCGTCTGATTCACCGGTTTCCTTTGCTGCTTGCGAAACACCCATGAAGAGAGAACCTCATACGGTTCTCCGTCGAGAATGATAATTCTTTTCGGCAGAACTTCGTTATATGACAACATGGACATAAGGCAGCATTGTATTCAAAAAATGCCCTCTGTCCAACAAAAACGAGCGCAGCATCGCGGCCGCGCTCGAAGATCCGTTGCGGATCAGAGGGAGAGAACTTCAGCAACCGCTTCTGCGCTCGCGCACGTTGCGCGTTCAGTACGATCAAGCACACAGCTTTCGTAGGCTCCGGCGAATTTGAGTCCTGTAGCGGTCGAAACGACGGCAACATTCGCGCCGGGCTTGATCACCCCACTGCGAACTGCATTCCGTATGCCTGCGAGAGCCACGCCGGTCTGCGGGCACACCAGATAGCCGTCTCGAGCGCATGCGTGCATACCTGCGATGAGGTCGACCTCGCTCGACACTTCCATTGCGCCCATCGACCAGATGATTTCTCGCATGACTTTCTCGCGAGAAACAGGGTCGCCGATTCGAATCGCGTTCGCGATTGTGTCGCGCGCGGCTACCGCTCGATAGGTGTTGCACCACAGGTCAAGATCAGGCGTACCCTCGTTCGCAAGCAGCATCTTTGTCCACGACGAGTGAAGCGGCGCCGCTGCACTTGCCTGGCATCCCAGAATGCGCGACGTGTGTTCGACGAAGCCGAGTCTTTTCAGTGTGCGCATCGCCTTTCCGACCGACGAACTGTTGCTGCCATTTCCTACTGGCACGGCAATCCAGTCTGGCAGTATCCATCCGCGGGCCTGGGCAATCAGAAAAACTGTTGCTTGATGGCCCGCGATGCGTGTCGGATTGATACTGTTGGCGGGATAGACGCCCCATTTCTCGACTAGCTCTTTCAGGAAGTGCATGCAGGCGTCGAAATCGCCAGGCACTGTGATGACGCGAGCACCATATGCCGCCGGTTGCCAGCGGCTTTCGCGTTGCTCACCATGACAGTGCCGCCGAAATCCTTGAACGAGCCTGTAGGTCCCTGCCCTTCGAGAATGAGCGAGAGCTCGAGGTCGCCTCCCACCCAGTCCCGCAAGTGAAGGCCGGCCCAGACTATTGGCACGATCCCTTCGCCGAGCGTGACAACGTGCTCGTCCGGGAGCGAGGGCATAACCAGCTCGCGGAAACGCCAAACGCCGGATATGCGGTCGGGTTCTTCGAAAGTATCGAGTCTCGGCGCCGCGCGTTGATCGAAGACGTCTTTCAGCTCACTAATGTCGCCCTGCAACAGCCGCGGGAATTCATGATGAACTTGCAGAAGGTTTCCACAGGCAGCACATTTGAAGGACCGTTCAGCGAACAGACTGGTGTCTTTGCCGCATCCGATACATCGGAATGTTGTGCGCGTTTCTTGTGCCAGGTAGTTTGTTATCACTGTTGTCTCCTTGTGCCCACAAAACGTGGGGGTTCCGGGCGGCATTAAAGCACGCTGCCTTTGTTCGAGCAATTAGCCCAAAATGTTGAGGAGGGCGTATTTTTCTTGATGGAATGTATGGAAGCTGTGTTTTGCGAAAAATTTTTCTGAACCGGATATTGCCAGGACTTCGTAGATCTTCTTTTTTCTCGCGGCAGCCACGCATACCGCTACCAGCTTTGACGCTATGCCTTGGCCCTGGGATTTCTTTGTCACAGCAAGGCTGCGGAGTTCAGCGAGGCGCTTCGAATATACGTCGAGCGCGCAGCAACCGACGATTTTTCCATCTACAATCGCTACAAAAAAAGCAGAAGGTTTTGGCAAATGCTTCTGCATCAACTTATCAGGGAATTCGCACAGAAGTTTCTTTATCGCCGGCCAATCCTTGATGGCCGCTTTGCGGATTTTCATAGAGGAGTCGTATTGTAGAACATTTAACGTTCGAACGAAATAGATTACTCGGCAGTTTTCGGCTCAAATGTCACGCCTGAACCGAGGGCGTTTTCTTCCCAGCGCTTCTGTTCTGGTCGGCCGACGATTGTTGCGCTGCGCCGCTGCTGTTCTGGTTTATACTCAAGGAACGCTTTTAGCCGTTGCGCCTGATGCACGAATTTTTTCGGCTCTTGAATATCGGATAAATCAATGCGAATTGTGAGAAGTGGCACTTTGCGCCATTTTCGGAGGCAGACATGGAAATCTTCATTTGTAAGACTGAGAAAGTCTTCAGATAGGTCAACCGTATCTGGCAATTGCTCGCTTGATGTCGGGCTTTCCATCGGATTGATTGAGTTATTTATTCTGTATTTTCCGCAGCGGGTTTCGCCGAAATACCGCCGCTCGCGAGCGACTTGCGGATTTCTTTGAAAATCTCGTTTGCGACTTTCTTGTTATCGCGCAAATATGTGCGCGCTGCGTCATAGCCGCGGCCGAGCTTTACTTCCTCGCCGCCTTTCGGCGTGTACGAATACGAGCCGCCGGAAGATTTCTCTACGAGGCCGAGCTTCTCACCGAGCGCGAGCGCTTCTCCCTCTTTTGAGATGCCCTCGTTGTACATGAGATCGAATTCGACGGCGCGAAATGGTGCGGCGACTTTGTTTTTGACGATCTTCACGCGATGCCGGCCGCCCATCGTTTCATCGCCCTTTTTAATCTGCGCGATGCGGCGTATGTCGATGCGCACAGATGTGTAAAACTTAAGGGCTTTGCCTCCAGTTGTTGTTTCCGGATTTCCGAACATCACGCCGATTTGCATGCGTATCTGATTGATGAAAATGACAACCGTTTTTGTTTTTGACACTATTGCAGTCAGCTTCCGGAGGGCTTGCGACATGAGCCGCGCCTGCTTGCCGACATGCTGTGCGCCCATGTCTCCTTCGATCTCATCTTTTGGCGTAAGCGCGGCGACCGAGTCAATGACGATGACATCTATTTTCCCGCTCCTGACGAGCGATTCGACGATTTCCAGCGCCTGCTCTCCGGTATCCGGCTGCGATATGAGAAGGGAGGCGATGTCGACACCGATCTTTTTTGCATATTCAGGGTCCACCGCGTGCTCTGCGTCGATGAAAGCGCAAATTCCACCCTTTTTCTGTGCCTCCGCGATCACATGCAGGCTCAATGTGGTTTTCCCGCTGCTCTCCGGACCGAAAATCTCGATGATGCGGCCGCGCGGAAGACCGCCGATACCGAGCGCCCAGTCAACGCCCACAGAACCAGTCGGAATCGCATTCACATCCACCTTGGGCTGATCGCCCAATTTCATGATGGCTTCGTCGCCGAACTTTGTTTTGATGTTTGAAATAGCCCGTTCAATATCTTTATCGCTGCCCGTGCCTGTCGTTTTCGGCGGAGCTTTCTCTTTTTTTGTCAGGACCATATCTTTCGCTTCAGTATACCCAAGGACTATTCAGGCGCTACTGCGGCAGTTGTTGTGGTGGCGAGCTCTTCTGGGATTGGGGCAGGCACATACAATATCTCAATGAAACGCTCTTTCGATCTGCCATACTTATCTTCCGCGCGAAGCGCGATACGATTGTAGCCGGGCGCGAGCAGATAGGCCTCTGCGAAGACTCCTTCTTCCGTCACCGGGATAATTTTCCCGTTCATCGCGAGCGTTGCGATGCGCTCCGCTTTCCCAGTGATCTCTATAAAAGGGTCCTGGACAATCATTGTCTCCGACGGCACTGTAATTCTCGGCCCATAGACCAATCCGCGCGCTTCGAAGTATGCGTACAAAATAACAACGAGAAAGAAGATCCCAAATGCGATTCGCGCGAACGTGCTGTCTCGGTAGGGTAACATGTTAGATTTTGTTAGCGAATGTAATGAGCTTAGAAAGTCTTACATCCCGCTGCACTTTTGCCGCTATATCACATGCAGCGCGCGTGGCCGAATAGGCCATACCTTGCTGGGCGAAGCGCGCTGCCTCGGCTGCCTGCGAATTTGCGTACGTTGATACGATCTGAACACGTTTTGCAAAAGTGCTGCCGGGATAAGAATAGAATACAGTGAAACTCATAATCGCTCGTCAAACCCGTCTTCTTTTTCGGCGGTAGCGACAAGTTCATCCGCGTTGTCCAGCGCCTGCCTGCCGGCAGGCAGGCCGATTATTTCGCGTGGTCGTGCGCCATCGCCAGGACCGATGACGCCGCGCTCCTCCAAAAGGTCGATGAGGCGCGCAGCCCGTGCGTAGCCGACACGCAATTTTCTCTGCAAGTACGACGTTGACGCTTTGCCCGCTTCCACGACGGCTTGCTTTGCTTCCCCATATAGTGCATCGTCGTCACCATCGCTCTCTATCATCGAAGAGAATAATGAGTCCGTGTCGTTTCTTGTTTCGCTGAAATCTATTTCGCTCGGCAAAATGCCCTCGCTTCCCGCAGCGATATGAGCAACGACACGCTTGACTTCTGCCTCTGATGTAAACGGTGCCTGGATGCGTCTTGGCTTCGACATCTCTCCAGAGAGGAAGAGCGTGTCTCCCGCCCCGAGCAGCTTTTCGGCGCCTCCCGTATCGAGAATAGTGCGGGAGTCGATTTGGGAGGCAACCTGGAGCGCCACACGAGCCGGAATGTTCGCTTTGATAAGCCCGGTGATGACCTTGACCGACGGCCTTTGTGTGGAAAGTATTAGATGTATGCCCACTGCGCGGCTCATCTGTGCGAGGCGCACGACGCCGCTTTCAAGCTCGCGCGGATATGCCGACATCATGTCGGCAAGTTCGTCAATAATGACCACGATATACGGCATCGCCTCCGGCAGGGCTTGCTCGCTCCCTTTTTTCGCAGCTTTCTCAAGCGCCGGTGCGACGACGTTTTGATGATACGAAGCGATGTCACGCACTGCTTCAGTCTCGAGGATGTTGTAGCGGCGTTCCATTTCCTTTGCGAGCCATTTGATTGCGAGTATTGCTTTCTTGGCGTCAGTGATGACTGGCGTTAAGAGATGAGGTATAGAATTATATACGGTGAGCTCAACCCTCTTCGGATCAATCATAATGAAGCGCAAACGCTCCGGTCCGCAGCGATAGAGCATTGAGACAATAAAATTATGTATCGTCACCGACTTACCCGCGCCCGTGGCGCCCGCCACCAGAATGTGTGGCATTCGCGCGAGATCCGCAAAATGAGGCATTCCTGTAATTGAACGCCCAAGAGATAGGAGGAGAGGTTTGTCCGATTGCACGAACGCAGTATCAGACAGGAGCGGTGCAAGCCCAAGCGTTGTCCGTGATATGTTCGGCACCTCGACTCCCACGAGAGATTTTCCGGGTATTGGCGCCTCGATACGCAGCGGGGAAGCGGCGAGCGCGAGCTCCAAATTGCTTTGGAGTGCGACTATTTTCGAAAGTCGAACACCTTCTGCAGGCTTCATGGCATAGCGCGTTACCGTCGGCCCAATCGATGCCTCATCCATCTCAACTTGGATGCCGAAATTTTGGAGCGTGCGCTTGATAATATTCATGTTCGCCTTCACGTCACCTACCTCCGGCTTCCCCCTGTTCTTACTCAAGATCGAAAGGGGCGGCGGCGTGTACGCGCTTCCCGTCGCGAGAATAACAGAAAAACCATCCCCGCTATCTTTTTTGGGCCACAACTTGTCCGTGCCCAATGCCTTTGTATCGGGTGATGGTGCGGCGCTCTCTCCTGATTGATCGCGCAGACTTTCATCCTCTGTGATCCCAATTCCTTCAGGCAATCCGATGACTGGGGCGAGTGAGATATCGTCAGAAACATCCCCGGTCTTCCGAATGCCGCGCAATCGCTCTTGGAGAGAGACAAGGACCGCTCCGAGATGGATGTCAAACGCAAGGACGAGCGATGCGATCGTAAATGCGACGAGAAAGATGACGGTGGCCGCCGTATCGATTGTCGCGACCATAGGTTTCGTAACTGCTGCGCCCAAGACGCCTCCGTCTCCCGGAAAAGCGAGATTTATCATACCTAAACCGGAGAGCAAAAAAACGAACATACTCGCGAGCTGTATAACTCCAAAACTTTTTTCAAATGATTTGAATATCAAAACCGCAAGCAGCACGAGCGAAAGCGGTAGAAGAAAATAACCAACGCCCAATAACCATGAAAGGTACGTGTAGAGAAGCGATCCGGCCTTTCCTGCTATATCAAACGGCGCGAGAATGAGGAAAGTCGCTGTTGCTACAAAAAAAACTGCCGAAACTCCACGGAGCGCTTCACCACTGACTCGACGTTCGTGCGCTATCTCGTCATCATTTTCTGCTCCACTCGTTTTTTTACTGCGATTTTTTTTCTTCACTCGAACATCATACCATGTGCGCTCTTCTTACCTTTTGAAGGGTCACAGAAGGCGAAGTCAGAAACGCAGTCGAGGTCGTTGCGTCGCTTCCTGACCGATATATAATCTCAAATGTACATATCTTGTCCGTTAAGACCTCCAATGGACATCGATTCATACAGACATCATGGACAACGTAAGAGACACGAAAATGCATGATGAAATAGCGCGATTTCTCGATACTCACGTTGTCCGTACGAATCCTTTTGGCCGGAATACCTCGGGCGAGAAAGCCTATAGAAGAGCTGAAAGAATCGTAGGGGCGATACACCTCATATCTAATCACGTTCCTCAGGGGGAACCAGTTCGAGAAATGGCCCGAGCCGTTGCACTCCGCCTTTTGTCGGACATATTGCTCCTCAGGGATGGCATGCGCATTTCTGGATCAACGAGAATTCGACGAGCTCATGCGACACTCCGGCACCTCATTTCTTTAGTGAGAACATTTACCATCGCAGGTTACGTTTCATTACAAAATGCGGAGGTGATCGTTGAGGCCCTCGATGATTTGGGGAATTTCTTGAATGTCTCCCAGCGGTCCGGCTTCGCGGACAGAATTACCATTTCAAAAGACGACCTTATGCCTGTCGAAGGACAAATTGTCCATTCTGATAGATCAGCAAGCGTAGGCCTTAAATCCATATCGGACATAAAGGACAGGAGCATATCGGACAGTGTTACTGTAAAGGACAAGTCGGGCGTCCAATTGAAAGGGGAATCGGGAGAGCAGTTTAGTCCGCGAGCGAGGGCAGTATTAGATGTATTGCGCCTCGGAGGTCAATTTGGAATTAGAGATATTGCTTCAAATCTGCCCGAATACAGCGAGAAAATGATTCAGCGGGAACTTGTCGATCTTGCTGCAAAAAGCCGCGTGGTGAAGACAGGTCGAAAGCGTTGGAGCAAATACTCGCTCGCCTAGAGCGTTTATTGTGCATGCAATGGACGCCAGCAATGTGGCTCAATAAGGCGGCACTTTTGCCGAGGAGACCCAAAATGTGCCTGATTCTGACGGGGTTGACTGCCATGTCGCGGTGGCGTATTCTCTCGGGGTAACTTAGAGTCGAAAAAAGAGCCCAGTCTGGGCGTTTTTTCTTCTCATGAGTTATCCCCAAAGTGGGGGAGGGCGAATTGAAGCAGCATAGACGCTGCTGGTATATAATTGCGGCGATGCCCTTTCGGCAAAGGAAGGGCGTTCTGTAAGATGCCGCAGCCATGCGCGTCGTGCAGTGTGTACTCTTTCAGCTCTTTGATAATTGAATAGTGCAACGAAAAAATGCGGCTTTTTGTCCGCACGACTATTTATCTTCATCTTGCTTCATCTTCGATACAGAAATTTTTCAGTATATTGTCCCGCATCGGCTGAATGACAGCATGACAAAATTCCTTACTGGTGCTAATCCGCTGTACTGCCTAAGGCGAGTAACAGGGGCTAGCAAATTACTGGCGCACGAATAAAAAAGATTCGCTCGTGTCAGTATGAATTATTAGTTTGTCTTCGGTTATTAGGTGTAATTATTAGAAGACACACAACGCACGTGCATTCTCGTCGAAAGAATGCGTGTGCGGTCCCTTACCACTTTAGGATTTTCAACAGGTTGCAATTTCGCATCCATTGGATATCCGAAAGTGGTAAGGGATACAAAGGTCAATATAAAAACTATGAGTAAAGCATTAGCAACAAATGTTGCCACAGTGCTCGTTGGCTTCGGCCTCGTTATCGGTCTCTCGTTTGCATTTGCCGCTCCGGCAAAAGCGCAGAGCGTTTCCGATCTTCAGGCACAGATCAATTCACTGATGGCACAACTCGCGGCACTCCAAGGAGGAGCGTCCTCGAGCTCATGCTTCACCTTCACGAGAAATCATAAACAAAGTGACTCGGGAGGCGAAGTCATGGAAGTTCAGAAATTCCTAAACAAGTTCGCTGACACGCAGGTCGCGGTAAGCGGCCCAGGTTCTGTGGGCAATGAGACGTCGTTCTTCGGCGGATTAACGAGGGCGGCAGTCGTCAAGTTCCAGAACAAATACGCTGCCGACATCTTGACGCCGGTCGGCCTTTCGGCAGGAACCGGTTTCTGGGGTCCGAGCTCTCGCGCAAAGGCGAATGCCTTGTGCACAGTAGCTCCTGGTCCTGGTCCAGGTCCAGGCCCAGGTCCCGTAACGCCTCCCGTAACGGGAAGCGTCACGATTATGGCAGGAATGCAGCCGGCAAACTCGCTCGCTCCTGAAAACGCAGCGAATGTTCCGTTCACGAACGTCACTCTCACGAACAACAGCTCCGCTGCTGTTACGATAAATAGCGTAACAGTCGAGCGCGCGGGCCTTGCGCAGGATGCAGTCTTCTCAGGCCTCATTCTTCTCGACGGAACGATGCGTATCGGCAGTTCCAAGACGTTAAATTCCAATCATCAAGCGACGCTCGATGCGGCAGTAACACTGCAACCGGGCCAGTCCAAGATGCTCACTGTCGCAGCTGATATGAACTCTAGCCTCGACTCTTACGCGGGTCAGGTCGGGTCACTCTCTGTGATCGGAGTCAACACGACTGCAACGGTATCGGGCTCACTTCCGATAGTCGGTGCTTCTCACACGATGAACAGCACACTTACGATCGGTACGCTCGCGATGGCCGTCGGTCCTTCGGACCCTGACACGACATCGCTTGCGACAGCCGGGTCAGGTAAGTCGATCGGAACAACCGGCTTCATCGCAGCGGAAGTCCGCGCGACAGGAGGTAGCGCAGAGGACGTCTGGGTCAAATCAATCCGATGGAACCAGGGCGGCTCTGTTTCTTCAGGCGATCTCGCAAATGTAGTAACCGTCGTTGACGGCACGAACTACTCAATGGTCGTTTCTTCCGACGGCAAGTACTACTCGGCGACATTCCCCGGCAATGGCATCGAAATCACCAAGGGTTCTACCAAGGACTTCACGGTGAAGATTGACATTGTCGGCGGTCCGAACCGAACAGTTCGTTTCGACCTATATAAGGCGGCAGATCTCTACGTCGTAGGCGAAGTCTACGGTCACGGCATCACGCCTACACAGAGCGAAAGCGGCACTGCAGGCAACGGCTCCGAGTTCACTTCTGGAACCCCATTCTTCAGTGGTACTGTGATCAACGTTGACACGGGAACAGTCACGAGCATTTCGCGCGCGTCTGAAGTTCCGGCACAGAACGTTGCAGAAAACACGGCGGGTCAGCCTTTAGGCGGATTCGTAGTTGACGTCAAGGGTGAAGGAATCACTGTCCAACAGACGATCTTCAACTTCGGCATCACCGGCGGCAATGCAAACGCTGCAGACATTACGAGCGTCACGCTCACTGATGAAAACGGTGTTGTAGTTGCAGGTCCCGTTGACGGCGATGCATCACCGGCGACAGATTCAAAGGTGACGTTCACGGATACTATAACGTTCCCCGTCGGCAGACACATCTATACCCTTAAGGGTAAGCTTGGCACCGACTTCGCAAACGCCGACACGATCCAGGCTTCGACGACTCCGTCGACAGACTGGACAACGGTTAAGGGCGCAACGACGGGAGACACGATCTCGCTCTCCACGCTTTCGTCGGCTGTCACGGGTAACACCATGACGGTCCGCGCTGGTTCGGTAGCGGTATCGATCAACTCATCTCCGGCCGCGCAAAACGTGGTTGCAGGTGCGACAGGTTTACTGGTAGCACAATACAACTTCAACGCGACAGCATCCGGAGAGGATGTGAAATTCACGTCGGCGAAGTTCTACTGGGATGAGGTAACGACCCTCGTCGGTGGCGCTGCGACCAACTGTAATGCGTTTGACGGCGCCACGCGCCTCACGGATACAGCTGTGAACCGCTTAATTACGGATTCTGATGAAGACGTGACATTCACGTTCTCCACGAACCTCGTTGTACCGAAAGGCGCAACAAAGATCATAGGAATTCGCTGTGACGTCCCAGGAAGCGCCAGCTCTGGTGCCTTCGCATGGGATCTCAACACGTCGAGTGGCGACACTACCTTCTCTGGTACTGGCGTTGCTTCCGGCTCGACGATTACGCCGACGACTCCGTCGTCTGCTCTGACTGATGGAAACACAATGACGATTCAGTCGGGTGGCGCACTCACTGTAGCGAAAGACTCTTCGAGTCCGTCCTACACGATTGCAGCAGGCGGCACATCCAATGTGACGCTCGGCGTTCTTCGCTTTAATGGGACCAACGAGGACATGCGGCTTGATCGCGTTGGACTCGTTATGTCCAATGTCGCTGCCAGCTCCACTCCGGCTGACCTCGTACAGGTCACTCTGTGGGATGGCGCGACGCAGGTCGGTACGGCGACATTTTCCGGATCGGATCGATACGCAACCTCGACAATCGCGTCGGGCAGCACAGTGGTCATTCCGTCGAACGGCTTCAAGACACTCACCGTCAAGGGTGACCTTGCCGACATCGGCACAGGCCAGCCAGGCGACTCGGGTGTCTTAATCCAAGTAGACTACGATCAGGAATCGTCCGTTTCTGCGGGCGGCTGTTCGACAAGGGCATACGGCCAATCGTCAGGTGCGCAGGTTTGCTCCACAACTACGAGCGACACGGCAGTATCTGGCGTGCGTATGTTCCGCTCGTATCCGACGATCGCACAGCTCAACTCGCCTTCGACGACACTTGTCGGCGGAACGAACATCGAGCTCTTGCGATTCAGCATCACTGCAAGCGGAAACATGGGTCAAGCTGATCTCGGTATCCAATTGAGCGAGATCACGATCAATGCCGCTTCGTCAACAGGAAGCTCGGTTTCGGGCACGACTACCGTAGAGAACTTCGACGTCTACGCCTTCACTGATTCGGGAATGTCGCAGGGTGTGCCTGGCTTCACGAACGGTCTCATCTATGATGGCACCGATGGTGTAGGCCCCACGGGAGACAACGAGTTCGAACTTTCGAGCGTCCTTGATATCCCGAATGGCACGACCTACTACTTCAAGGTAGTGGCGGATGTTACGCTCACAGCCGGTACTGGTACATTCTCGGGCTTCATCACCGCGAAGCTCGTGGGTGACAGCGATTACCCGTCTCTCTCGACTTTGATGAGCGACGAGGCGACAATCGATGCACTATCGGCGGGCGACAACTTCATCTGGTCTCCGAACTCTACGACCACCGAATCCACGAGCGCACTTGCTCGCGCGAAGCTCGACTGGGCGAGCGGGTACGGGGTCCCGGGCCTCCCATCAACGGGTACGGCTGGATGGACATTGTCCAAGTAACCTAGGGTCCGTTCGGGTTCAGCATATTGCTGATATCCGAACCGCTCCTTGCCTTGCCGAGGCCTCGGCGTAGGCAGACCCTCGTGGCGACAACACGAGAATGCGAACCCCCCACTTTCGAAAGAAAGTGGGGGGTTTTGCGTTGAAATATTTTTCCAGTACAATTCGCACATGACAAAAAATAATCAGTTTATCGTGATAGTCGGTATTGTGATCGTTTTACTCGTAGGCGCCTTCTTGTTTTCTCGGTCGGGGGGTCTTCTATCTAATGCGCCGCCTTCGCTTGACCGACCAACGGTTTTCCCGGCTGATTTTGCAGAGAATGCGCGCACGGTATATACGGAGAACCTTGCAAAGATTAAAGAGAGTATAGAGACGAATCCCGAGAATACCGCAGCATGGCTTGATCTCGCCATCTACTACAAGATGGTGAACGACTACGAAGGCGCTCTCGAGGTTTGGGAGTACCTCGTCGCGAAGAATCCATCCGATGCGATATCGCTCCACAATATCGCCGAATACCATTTCCATACAAAAAAGGACTACCCTGCGGCAGAGCGATACTATCGTAAAGCGATAGAGGCGAACCCATCGCTTTCGATGAACTATTCCGATTTGCACGAGATGTATCGCTATGTCTACAAACAAGACACAGATTCTGCAATCGAGATTTTAAAAGAGGGAATATCTAAGGTTGATGTGCGAGGCAGCATTGACCTTACGACGATGCTCGCGAGATATTTCGAAGATAAGGGTGATCTACCGAATGCGCGTACCTATTACACTCAAGCTAGAGATATGGCAAAAGGGATAAAAGAGACGCAAATCATGCAGCAGCTCGATCTAGAAATTTCTCGCGTATCGCAATAGGCCGGATCCCTCCTGTCATTTTGAAATATTTAAATATCGTCCGGTTCTGCGCACTGGTTGCGAGTTATCCACTAAAAAAGGCCCGCTAAGCTTGACGGGGCAATAGGGGGTGTAGCATCAGAGCAATGGTGCGGAAGATCCGCAGGATCGCCACGCTATATTACGAGGGCATTTTTTTAATCATAAACATGAAAATACTATGAAGAAATCATGGTTTGTTCTTGACCGCCGTCTTGCCTACATGACGATTGCGGTCGTAGCGGGAGTATTTGTCGTTGTGGCGTTCGTTCAAGGAGCGACGACCATCAGCACGAGCATAACTACTGGTGGCGCGATTAATGCATCAACGACGCTCCAAGTCACGGGGGCCGTTACGACATGGGGAGATCTTACGTTTGGAGACACTGTAGCAGACAGCGTAACCGCGAACGCGTATTTCACGCAACTTCGCATCGGCACTGGCGCTACATTCGATCAGATTGGTGATGTCGGCGCAGATGAGCTTGGTGTTGAGGGAGACGCCGAGATAGATGGCACGCTCTCCATAGGGACTGCCGCTTCGACGACGGCACTACGTGTCGGAGACGATCGCGTCAGCACCATTAATGGGATGGTATTTGGCTTTTGTTCGTTTGCTGACGTGACAAGCTTTACCGCGTCCACGACGAAATATGTGGATTGCACGGGGGCTACGGGTCTTACGAACAGCTACAGAGTACTCGTTCAGGCGACAAGCTCATTCGAGAGCAGCTTCGTGATTCAGGCAGCTTCGTCCAGTGCAACGGCGGGGACCGTCCATCTGCGTGTACTCAACACGGATATGGACAGCAATAACGGCAACACGACATTGAACGGAACCTCTGTGAACTTCTGGGCTGTCCGCTAGAGAAGCACACATTATTAGCTTCTAAGCGAAAATGGCCATGAATCTGAAAAAAATTCTCACAGGCACGCTCCTAGCGCTGCTTGCGCCAATCCTTGCGTTCGCGGCTGCAGATGATGTCACGCTTACGACTGATACGAACATCACGGCGGGAGGCATCACGTACTCCGTATCCGGAAGCAGCGCGTCAATCGAATCGATAACGGTAAATGCGGGCAACTTCTCATTCGTGCTGTTGTCCGGATCCTCCATAACGATCCAGCAGGGGAATGGATATAAGATCACGCACAATGCGCCGTCCGAGGCGATAAGCGCCTCGACGTGCACGGCGGACTCCAGTTCATCTGTAAGCTTTCAGGGAACTACCAATTCAAGAACGATTACCATCGAACCTGACACCGGTTCATGCGCCGCAACTACAGGCAGTGGCGGCGGAGGCGGAGGCGGAGGCGGAGGAGGTGGCGGGGGAGGCGGCGGTGGCACCACAGCGGTCGTAACTACGCCTGTGGTGACAACTACCACTACCGCAACGCTGCCGGCAGCTACGGGTACTCTGACAGCAGAGCAGCGCACCGCGCTCATTGCGCAGCTCACCGCGCAGATCAATGCGCTCATGGCACAGTTGGCGGCAATGACAGGTCAAACGACCGTCGGCGCAAACTTCGCGCGCAATTTGCAGCTCGGATCCACCGGCTCTGATGTGAAGCAGCTCCAAGTCTGGCTCAATGCGCATGGTTACCTCATAGCCGCGAGTGGCCCCGGCTCTCCTGGAAACGAGACGACCAAATTTGGCGCTTTCACGCGCGCAGCGGTAATTAGATTGCAGAAAGCAGCAGGAATCACTCCGGTGGCCGGCTACTTTGGGGCGAAGACTAGAGCATACGTAAATTCGAATCCGTAGTATTTTCCTCGAACTCGTCGCTGCGAATTGAAATCGATTCTGCACAGCTTTATCCACACGAAATTCCCCGATTTATCCACATCAGAGTATTATTGAAGCATGACTCGATCCTCGCGATTGGGATTTTTGTTCGTCATCTCATTTGCGCTTTTTATCGTAATTGTTTTTTCTATCCCCGCAAAGGCACAGGCATTTTGTTTCCTTGGTTATGGGAACACCTGCCCTAAAGAAACTGAGGAAATTACAAGGGATCAGGCACTCGATACATACTGTCAATGGCTTATTTCCGATGGTTCTTTCGGGAAAAACCTTGGTACGTGCACAACAGAAATGGCTGATACGTTTGAATATCCTCGCGTACAGTATTGTTTTAGCCAACATCCAAATGATATGCAAGCATTTGACTCGTGCTGGGCAGATGGGGGAGATACGCCCGGGAATGATCCATTTCTGGCAGAATCGCGAGCACTTGATAGATCGCTTTACAGCTCCTTTCCGGTTGATGAAGCGCTGGCGCGTTCCCGTGCTCTGGATCGAAATACGCCGAGCAGCGGCTTATTCGGTCCTTCTGCGGGAAAAGACAAATTTCAAATCGCAGATGAGTATCAAGATGCCGTAAACGCGGGTCTTCCGCAGGCGGAAGTCGACGCCCGGTTCAAGGCTGTTATGGCAGGTCCAAAGTCGGCAGCTCCACTGCCGCGCGGTTTTCAGATAAAGCCTGCCGCACCTTCAACAGTTCCAGCAGTTCCTTCAGCTCAGCCTGATATAGATTACGCGACGAACCAAAGTTTTCAACAAGCGTGTGCGTTAGAAGATCCCATCGGGAGCAGAGCATATAATTCATGCCTGAATCGTTTATATCAGACATACTTGGGAGGCAATCCATTGCGAAGCACTGCGCCCCAGCAAACCTTTCCCACCGGGCTAGATTCAGGAGCAGATTTTGAGTCTGCGGCATCGCCAAGTACTGGCAAGCGGGCCGGCGGAATTATTGAACAGGCTAAGCCTTCTCGGAGATGCACTAGTTGCTAACTGTATCAGCCGGAGAATAGCGACAACTCCGGCTCCAAGCACTCTACAAAAAACACCGAGCGTAGGTGCGCGCGTACCCACTGCTCCGTCTGGCGGAGCACAGACGTCTGCGAAATCAGTTTCCGGAATTAATTACAACTCGCCTTCATATCCTGAGTGCAATAACCTATATCAAAGGAACGGCGATTGGAATGAACTAAAGGACTGCATCGATAATCCTGAAAAGTATCGAATCTCAACAGCAGAAGCACCTGCAGCACCGCGCGTAGAGCGGCAATTATACGGTACGATTGATATTACCTGTGCGGATAGATACCCTGGCGAAGATGATTACTATCGCTACCTCCAATGCGTAGAGGGACCAAGCAACAGTGAGATTGCTGAGACAGTAAGGGCAACCGGTGGTCTCGAGCCGGGAGAGTGGGGGTCGCTTCAGACACAATGGCGAGCTCCGGTTGAGGAAAGAACTCCAAATTGGAATGTGCGAGTCACCAGCGACGAGCCGCGCTGGGATTCTCCATATCCGGCCGATGGCGAAGCATACCAACCCTTGCCGGATGAAGATTCGAGTGGTTTTTTTCAGCGCGTGGCAAGCTGGTTTACTACCTCGAGGAGCGAGCCGCCTCGCGCATCAGTCGGTACGGAAAGAGCGGTCTCGTGGGGAACCGACGACTCAAGCTCGCCGTTCCCATCTTCTGGAGACGACCTTGGCTCCATGCCACAGCCGCCAGCTGAAGGATTCTGGAGCAGTCTGTGGAACAATATCTGGAGCCAAGACAGCGCGGAAGTCGCACCGCGCTACAATCAGGACCAGCAGTATTCTGAAGATACGTACAAAAATGTCCCAATCGGTGCGTACAGCGACGATGAGTTCTTTCCTGGATCTCTCAATGCACCAGAGCCTCTCTATAACCCGCGGCAGGAGTACGAAGGCGATGTTTATAAAGATGTCCCAATCGGTGCGTACAACGACGATGAATTCGGACCCGCTGTGGGCGAATCGGTCGAGCAGCAACTGCCATTTACTGAACAGCCACAGGAATACAGAATCGAGGACAGCGAGTACGTGCCGACTCCGTGGGATCAGCGCGTAGAGGTTTTTACACCTGGCGATGATTACTCTGAACCTTGGTGGACCAAAACGTGGGATGCTGTCTGCGTTTGGTGCGACGAAACACGCAAGGAACCCGAGCGGAAATTTGCCGATCCATTTTCGCCCGAACTCTACAACCAAAGCCTCGTTTCCGGCGCCTTCGGCGCCTTCCTCCTCAAATCCAAGTAGTTCTTGAGGAACGTAATAGCGGTGGTGAAGTGGATAAGGGGTGAGGATAAGTATGTGGATTTAGTGCTCACAACGGTGGGGATAAGTCAGATGGCCAGGATACATAGGAATAGGACATAATCGACCGATCTACTATCGCTGGTGGTTTGTGCTCGGTGTTTTGGTGCTCGCAGCATATGCCGAGAATATATAACGTAAAACGGGTAGCTTTACTTCGATTTTAAAGGTTATACAGTGGTTCCATTAGGGTTAAATACTATTTTATATGAGCAACGAGAATGATTTATCGAACCAGGGTCAAGATCTTGCAGACGAGGCGTGGAGAGAAGGTCGCTGTTTATCCTGCGGAGAGCCCAATGACAGGAAAGATCAGCAGTTGCGAACGTGTAGCAAGTGCGAGAAAAAAGAAGCAACTGGAGGATTTGAGCCGTAAGCAAAATGAGTTATAAACTCAGTCCCTCTGATTTTGGCTATCTCTTAGGTGACTGCAAACACTGCTACTACTCTAAAGTTAAACTGGGGCTGGCTCTGCCGTCGATGCCTTTCCCGGGTATCTTTGCGCGAATGAATTCTCTTCTTCAATCGCACATTGTTGGGATGAATATGCGGAATATTCATCCAGACCTTCCGGACGTCATAGTCGAATCACAAGAAGGCTGGTTAAAGTCCACAATCATCCCCAGCAGTGATTGTTATATCAGCGGAAGGTTTGATATTTTGTGCAGAACTCCGAGTGGAGAACACACGGTGATCGACTTCAAAATCATTGACAGCACTCAGGAGAAAATATTGCAAAGATATGGCTCACAGCTGCACGCTTACAAGTTTGCTTTCGAAAATCCGCAAGAAGGTGAGCCAAGAAAAGTTCAGCACATGGGCATCGTAACCTTGTCTCCACAATCCGTAGAAATAAAGGAAGGGCGCGCGGTCTTTACTTCTCAACCACAATATTTTGAAGTCAAAGAAGATATGCAGCAGTTTTTTCGACTAATTGAAGAAATTTCAGGGCTTCTTTCCGGTGTTCTTCCTACTGCTACCTCGAACTGCGCCTGGTGTAAATACAAAAAATTAGTTAGAGAACAAAATTAACGAGATGCACTGAAAATATTTTGCCTGCTAGCATTTAAAAGCAAACAAACCAATGGGCTTTTTTATCGAAAAAATATTTGATCTCACATTTGACGCAATCTTAAAAATGGGCGTTTATCTGTTTAATGGTATTTCGCCCGTCAAGATTAATCCTAGACGGATGAAGTCAGATGCATCTGATGAGTGGGTAGAAATTCGCGACTTAAAAATCACCAACAGACTCAACAGCGAACTCTACGATATCTACGTTGAGGGCCTCTCTGCTGACGGGTTTGATATCACTACGATCTCAGATGATACCCCCATCGGTAAAACCGTCGAGCATATGAATGTGAATACTAACCACGTGGCAGTAATGGCTAAAGACCAGGTTGGTAAAAAAGTTTGGCTTTTTAGAATTCAGAAGTTAAATCCTAAAGAAGTTGTCAATCTAAAAATAAAAGTACAAAGTACGTCAGAAGTTCAATTTACAGTACTTCAATACAGTGCAAAGGAATCACCGGTTCGTGAAAGAAAAGATGGCGTCGTTTCCATCCCATTTAAACTAAAAAAGTACCCGGACTTTCGACGCTAGGCTAGCGCAGTAAAGTTCCAACATCGTACCAAACACCCAGCATCCAACGAGTATTTCAAAACTGGTACGGGAACGCCGCCGCACGACAACTATAGAATTATCCCGTGGGTTTACGGCGCCGCGCCCTAGCGTGCGCGG
This sequence comes from Parcubacteria group bacterium GW2011_GWA2_51_10, assembly GCA_001004265.1. Taxonomy (GTDB): domain Bacteria; phylum Patescibacteriota; class Minisyncoccia; order Phycocordibacterales; family UBA2100; genus UBA10103. Next base: position 5,737 of record LCQS01000017.1, on the reverse strand, counting down.
CAAGGACTACAACTGCGGGCGGCGGACCATTCTGCCAAGTACGAATAAAATAACGAGGGCGAGTAGGGAGAGAAGCGGGTAGAAAATCGCGCGGTTTCCGAAACTGAAGAGAATCGCCGGTGCCGCAAGCTGGGACAATTTTGCAAACACAGAATTCTGGGCTTCTCCTGACGTTTTCGCACCTGCAACCGATCCCGGGACTTCTTTGGTAGCGACGCTCTCTTTCTGCCCCGCTGGCGTGTCAGGCGATGCGTCATCTTGTTTTACCCCCTCGTTTTCTGCAGATTCCATATTTCTCTGCGCGTATGCGATGCCACTTTGTCGAAAAGCTTCCGCTCCCTGAATAATGTTTTGCGCCACAGACGCAACTGCCGGAGCAGATGCGGAAGCAATTTTCGCAGCCGCTTCAGAAACAACTTGCGCGCCCTGCTCCAACTGCGTTGGAGCAGGCGCGTTTGAGATCGTTATGGAAAGATCGCCGCTCTGATCGTTTTTCACTCCCGATTCGCTTTCGATGTTTGCGCGAATAATGTGCGTTCCCGCTACCGTCTTCCATGCGATTGACACGAGTTCGGATTTTCCGGCAGAAATCTCAAAAGATTTCGAACCAATAGATTTTCCATCAACGGAGAATGTGACGTTTCCTTTGATGGATTCCGCACTGCCATTGTGGATGGCTGCGTACACATCTATCGTCTCACCTTCAACAGCACTCGCTTGCGAAGTCCAAATAGACTGCGCAGGAAACCCGGCCGGGATTTTCTCATCGGCATTGATAACAGAAGGGGCCTGCAAGAGGATATAGAGAATAAAGACCAAAATAAGATATTTTTTCATGCCTGTTCATTATACAAGCGCATCGCCGTATAAAAGATGTAGAATACTAATCATGAGTCCAAGTCCAACTGGATCGTTCTTCAAATTTCTCGTTGGCTTTCTGGTATTTATAAGCGTGAGCTTCGCCGTTACATACGGCGTCCAAAAATACGAAATGGCGCAGAGCGCGGAAGAGCAGGCCGCGGCGGCGATCCGTGCGCTTGTCGGCGCAGGAGATTGACTCGCCTCGCATTGTGAGTAAACTAACTCGCGTACCGGAGAAGACGGGTTTCGCATACGAGTAAACCCTGTTCAGGTCGAAGTGCTTCAGAAGAAGTATTTTCCGGTCCCTTAAAGGGGACATTTTATTTCGGAATATGAAATCAAAAGAACAAAAAAAAGAAATCGTCGCAAAACTTGAGAACGCATTCAAAAACGCCTCATCGGCGGTTTTTGTGCATTTCGAGAAGATCAACGTCGCGGAGGAAACGGCGATGCGGCGCGGATTCCGGCAGGACGGCATCTCGTACATCGTCGCAAAGAAATCGCTCATTCGCCGCGCGCTCGATGCGCTCGGTCTTCAGCACAAAGATGTGCCGCTTCATGGAGAAGTATCGGTCGCGTTCGACACAAAAGAATCGAATGATCCTACTGGCCCCGCGCGGCGTGTGTGGAATTTTGCAAAGCAAATGGGAGCCGACAAGCTCGCGATCCTCGGGGGCATCTTCGAGGGCAAAATCGTCGGCAGAGAGGGTATGATGGAAATTGCCACGATTCCTCCAGTTCCCATTTTGCGCGGCATGTTCGTGAATGTAATTAATAGTCCTATCGCCGGCCTTGCGATTGCCCTTAAAGCAATCGCGGACCAGAAACAGGCGTAAGAGAAATTTTAACTACGTACTACGTACTACGTTCTACGTACTACGAACTAATTGTCTATGGTTGACGAAAACATGGCAGCTCCGGCAGAATCCGTAGCAGCTGAGACAGAAACATTGGAAACCCCGTCGAAATTCAAGGCGCTCGTCGAGCAGGTCGAGAAAATGACGGTCTTGGAGTTGAATGAGCTCGTGAAGTTTCTCGAGAAAAAATTCGGCGTTTCGGCGCAGGCAGTCGCAGCTCCGGCAGCCGCGGCCGCAGCAGGCGCCGGAGAAGAGAAGAGTGAATTCAACGTCGAGCTAACATCGGCAGGCGAGCAGAAAATCGCCGTGATCAAGGCCGTGAAGGAAGTTCTCGGGCTTGGCCTCAAGGAGGCAAAAGATCTCGTCGAAAGCGCTCCAGCGATGATGAAGGAAGGCGTGAAGAAAGAAGACGCCGAGAATTGGAAGAAAAAAATCGAAGAAGCCGGCGGTAAGGTAACTTTGAAGTAATCAAAGTTACCAAGACAGTAGATCCGACGGCTGGTGGCAAAGTAATCTCGAAGTGGAATTTCGGGACAAAGGCAGCAAAAACCCCGCAATTGCGGGGTTTTTGCTGCCCCGCTACTTTTTGATGCTTGACAGGAAAAGGTCAGTGGTACTATTCAGCATATGAAGGAGGACTTCCTCGGTACGTTCTTAGGAAATCCGGCGCGAGGGAAGCTCTTGAGGGTTTTTGTTTTTGAACAAACGCAGGCATTCACCGCTGCAAAAGCTGCGAAGCGCGCGGGCGTAAGTCTGAAAGCGGCGCATAAAGAGCTGAAAGGGCTCGAACAGATAGGAATTATCAAGAAAAAAATCGAGAAGGCCGGACGGAAAAGTTCAAAAAAGAAACCAGAGAAAGTTGAAGCTGGCTGGATTTTGAATCTAGACTTCAAGCATGTGCGGGCACTTTCCGCTTTCGTTCATGAAGTATCGCCGGGGCGGTACGCAGATATTGTCGGCGTCCTCAAGAATTCGGGCCGTCTTACGGCAGTCATCATCTCCGGATGCTTCATGGGAGATCCGACACGGCCGGCAGACCTGATAATCGTCGCAGATAATATGAATGAAGGTCGCCTCGAAGCCGCGCTCGGCGTACTCGAGCGTCTTTTCGGCCGCGAAATCCGCTACAGCGCTTTTTCAACGCTCGAATTCCGGTATCGGCTCACCATAGAAGACCGCCTCATTCGAGACACTTTGGACTACCCGCACCAAGTTCTTTTGGATAAAGCGCGGCTTTTGTGAGAAATATATAGCAAATCGGCCCTATAATCGTACTATTGCTATCCACACGCGTCATGTTGTTCGCGATGTCTGCCTTTCTCATGGGTGCTATCATTATTTGTGGCCGCTCGGAGAGCCGAGTGTAGCCGGGGCGCCGAGGAGCGCCCATGAAAGGGGGTCGACCCAGACATTCTTTTACTAACATTATTAACTTATCACTCAGTATTTATGATAGTTTCACAATCGGCGAACGTCGTTCAGTCATCGTTCACGGATCTGTGGTATATAGTCGTGCAATATCTGCCGGCAATTCTTGCGGCGATTATTGTATTCGTAATCGGCTGGATAGTTGCAATAATCCTGTATCGAATTGTGGTGCAGGTCGTTAAGATTCTGCGCATCGACGACGCTTTGAAGGCGGCGGGCGTCGAGTCGGCGACGAAAGACGCGGGCTTTCGCCTTGATGTCGGCCGTTTCCTCGGCACGCTCATCAAATGGTTCGTGGTCATCGTCTTTTTGGTTGCGGCGCTCGATGTCTTGGGATTGAGCCGCGTCACCCTCTTCCTTCAGGAAGTGGTGCTCCTCTACCTGCCGAACGTCATTGCGGCCGTTCTTATTCTGATTCTCGCTGCGATTGTCGCAGAAGCGGTCAGGAACGTTATCGCGGGCTCTGCACGAGTAGTAAGCGCGCATGCGGCGAATCTCGCCGGCGTTGTCGCGAAATATGCGATTTGGGTCACGGCAGTTCTTGCGGCGCTTAGTCAGCTCAATGTTGCGGCAGAATTCGTCCAGAGTCTCTTCATCGGGCTTGTTGCCGCGCTCGCGCTCGCATTCGGTCTTTCCTTCGGTCTTGGAGGAAAAGAAGCAGCTGCGCGCACGATAGAACGCGTTCGCTCCGAAATGGCAAATCATCGCGCATAGTTTTTTTCTGTTCGATTCATTTTGCGCAAAACAGCCCGCCCCGAGAGGGGCGGGCTGTTTTAGAGTCCTATTTTGCTAGAATGCTGGCATGCACGAAACAAAAGTGAGCGCGGGGCAGGCGGTCATACTTGCGGCAGGTCGCGGCACACGCATGAGAGATTTGACGGAGGGGATGCCAAAAGCGCTCTTGGAAGTCGAGGGGAAAACACTTCTTGAGCATAAGCTCGATATCCTTCCGGATTCTATCGATGAAGTGATAATCGTCGTCGGATATTTAGGGAGCCATATTCAGCAGCGATTTGGCGGACATTATCGGGGCAAGAGATTACTCTATGTGGAACAGGAGAATCTTAATGGCACTGCAGCAGCGCTCTTCCTTGCGCGTGATATTTTGCGCGGACGGTTTCTGGTTTTGATGGGCGACGACATATATGCGCGGGAAGATTTAGAGCGATGTTTGAATGCGGACGGCTGGGCCTTGCTTGTACAAAAGGTGCCAAATATGAGTGAGGGCGGGGATGTCATACAAGATGCGCGAGGGCAGATCATTGAAATCCGTGAGGGGAGTCATGCCGGCAAAGCCGGTCGCGTCAGCACGAATATGTTTATCTTAGATACCCGCATTTTTACAGCTCCGATGATTCCCAAAGCTCCCGGGAGTGACGAATATGGACTCCCGCAAACCGCTCTTGCCGCTGCGAGCGCTCTGGAAATTCCGTTCACAGCGTTCGATACTCGGCAGTGGATCCACATCAGCTCTCCGGAGGACCTCGAAAAAGCATCAAAAATGTTGGCAAAAAGATAGAATTTTGGCTATACACAATTTATCCACGGCTCCCGCATAACAGAAATTTGACACTGATACTCGGGTCGAATATACTGCCAGGCACATATGGTGTTCGGAATGAATCTGCAAAAGTGGCGCACGTAGCCTGGATTTTCCTGTGCTCGCGTGGCCGCTTCAAAGCGGCTTTTTGATTCTTGGATTCCAAGAATCATCCCGAGCCCCGTCGAGGGATACACATCATATGTTGCTCGTTGAAAACTGAAGAGCGACAAATCCCGCCCTTTCTTCGGAAAGAGCGGGAAAAAGAAAGAAAAGAATCAAACGTCCCGACGTCGGTGGTCTACCGAGTCGGGATGCAGGAAAAAAAGTTCTGTTCCGCCTCTTGTAGGGCGGACAGATAAAAAAACACGCGGTTCTCAGAATTCCTTGACGGGAGTTCTGAAGAAGGGCGTGCGGTGGATGCCTAGACTCTAAAAGGCGATGAAGGACGCGGCTTAGCTGCGATACGCTTCGGGGAGCTGCTTAGCAAGCTTTGATCCGGAGATTTCCGAATGGGGAAACCCCTCAGAGTAAACCTTTGAGACTCGCGACTTAAACGATCGCGGGAGCGTACCTCGGGAAGTGAAACATCTCAGTACCGAGAGGAAAAGAAAACAATAGTTACTCCCTTAGTAGCGGCGAGCGAAACGGGAAGAGCCCAAACTCAGCCACAATAACCGTGCTTTGCACGGATGTTTAAATATTTCAATATTTAAATTTCCGCGCATTGCGCGGGTGGATGGGGGTTATAAGGCTACGGCGTGTGCGCGAAAGCGTACGTAGAGTTACAAAATGCTGAGTTAGAGGAACGAGCTGGAAAGCTCGGCCCCAGAGGGTAATAGCCCCGTACTCGAAAACGAAGCATCTCTATGGCTGTAGTTCTTGAGTACCTCAAGACATGAATAGCTTGAGCGAATTCGCCAGGACTAACTGGTAAGGCTACATACTTTTAGAGATCGATAGTGAACTAGTACCGTGAGGGAAAGGTGAAAAGAACCCCGGTGAGGGGAGTGAAATAGAACTGAAACCGCATGTCTACAAGGAGTCAGAG
>LCQS01000016.1 GCA_001004265.1 Parcubacteria group bacterium GW2011_GWA2_51_10 | reverse complement strand
CTCGCTGTCGTTGAAAAGAGACTCGTCGTTGTTGCGTTCCCAAGTGAGACGTTGCCGGTTGAGGTGAGATTTGCGGCAGTAAGCGTTGTGCCGTCGAATGTGAGATTCCCCGAGTCGGTGAAAGCGCCAGCGGTAGTGATATACGGGATGCGATTTGCTGTGAGCGAAGAGACGGTGAGATTCGTCGTCGAGGCCGTGCCGAAGTAGCCGGTGTCGCTAACGGTGAGCGCGGTTGAGCTCGCATATGGGAAAGTAGATTTGGCTGTTGTTGAGGTCGCAGTAAAGAAGGGTGCGGACACTGATGTGTATGCGGTGACTGAACCGCGAAAGAGAGAATCTCCCAGAACTTCAAAAATATTTCCTGTCGTTGTCGTCGCGCTTGCGCCGAGAACCAATACGCTCGATACCGTCGAAGGGTAAATAACAAGACTGTCGGACGTAGTCGCGAAGAGCGAGGAGCCGCCGGATGCTGTGCTGTCGGCGCCCCATGTGGGAACTCCTCCTGCAACTTTTAACACTTGCCCGGTGCCTCCTATGCCGAGACGCGCGAGAATGCCGGAGCCATTGACCGCAAGGATGTCGCCGACGGAATACGAGGAAATGCCCGTGCCACCGGACGATGTTGCAAGCGCAGTAGAAAGCGTAAGTGCGCCTGCGGCATCGAAGGACGAGGTGGCAGTTGCGCCGAAGTATGCAGGGCCGTATGAGGAGAAGAGCGTAGTAGAGGCGCGAGAGAATTGTTGAAGAGCGGTCCACGAGTTTGCGTTTCCAAGATTGAGGGACGCGACGACAGCTCCTGTGGTGGGAGAGATGGTGAGAGTGCCGTCGTTGTTCGATACAGAAGTGACTGCGCCACTTCCGAGACAACTACCATTAATCGAGAAGCATCCTCCTGCGAGATCGATCCCTCTTGCAAACGTCGAGGTCGCAGATGTTCCTGTCACGTTGAGGTAGAGGGAGGAGAGGCCGCCGGCGATCGTAGAGGTCGAAGTGTTAGAAACGATGAGATTGGTGAGAGTCGAGGTGCCGGCGGAGAGTGTGCCGCCGATCGTTGCGTTGCCCGCGTTGTCCACTGCGAAACTCGTGGTGGAAGCTGAATTCACTACTTCAAATGCCCGCACGCCACTTGTGGTGTTTGCACCCCAGACGGAGAGCTTGCTGTAGGGACTCGTGGTTCCGATTCCAATATTGCCGGTCGTTGACGCTACAAAAATCGACGACGTTGCCGCAACAGTTGTGCCGTCAGATGCGTAATACGCGAATTGCCCAGCTGTGCCGCTTCCGACATCTCCCGAGCCGCTTCCACCAACGCATGAGCCATTCACCACGAGGCATCCGCCCGACAGGGATAAGCCGCCAGCGAACGTCGTCGTGCCCGTTCCTGATACTGAAAGCGCCAACAATGTCGTCGTACCCGTAACGCTGGAAATTGTGCCGCCTGAAATACTCGCACCTGTAATCGAGCCGCCCGAAATTTCTGTGCTTGAAATCGTGGCATCCTCGATTGTCACGCTGGAGAGTTGATTTATGCGATTTGTTTGCGCAGTGACATTGTAATTTTGCACAATTGCCGTGCTGTTTGCAGAAGAGAGCGAAAACATCTTTGAGGACAATTTGTTATCAAGCTGATTCAAACGTTCATTGAGGATCTCCTCTGTAATCCCTCCGACGGCAAGTATGCGCTGCGTCTCAATCACACGCTCGATGACTGGCTGATTATAGGTAACTGCAGATGGACGTATGATCGTTGTTGCCACGCGTGCCTGACCTCCCGCAGGAGACGTCGGTTTTTCTTTCTGTGTATATGGCCCGATGTTAACGGCGACAAAACCATTTTCTGACGAATCCGTGGTGAGAAAACCGGGAAATGCGAGCGCATAGATAAAGCCGTCAACGCGCGCATTGAAACCTCGCGCGAGATCGGCAAGATAATTTTTTGCTCCTCGGCGAATTGCACCCGGGTTCGCAGCTGCAGCCACGAGATTCGTCCGCGCCTCTCCCGCGATTCTCTGCGCGCCGCCTCCAGCAAAAAACACATACGTCTCCTGCAGCGCTCTCATTCCGGCGCGTGCATATGTCGGATCGACAAGTGAGTACGTCCCAAATGTAAGTGAAATAGCAATCACAAGCGCGACCGCCTTGTGAAGTAGCTCGACGGCAGGATGCATTACGTATGCGGATGCGTGCGGCACAAATCTCTGCGCCGCATCTGCGATGCCGAGAGAGATTCCTGCCGGCGCGTGCGCCGCGCGAACTGCGAGCGAGCGTGCCATTCGGGCCGGCGCACTGGAGAGCGCGAGTCCGCCAGCAGAGGAGGCAAGAGTGTCTCGCGACGCGGTCGACACTTTATGCATTCCCAAATTGCCGCTGTAGGCCGACCTGTCGTGCGTGGCAGAAACCGATGCGAGAGGGGCTGCGCTCTGCGGGTGCGTGCCGATGCGCGCGTCCTCGAGCGAACTTCTTGGAATCGTCCCCCCGCCGCGGGCCGATTGGTACTCCCTGGCGCGCGACTGCGCGAGCTGCTCCTGCCACCGAAGCTTCGTGTATTGCTGTGTGATAAGAAACGACTGGAGTGATGAGTGATCTACATACCAATTCTTTCCAATGCGACGACCTCGAACTTTTTCATCCCTACACAATCGAGCAATGTAGTCTCGCGTGAGATTCGTCTCTCGCGCCGCATCCGCTGCCGCAAGGTATCGAACACCGTCAAAAAAGATTTCATCAGTCATCCGATTTACCTATAATCTTACTAGGTATTCCGGATATCGTGTGGATATAGTGTACATAAATCTGTGGATAATACTGCGGCGTAAGAATCTCCCCACTCGAAGCAGCATCAGAGCCTCTTGGAACAGCGGATGGCACTCCTTGCGCTAGCACACATATGTGCCCATCACAGTTGCACGCCAGCAGAGCGAATACATGTGACACGTATCAGAAAGAGCCTATGTATATTCCCTTAAAGCAAGGCGAATGTTTCCGACGCGTGACCGCGGCATTCGCTCGGCCCATTAGCGGCAGTGCCAACGAGCATATAAGGTATGTCAATCTCGTTATGGCGAGATACATATCTTGGGGCTAAATTGGTGAGTTTTGTTCGTCTCACTGCCAGCCTTCGTTGATCAAAACCAGCGTATTTCCGATTCAAGATGGGTCATAGAGCGACAGATATGGAATTGCAGGCTCGCCCTATGGATGTCCTGATGAGATACTATGAAAGGACTGTGCGAATTCGTAAGTCAAGTACGCATCCTTATACCCTGCGACGCGTTAGCCCAAACGGTCAGCGATTACTGATCCTGACTGGGCCGTCGATATACAAGCTCCTTAGTTAGATATATCTCGAGAAAATCTCCAGCAGTTGTAATATACGCCCGAAGAGTACCAGCCAGCCCTGCGGCAGCAGCCTGCCCGCGAGACCCGATTACTTGGCTCCCGCCCGCATACTGCGAGTAGCTTTTCAGTGACACAAATCCAATAGACAACACAACAACGATGGTAAGCGCTATAGCCGGAATAGCTAGATAATTCATAGCCATTCCGGATGTTCGAACTACGGAGCTCTCCTGTTCAATCTGTTTATCACCGCGACCCCGCATCGATACTATTTCGGGGTGAACAATACGTATCGGGATCGCATATTCTAACGCCTCCTGCTCATCGTCATGCGCTTCATTATTCAGTGCCGGAACCAAGTCACGTTCGTCGGAGGTATATCTAAAAAAAGGTTCAGTACTGCCGTACCGCAACTCATCTAGAACCTTATCCTTTGGATTCTCCCTCTTCAGGCCTGTTGCCTCTGCTTGTACGGCCCCCAGGAGCGCGTCCTTCCTCTCTTTGTGAGATAGGATCGCCTGTCGCTCTACATACCAGCGATTGCCAACTTGCCGCGAGAGAATCGTGCCTGCCCTAGCCAGCTGGCCAACGTAATCTGGCGCATACCCGGTCAATTTGGCTGCATACGATGCCGATACGTAGCTTTTGCCATCAAATGAGAGTAAAGAGTCCTGTTGAACGCTCTGTTGGGTTGCAGGTGGAACCGGTTTGTAGGAGTCCGCCTTTTCCTTATGAGCTTCGAGCGACGCGCGCGCAATGTACCACAATCCGCCAACGCGCCGGGCTTGTATCTGGCCTCCCCGAGCTAGCTGCCCCACATAATCCTGGGTGTATCGGCTCAATTCAGATGCTCGTTTAGACGAGATGTACTGCTCACCATCTAAAGTGATCTCATCAGACATCGATAAAGTATATACCCGCCCCGCGAGATGTCATATCTCCTTATGACAGGCTGTGGATTACCCTGAACTTCCCTCCCGAGATATCGATATAGCCTTTTGAAGCGCATCCCTGATCGCTGTAGGATCCGCAGCGCCTCGAAGTGACTTCATGACCGCACCCACTAGGAAATCGAGCGCCGCGCTTTTTCCCTCCAGATAATCGGCAACAACACGTGGATTCGCTGTAAGAATGGCGCCTACTGCCATTTCGAGGCCTGCAGCGTCCCCAGTCTGGAGTAACATATGCGACTCCGCAAGGGCACGCGGCGATTTATTATCAACAATAGCAAGCGCAAGCAAATCTTTCGCCGAGCGTGAAGATATCTCCTTCGAAGCAAGCATATTGATGATCTCCCTAAAATGTTGAGGTGAAAGCGGAATCTCGGAACGGAACTCCGTATCTCGTTTTCCGGTGTCTCGGCTTTCTCTATCCGAATGCTCGTTCAGACGAATAAAATTGACCAGATCATTTGCGATGTAGTTCGCAGAGAGCACGATCTGCAGTGACCCTTGCGTATACGGCTCCACAACTTTCTCGAAATAGTCAGCCAACAGCGGCTCCCGCACGAACTGTGAAGCATCCGCCTCTTTAATACCGAGAGCAACGTAACGTCTCCGTCGTGCATCGGGCAACTCCGGCAATTCGCTCGCAAGCATCCCGGCGTCATACTGGGACATTTCGAAGAGACGCAGGCTCGGCAAATCGGGATCGGGAAAGTAGCGATAATCTGCGCTTCCCTCTTTGGTTCTCTGCGGGAATGTTTTCTGAATGCGATCGTCCCAGCCGCGCGTCTCCTGTAGGACCTTTCCGCCACTTTCCAATATTTTTATTTGCCTTTCAATTTCGTATGCAACCGCTTTTTCCATGATGCGAAATGAATTTAGATTTTTTATTTCCACTTTTGTGCCTAACGGCACCGCAGAATTACGCAGACCAGACGCAGAATTACGCAGAATTAATTCATCAATTTTAATATTCTTTCTGCGACCTTCGGCGTTCATTCTGCGCTTGTCTGCGGAAGCAAATGGTTCTGTTGCTGGTGCAACAGAAACATTTGCTTCAACGCGCATCTCCCCCTTCTCCATGTTCGCCTCGCTCGCGCCGAGATAGCGAAGCAAAAGTTGCAGCTCGCGCGCAAAGAGGCCAGCTTCCTCCGCGCTCTTGATAACCGGTTCGGTGACAAGCTCCATGAGAGGGACGCCTGCACGATTGAAATCGATTACCGTCTTTCCCCCGTCATCACCCATAGTGAGCGAGGTCGAACTGCCTGTGGTGAGCTCTGTCGAACCATGAATAGAGCTCGCAGTGTCTTCTTCCAGATGAACGCGCGTAATAGAAATGCCAGCGAGCTCTCCCCCGGAGACAAGCGGGTGCTGCCACTGACTTATCTGGTACCCCTTAGGAAGATCCGGATAGAAATAATTTTTGCGATCGAATTCCGTATAATCTGCGAGTGTACCGCGAAGCGCGATCCCGACTCTCAATACGTGCTTAATCGCTTCCCCATTGATAACCGGAAGGGTGCCGGGATGCGCAAGGCAGACTGGGCAGATATTTATGTTCGGCCGAGACTCGTCAGGATCATTTTTGGAATTGCAGAACATCTTCGTTTTGGTTCGCAATTCTGCGTGGATTTCTAATCCTATGGTCGGAATATAATTAGTTGTCATATGTTCTGCGCCTGCTCCGCCTGCCCGCCGAAGCCTTGGCGCAGGCAGCCATCCGCCAGCAGGCGGATGTGGTACAAGCGTGTATTTCAAGACCTATCGTCGTATCGTAGTTAGACATGCCAGCAATGTAGCATGGACAATTTCAAATTTATAATTTGCAATCTGCAATGAATTTTCAACAAATCAATGTATTAAACAGAGACAATCAAACTCCGTGAGAGCGTGGCGGTTAACCAGCGGGTTGTCTGTCTCCTTTGAATTTCGTTTAAAAATTGGAGATTGAGCGATAATTGCAAAATTGAAAATTGGAAATTTCCTTGCGAGAGTTCAGAGAATTATCCGAGATATCACGCTCTCGTTAGCGCATCTCGGCTACCGACATTGTTAGCTTCCAACGACGCGCCACTTGCCTGTCGCCAGCAAACTCTCCGCTTTTTTATACTTCATTTCCCTTTTTTCTGCTCCATCGGTAATGATAATTCGATCGTTTCTCCCGATTTTGCTGGCAGAAGGGACCGGAGGAGATGCCGCTACGGAGCGCGCGGCACTGTGGATAACCCCGACGCTTCGGTCGGGGCCCCGACCCATTGGCGTCGGGGCTCCCAAATTAGGCAGAATGTGTATTACCTGCAGCCGGTAGTTCTCTTCCATACTCTGAAACAGCTTCAGGCCCTCTTTTTTATACTCGACGAGAGGATCCCTTTGACCATAGGCGCGTAGGTTGACGCTTGAGCGTAGGTACTCCATGGCTTCAAGATGTTCGACCCAGAGAAAATCCGTCGTCTGTAAAAGGAAGCGCCGCATGACAGTGTAAAACTCATCTCCGAACTCGGTTTTTTTCTTTGCAACTGCCTGCTCGAATTCAGGATCGCTTTCCCCGATCTTGGTAAGCTCCGCAGCGACTGCATCAGCATCGCCCGTGAGGAGCGCGCGGCGCCGTGCGTAAATACTCTGGCGCTGGATATTCAAAACGTCGTCATACGCGAGCACGTGCTTGCGCGCATCAAAATTCAATTCCTCGATGCGAGTCTGCGCTTTTTCTAACGCTTTCGTTATCATTGAATTATAGATCGGCTCGTCCTCCGGAATCTTAAACGTGCCCATCACGCGCTTTATCATGTCGCTTGCGAAAATGCGCATGAGCGAATCTTCCAGCGATACGAAAAATTCTGTTTCTCCCGGATCACCCTGGCGGCCAGAGCGGCCGCGCAACTGATTGTCTATACGCCGCGCTTCATGCCGCTCGGTCCCCAGGACAAAGAGACCGCCCGTTTTTTTCACAGCATCGTATTCTTCCGGCGTTGACGGGTTTCCGCCAAGCTTTATATCAACACCACGACCGGCCATGTTTGTTGCAATCGTCACAGCGCCGAATCTTCCGGCCTGCGCAATAATCTCCCCCTCCCTCTCGTGATTCTTCGCATTCAACACTTCATGCGGAATACCTTCCTGCTTGAAATGTGCTGACAGAAGCTCATTCTTTTCTACCGATGCCGTGCCTACGAGAACCGGCTGCCCTTTTTGCTGAAGATCTTTGACTTTTCGCGCGACCGCCTTGTACTTTCCATTTTCACTCTGGAAAATGAGATCCTCGTGATCCTTCCGCTGCGACGGTTTGTTTGTCGGAACCGATACGGTATTCAAGCCATAGACTTTGTAAAATTCCTCGGACGAGGTAATAGCCGTCCCTGTCATGCCTGCCAATTTGCCATAGAGGCGAAAGTAATTCTGAAATGTGATCGATGCGAATGTGCGTGATTCCTGTTGGACGGTAACGCCCTCCTTCGATTCGATCGCTTGATGCAATCCTTCGCTCCAGCGCCGCCCGGGCTGGAGGCGGCCGGTAAACTCGTCCACGATGACGACTTCCCCATTTTTTATCACGTAATCCTTATCCTTTTCGTAGAGCGCTTTCGCGCGCACTGCCGTTTCGAGGTGATGTACGTACTTAATACCTGCTTCAGTGTATATATTCTCCACGCCAAGCTCCTTTTGCGCCTTTTCTATCCCTGAATCCGAGAGCGCAATCTGCTTATGCTTCTCATCGACTGTGTAGTCCACATCAGGAACGAGCGCGCGAGCGATTGCAGTGAAGCGCTCGTATAGACGCTCGGCATCCGCAACGGGAGCCGAGATGATGAGCGGCGTGCGCGCCTCATCAATGAGTATCGAATCTATCTCGTCCACGATCGCGTAGTGGTATCCGCCGTCGCTGCGCCGAAGCTCGGGAGAGTGAAGACGAGCTTCGTCTTGCTCCGGCCCGCTTCGCCGGTGCTCCAGCGAGGCGAGCGAGACAAGTCCACCGCGCCATTGGCGAAGGTTTTTCGAATCATATTCGATATTGTCGCGCAGGTAATCGAACCCAAACTCGTTATTCGTGCCGTAGGTGATGTCAGCAGCATAGCTTTCCCGGCGCGTGCACGGCCGCAGATATTCATGCACGACCTTGAATGACCCGAGCGCATCTCGTGTGCGATCGGCGTCGTCCTCCTTCTCCTTGGCAAAAGAAGGATCGTACACATACGAAGTTTCATGATTGATAACGCCCACGGACATGCCGAGCGCATGATAGATCTGTCCCATCCACACTGCGTCGCGCCTCGAAAGATAATCGTTCACGGTCACGATGTGCACTCCCCTGCCTGTGAGCGCATTTAAATATGCGGGAAGCGTCGCGACCAAAGTCTTCCCTTCTCCGGTGCGCATCTCTGCGATGTCGCCATTGTGAAGAATCAAGCCGCCGATAAGCTGAACGTCGAAATGACGCTCGCCGAGAGTTCGCCGCGATGCCTCGCGCACGACCGCGAATGCTTCCGCTGCGAGCTCATCGAGCGTAGCGCCATCAGTTAACTTTGCCCGCAGTTCTGCGGTTTTCTGACGCAACGCATCGAGAGAGAGCGCTCTCACGCTCTCCTCGAGAGCGGCGCATTCTGCGACAATGTGGGCGGTGCGTTTAAGCGCCGCGACGTTCTCATCGCCAAAAATCGACTTCAAAAATGACATATGCTGTTGGCGCATTCTATCATTTTGGTACTCTCGCTTCCATAAACTAAAACATTAAACTAAAAAACAATCTCCCCTCTCGGAGAGATTGTTCTTTGGAAAATTTTCCAAACAGCGGTGCGATAAATTCACCGCAAGCAAACTAGCGTCGCTTCTTCGCCTTCTTCTTTTTTGCCATATCAGTTGATAGATGACGTGAGTGCTAAGTTCGACCCGCACTTGCGCATGAAACGCGAAGATGCGTTTTCTCTTTCATTATTGCACTCACGCTTCAAGGCAAGCGCATTTATCAGAACAAGTGTGGATAACTTTAAAAAAATATTTTGCTTAAAATTTTTTGTGAATTCCAGAATTTTCATTTTTGATAAACATTTGTGCGACCCTTTCCAAAATGTCAGTTCACAGAAAATTAACCCTCAGCATATATAGAGTAGATAGAAAAAGGCGCCACTCGATTTCTTGCCAAAGCTAGAGGCGGTGCTACGCTAAATCATAGTAGGACACAGTGCGGAGGGCGGCGGCACTCACATAAGACTTTCACTTTGGAGCTCGCACCCGTCCTCCGCGGTGTGCCTTATTGCTTAATCCTAAAACCCGCACCAAGTGTGCGAGCTCCAAAGTATGAAAGGGGTCGGGAAAACAGAGTTTTCCCGTGGAGGAGATAATTAAGAACCGTGGGTTCTTAAAGAAATGCGAAAGCATTTCTCTTTGGTGCTTTGACCGCGAGGCTGGACGTACCCGTCCTCCGCGGTGTGCCCTATTTTCTTTTGCATAAACACAAACCCCGCCGTATGGCGGGATCTATGCAACTTTCGTTGGAGAGCCACAACTTAGTGACACTCACATGTGTTGATACTATATCGGACGCAGCGAAAAAAGCAACGGCACAGGGTGGTTTTTTCAGATCTTTATCCCTTTGCGTATTTGCTCGATGAGCGAATCAGCCTGCGCTTTTACACTTGGATTCAGACGTGCAGATTCTTCGAGCTGCGCAATAGCTTCTTGCGATTTGCCCATAGCATAATATGCGGCTGCGAGCGTGAAGTGCGCCTGCACATCATTCGGATGAGCGGCGACGTGCGCCTTCCATATAGTCACAATTTTGTCGTACCGTCCGCGCGAAACGTACGCTGCGGCAATTTCCGGATTCGCGCCGGCGCCAACTTCGATAAGAGGCGCGAGTACGTCATTCGCGAGCCCGTCTTGTCCCGCGCGAATCAATGCTGCTGCGTAGTAGATACGCGCTTGCTCATATTTCGGTTCGAGTTCATACGCCGCCTTCAGGAACTGCAATAGATCCGCCGTATTTCCCTGCGACTGCGCATTGCGAGCCAACTCGAAAAGTATTGACTGCTTTTTGGGAGATAACTCATGCGCTCGCTCAAGCGAGACTCTGGCCTCTTTGTAATCCCCGTACGCACCTTGAACAATGCCGAGGAAAAGCGGAAAGCGCGCATCCAGCGGCGATTCCTGCTGCTGCACATTCATCTCGCGCACGGACGCTTCAAAGAAAGCCCGCTTGACTTTCTCCGGCACATCCGGGCTCGCAACAAGCCGCATTGTTCCTTGCGTCAATTGCTCGCGAGCCTCCTGTGTGCCAAAGCTTCCGTACTCTATAGCTTTCGTAAAGTATTCAAGATTCTTTTCGAGTCCTTCCTCAGACGACATCGCACGAAGAAGCATTTTGTTTTGCGCGAAAGCTTTCTGATTTATGCCCCACGCCGCGGCCCATACGAGGATGACAGCTGCGGCCGCAATTACTGGAAGTGTCGAACGAGAAACCACCAGCTTCTCAAAGAGCGGCGACGCCCCGCGAGCTGACGATTCCTTTCCCGCGATGTAGGCGATAATGGCGGCGTAGAGGAGGTAGCTCGTGATATTGTCGAACACCGTAAGATTCTGAAGAAAATACGCTGTCAGGAGTCCGGTAAGAACGCTTTTTTCTGCTAGAGAAAACGCTCCCACGTCTCCCGTCTCCCCTTTACGGGACGCGCCGGGAAGCACGGCAGACCGATTCTTATGACGCCACAGGGAAGAGAGCGCAAATGCAAATATTGACAGATACGCGAGAAGTCCCAGAAATCCGCCAGCGACGAGCCAGTCGAACACGATGTTGTGCACGCGATCGAACCACTGTTCCTGTGCATACATTCAGAGAGCGATATTGACGTGAGCCGCTCTAGAAAACCCACGCTCCGCACCCACTGCGCATCGCGTGAAAGCCACACACCTGCCGCAAGAATTAAAATCGTCGCAATAATGCCGATCGCTATCTTCCGCAATGTCGCCGCTCCTTCGAAATCGGAGCGGGAAAAAAATATGAACAAAAGCGATGCGAGAATCGCGCCAGCGATAAATCCGAGCGTGGCACCGCGCGTGCCGGTGAAAAAGAGAATCGCAATATCGAGTGCAAGCGCGCTTCCCCACAGAATGGAAATAGGGAGACGTCTTCCGGCTGGACGCGTTTGCCAATCTTCCAGCCAAAGAAGTGCAACAATAAAAACGCTGAAGAGCATGAACACGGCGAGATAGATGGGATTGCCGAATGTTGCATCAAGCCGTGCACCCAATCCCCCCGCACCGCCTTGTCCGAGAGCTGCCTTGCCAAATAGCTGTAGGAGCGCGTGAAGACCGACTACGACCGATATCCCGGCAATGAGTCTCCAGTACCATCGCCACAGTTTTTGAGTGATCATCGACGAGGCAACGAGTACGAGCGCAAAGAGATGCACAAGTGTTATCCAGCCGTCCATTCTCTCAAAATTGCTCCAGAAACTTTTGAACGGATATACACCGAGCGCGTCAGCAAGCCCAATAATCGCAACAAAAATGGCAAACGCTCCCAAAATCCAGCTTTTTCGAGGCCGATACTCTGGACGCACGAAAGCAAGCCCGAGCCATGCGCCGGTTATGATTTCAACAATGATGCGAAACGCAAAATTCTTTCCGGTGATGTACGGGAAGAAATAGTCCTGCGAGTCAAAAAGAGGCTTGAGAGGCCCTGGAAATGGCGCGATAAAAACGATAAAGGGGAGCGCAAAAAAACCGGCGATTACAATCCAGCGGAGCGTCTTCTCGAGCACAGTCATGGCCTTCCATGCTACCACAAAACCTGTGGGTGGTGAGTAGTGGGTAAACGTTCGAAGTAATCCCTTTCTAATGACTATTTCTGCTTACTTTTGACGCGGCCATAGTCATCTTCAAGGCGAACGATATCGTCCTCATCAAAGTGTCCGAATGCTACCTCAACTATCACACCTCCGCGTTTTGAACTGAATCGATGTATCGCTCCCTTTCCGATGGAGAACAGCTGTCCAAGTCGTAACTTATGGTTTTTCTTTTTGCCAGATGGGTTTGTCAATGTCGCGGTCGCATCCCCGTCTACCAATATCCAACATTCACTCCGACGATTGTGGTATTGAAGGCTTGTTCTATTTCCCGGATTGACATAGTGTGTTTTTAGATACCATTTTTGTCCACCGTCCCAGCCATAGAAAATTCCCCATGGTCGCACACTGCGCACCACAGATTTCCGCGCCTCATCGAGCGTCCTCATAGGCCTTCGCGCACGAACTTTTTTTCTTGAGTGTCGCGACCGCATAGGGCAGTACTATAGCATCATCTGAATATCCAGCGGAACGCGAAGTAACTCTCGATCGCAATGAGAATAGTCGTTATAACTTGCGCAAGCATGTACCATATCCCAAAAAACTCCACGAATGCATAGACGAGCGCAAGATTGAGAAAGAGATTGAATACAGCCACGGAAAGATGCTGAGGGAGTTGTTTATTGATTTTCGATGCATCCATGCTGCGGAACGTCCAGTATTTCTGCATCCAAAAGCTCACTATGAACGCAATGACAAAGGCGACACCAGAAGACGCGAGATACCAAACCGAGAAGAATTCGGTCAAAACATACAAAAGTGAAAAATGAACGAGTGCGGCAGTTCCACCCGATACGACAAAGCGCACGATTTTGCTCGCTCGAGCGCGTAGATGCACCGGAATTCCAAGGCGCGCGAGCATGATAGCAAGGACAATTTCTATCCCGTGTATCCAATTGAGCTTCTTGCCTGCAGCTTTTGTGCGCGCCACGTATGAAATCGGCATTTCTACCACTCGATGGCCTCTCGTTATTTCTAGGGTGAGATCAACCGCGTCAAAAACAAAATCATCGTTCGATGATCGCAATAGTGCGGGTATATGACTGCGGTGAAATACTTTGTAACACGTTGCTATGTCGGAAAGACGCGTGCGAAACACAACATTAAAGATTTTGGTGACAAGCAATCCTCCGTAAAAATATGCCGCATTATACGGCACATTGTTTTTCTTAAGGATGCGAGAGCCGAGAGCCGCATCAGCTCTCCCATCGATAATCGGCTCCAAGAGCGCTTTATAATCGTGTGGGTCATATTCTTGATCGGCATCTTGAATGATTACATAGTCTCCGGTCACGCGTCGGAGACCCTCCTTCACAGCGGCGCCTTTCCCACCGTTTGCGGACCGATACACCATAATAGGCGGACTGACACGACTCTCGATGCGACGAAGCGCATTTATTGTCTCCAAGCTCGAACCATCATCAACAAGGATGATTTCTTTGCTCCAAAGAGCTGGAAGCTGAGCCGCTTCAACGGCATCTAGAACAGACTCGACTGTTTTACCTTCGTTAAAGCACGGAATAATGATGCTTAATTTCATGATTCTTTTTATAGGGTGACCTTATACGACAGCACTAGCCATCCAAGATTCAGAGCAACAGCCGCAGATACATGTGCGATCTGATATTTGCGCTGCCAAGCTCGTATTGCAAGAATTGAAATCAGGAGCATGGGAGGCGCTATCACATAGAGAAGCCGCGATGAGACGAAACCCCATACGTATCCGATAAAGGGCACTGGCGAGCTTATATATGCAAAGAGTCGCTGATAGGAAGGTGCGTCACGAAGCCGCGCAAATCCTTGCGGAACGAAAAGCCACATGATGCCAAGAAGTGCTGCGGTGCTCTTTGCGATATTTTTCGGCGTAAATTCGTAACTAAAACCACTTGCTCCGCCGATGCGATACCAGTCTGCGTACGTGAATTCCGATACACTGAGGACGAATATCTGCCATGGAATATGCACAACGAGAAACAATGCTGCATACGCAATGAGGTACAGAGTTTTGCTGCGGAATGTAAACGCGGGATGAAATAAGATTATAAGGGCGAATACCATGGCCGCAACAATGATGTATTCCTTCCATAAGAATCCGAAGGTGATAACTGCCCTGCCGTAAGAAGGACCGCGAGAACTGCCGGGAATGTTTCTTCAAAAAATTCCCGCGCGAGCAAAAACATCGCAACAATGAACAGCAGATAAAAGACTACCGACTGCGCGACAGATGCCGAATAAAAATCGGTAACGTTAGAAAGAACTGCCAATAGAGCCGGGTAAAGCGGTTTCAGGAGCCGCTGGGAAACCATGAGATCCGTCGGATCTACATCGCCACCCGCGATGTACTGCGCGGTGAGAATGTAGGTATCGTAGTCGCCGCTGTGCGTGGTCCCGAGAAACTGCAGCTTGAGAAATGCCGCGAACCCACCGGCAAAAAGAAGAATAATGAGCGCTGTGAGTGCCGTATTTCGCGCGAGCATATGAATCTACCGGGCCCAATTGTTATACCACAACTGGAAAGCCATGAGCGTCCATAACTTTTTTCGATGGTCCTTTGCGCCGCTCTCGTGCTCGATGAGGAGCTTTTCTACTCCCCGGTAATTGAACATCCCGCTCTTTTCGAGTGCCTCTCTCGATAGGAGTTCGTGGGAAAGCGGCAAAAGCTCTTTCTGAAGCCAGCGCCCGATAGGAATGCCGAACCCTTTTTTCCGCCGATTGATGATCTTCGCTGGGATTCTTCCACTCATTAGTCGTTTCAAAATATACTTTCCCGTCATTCCACGGAATTTATATTCATACGGAAGATTGAGAACGAATTCAACGATCGTGTGATCCAAAAAAGGGGCTCGTACTTCCAAACCGTGCGCCATACTCATACGATCCACCTTCGCAAGCACCTGATCCATGCAGTACGTGCGAAGGTATGACCAAAGAACGTCATTATGAAACTCGCCCTTCGACGCATTCTCCCTGAAGAACGTGTCGAGCTGGTCGTACGGAGATGACTGCGCCGTTTCGCGCAACGGGCCCGAGGCGATTACTCCTATTTCTTCTTCATTGAAAGCCGCGAGCCAGTGCTGATGCCGGTATCTAGAAGGAACGTGCACACCCTCTATGAATTTCTTCAATCTGAAATCCAAGCTGAAATACGTGTGGCTCACGGGAAGTGAGCGTATTAACGGCTCTATCAAAAAACGCCGCATCGCGCGCGGAGTCGCTTCGTAGAAACGAACGAGTTGATCTGCTTGGAATGTGGGATATCCTGCGAACAATTCATCCGCGCCATCCCCTCCCAGTGCAAGGAGAAAAAACCTCCATCGTGTGATGCACTCCGAGCTTTCCTGCAACGGCGTGCGCATAGCGCGATTCATCAAAATCTTTGTCCGTGAATCCGATAGAGAACGTATTCACAGGAGCGGCGCTCGCTTTTTGCGCGTACCAAGAAATAGTTGAGCTGTCCAATCCTCCGGAGAGGAATACCCCGAGCGGCACGTCGCTCTCAAGGCGCCTCTCGACTGCGCTTACTATTTTTTTGTCCAGGACGGCGAGCGCTTCAGTGAACGTGATATTCAGCGGTTCGCGTTTTAGATTCCAGAACGACTCTTCCCGCGGCTCCTTCCCGCCCAAGAATGCAACGTACTCACCTGCCCGCACCTTTCTCACACCTTTGAAAATTGAGAGCGGCGTTGGGACGCATTCATATACAAGATAGGTGCGCACCGCCTCAGGATCGATTTCCTTTTTGAATTTTTCGTGCTGCATCAGCGCTTTCAGTTCGGATCCAAAGATGAGAGTTCCATCAAAGACGCCCCAGTACAGGGGCTTTTTGCCCATTCGATCGCGCACAAGATAGAGAGTGGCCGTTCCATGGTCGTAGAGAGCAAACGCAAACATGCCATTCAAAGACTCAAAAGCTTTCACGCCGCGCTCTTCATACAGCGCAAGTATAACTTCCGTGTCAGTACTGCTTCCGAATTTGTATGACTCGCGAATTTCTTTTTTTATCTCTCGGTAGTTATAAATTTCTCCATTGAACACGATGGATGTCTTTCCTGTGGAGCTCGTCATCGGCTGATGCCCGGCGGAAGAAAGATCGATTATTGAAAGCCGTGTATGAGCGAGACCTATGTTCTTATGTTTCCAAATGCCGGCATCGTCGGGACCGCGACGTGCGAGGGTCTCCGACATACGCTCGAGAGTATCCTCGTCGCCTTCTCCGTAAAATCCCGCGATGCCACACATTGTGAAATTAGAAATTTACTCGCTCGGCAATGTGATAGGTGGGCTTCCCCGAGGATTCAAAATACGTTCTCGTTAGCATCTCCGCGAGAAGCCCAAGAAGAATGAACTGCAAACCCAAAAGGAGGAGAAAGACGGTTAGCAAAGGAAGCGGGGTATTTACAAAATTCGTACCTGCAATTTTCAATCCGACTGCCCACACGCCGGTGATAAAACTGGAAAGTATGCTTATCACTCCGAAAGTTCCGAAAAAATGCATCGGCCGCGCAAGATAGGCAGTGAGAAAAAGAACCGATATGAAATCGAGGAGGCCACGTAACGTTCTCCCTACCCCATATTTCGAGCGACCCGCATGCCGTGGATGATGTTCTATCGAAAGTTCCGTAACGCGAAAGCCACGTTTCGCAGCAAGGACCGGCAGAAACCGGTGCATATCGCTATACAAAGGAAGTTCAGCAAGCACCTCGCGCTTATATACTTTGAATCCGCAATTGAAATCATGAAGTGGCACGCCGCTCCACTTTGAAACAACGAGGTTGAATATTTTCGATGGCAACCTTTTATCGACTGGGTCATGCCGCGTGCGGCGCCACCCAACGACGAGATCATATCCCTCATCGAGTTTTGATAGCATGCGCGGTATTTCGGCAGGGTCATCCTGAAGATCCGCGTCAAGATTTAGAATGATAGCCCCTGTGCTCTCACAAAATCCGGCTGCCATCGCGGCGCTCTTTCCAAAATTCCGACGAAAACGCAGAACCTTGATACTCCCATCGCTCTTAGCCATAAGCTTGAGGTCCTCGAAACTCCTGTCCTTCGACCCGTCGTCAACGAACACTATTTCATAGCTGCCGCTTAGCGTGCGAAGCACATCTGTGAGCTTCCGGCGGAGGAGCTCGAGATTCCCGGATTCTTCGTAGACCGGAATGATAATGGAGTATTTCATGCCTTTAATACCCTTACGCGCTGACGGATCCAGTTCACGATGACGCTACCACCGACAGCCGCGGCCGTAAAGAAGAACGAATGTACCGGATAACGGAATCGTCCGTTGATGCCGAGACCGACGGAAGACGAGAGGGCAAGAAAGTAGAGAACGAGCAATAGGAGAAAAGTGCCATAAAGGCGTTGTTTTCCGCCTTGCCACATGAGCGCGCCAATGCCAATGAAAAAAAGCATGCTCACTGCTACCCAAAACAGCCTGCCGATAAGCGGGACGAGAAGTGTTGGTCCGGTATTCTCAATTATCTTGCGAGCTGCGACGGCTGGTCCCTCCGTCACGAGCGTGTACGTCGGAGAGAACGTGATGTCGTATCGCGGAAGAATCTCCCAGCGCTGAAGGTAATATGTCCACGCATCATTCGTAAAGAACGTAAGAGCGATGCTGGCTGCAACGAGTGCCGTATATTTTGGATGTGCGAGCATGATCCCGATCCCTTCTTTGAACAGCTCCGGACTCTTCGAGAGATCCTGCTGTATGATCGCCACGTCGAACTCATGCCGTCGCGCGAAATCTTCCTCGAGCTTCTGTTTTGCCTCCGGCCATGAAATGCGATCGCGATATGCGACGACGGCGCCTGCGAGATCCGAATACGCATTCTGCAATCCCCCCGACGAGAGCGCAGGAACACCGAAGGTAAGCTGATTCCGCGCAAGCCACGGCCCGACCACTATTAAGAAAGGAATGACGGCAAGGGCCAAGTATTTCCCATACTGCTTCGCCGGCATACGCGTCATAACAAGTACAATGAGAATGAGAGGCAGAAATTCGCCGATAGGCCGCACGAGCGCGGCAAACCCAAAAAGGGCTGACGCGGCGGCGAGCGGCCGCCAAGCGGGCACATGGGTAAATCTAGCAGCCATGTACGCGCCGGCGACGAGAAGGGCGGTGAATAGAGTCTCTGTTAAAACTGACGTGGAAATAAATATCGAATATGGCTCAAATGCCATGAGGCCCGCCGCGACAAGCGCAAGTTTCTCTCGCTCAGTAATGAGGAACGTGAACCGATACGTAAAATAAACGATGATGGCTGAAAGAAATATCTGCAGAAATATAACCGGTAGGTAAGAACCGAATATGTATAACGAAGCGGCAAGCACGGCTGGAAAGAGCGGCACCCGCATGCTGTCCGGCAGGTACGGCGGCTCCGTGGCCTGCGTAAATCCATTTCCAAGAGCGATATTGTTCGCGATGCGCAAATACCCGTTCGAGTCGCCAAGAACGAAAAACTCCGGGCTATTCTGCACATAAAGAAATCCGAACAGAAAAAGTCGGACGATAATTGCCGCAGCAAGAATAATGAGCAGTCTCTTATTCATCCGGGACATATGCAAGCAGTCTACCGTATCCAACACATGCCTACAAAAAAGCGTCCGCCGGAAGAGGCGGACGAATTAAAAGTCATGAAAGCAGCCTCATGCGGCTATTTTTTCATCAGGATGACGGCAGACATCCAGAGCACGATACCGAGGAACTTTCCGATAGTTGCCGGCTCTCCGAAAATAACGATGCCCGCGACTACCGCAGAAACGAAGAATGTTCCCTGCATGATAATATTCCTGTACGCGATCGTGCTCCCTGCCTTGAACGCGAGAAAACGGAACGAGATCATGCAGATCACTAGACCCCCGAGTGCTAACGAACCCGCAATGAAAGCTCCTGAGATCTGCAATAATTCAAGAGGGAACATCGCGAGTGTTCCAAGCGACACCACAAGAGTCGGGACCCCGATCCAGAAGTTATGTGCCCATGCTTCTATACTTCGTAGTGCTGCGGCGCGGCTAAGAAGCTCGACTACCGCCATCGCAAGCGCTATTAGAAGCGTGAGCCATACCCATGTGTCAAATGCAAGATCCAGAGGAAAATCGAGCATCGCCCAGGCCGCAAGAAGTGTTAGCGCGATGCTTACCCATTGACGAACACCGAGCGCGTCTTTCCAGAGGATCGCTCCCCCAAGAGCTGCGGGAATCACATACAGATTGACGAGTAGTGTTCGTATGCCGATATCCGCTCCTAGCGTCATCGTATAGATCGTTAATACAGAACCGAAAACGCCGATAAGTGCTCCGGTTGCGATACTCCAGAGAACTGCGCGCGCATCAGGAAAAAGCCGCTTAAGCAAAGTCCCGCGAGCGCTAGCTGCGCCCACAATGCCCGCAAACATCTGAACAGCTCCGATGATGCAAGAAGCCGCCGCGGAAACGGAGAGCGTCTCACCAGTAAGCCCAACAAATTTCTGAATGACCGTGCTCGCAGACCTCGCTAATCCTTCCGAGATCGGCAGTGCGTGTAAGTTCTTCATGGCGTGTTCCATAACTCAATGTATTCCAAACCGCATTATGCGGAGTGTCGAGGTTTTCGCAATGTCCTCTTTGAAGTGGCATGCGATGCATACAGGCGATACTATACTCACATGTTAACTTCTATGAAAAACAAGTCCGCCGCTTTTTTACGGCGGCTTGATCCGTACATGAAAACAGATGTCATGTATCTCGCCACTGGTGGATTCTGGCTGATGCTGGGACAGATCGTCGGCACGGCGGCAGGCCTCGCGCTTACGCTCGTATTCGGTAATTTTGTTTCGAAAGAGGTATTCGGAAACTATAAATACGTGCTCTCGCTCGCGGGGATCTTCGGCGCGATCGCCCTTACTGGCATGGGAAGTGCCGTAACGCAAGCGGTCGCGCGCGGCTTCGACGGCGCTCTGCGCGAGGGATTCCGCACATACTTGCAGTGGAGCATTCCAAGTATGTTTGCGACGCTCGCGGGCGCTGTGTACTACTGGGCGAACGACAACAATGTGCTCGCACTTTCGTTATTTATAGTCGCGCTCGGCTCACCAGTCCTGAACGCATGCAATCTCTATACGTCATTCCTACAGGGCAAAAAAGATTTCAGACGAAATACGATATACGGTTTTCTCATCAGCAGCACGCCACCGCTTCTTCTCATTGCGACGATGCTTGCAGGGTACGTGGAATGGGTGCCGCTCTTCGTGCTCATATACTACATCGCTATGATCGCTCCTTCCGCATACTTTCATATGCGGACGCGTGCACTATACCGGCCGAGCAATGTGATAGATGTCGAAACTGCTCCCTACGCATGGCATCTTAGTCTCATCAATGTTCTCGGACGCATCGCAGCATACATAGATAAAGTGCTCGTATTCCACTTTTTAGGAGCGGCGCCGCTTGCGATATACACCTTCGCATCCGCTCCGCCGCAGTACGTGCTGAAATTCAACGGCATTTTTCGCACCCTCGCGCTCCCCAAGCTCGCGGCGCGCGACATACCGACATTAAAAGCGACACTGCCCCGGAAGATCGCTCTGCATTTCGCGGTCGCTCTTGCAGTGCTCGGCGTCTATGAGATTCTTGTCTCGCCTTTTTTCAGATTCTTCCTCCCTCAATATATAGACGCCATTCCCTACGCGTGGGCGCTCGGGCTCACCATCCTCTCCGCGCCGGGCGTGTGGCTCGGACAGACACTTATCGCTCACATGAAAAAGCGCGCACTCTACTTCATGAATACCGTAAGTCCTATCATAAAAATGGGCCTCTATGTAAGCCTCATCCCGATTTATGGCATTTGGGGCGTTGTCGTTGCTACGGTTGCTTCCGGATTTATCGGCTTCATGATTGCCGCCATTATTTTCAAGCGCCTCTAGTATCGAGAATGAACGCAACGATCTTTTCGAGTGAATGCGTATCTATGGCATTTTTTTCATATTGAAGGGCAAGACTTCCAGCGCGAAACACAGAAAGTCTTTCTCTGAAACCCCCTCGGGTTTTGATTATTTCTTTAAGCTTGTAAATGTCGCTTCCTCTATTGAAATATTCATGAGGCGTAAAGTTGATAAAGAGTGCCGGCGTGCCGCTTGCGGCGATGGTGAAATTCGCAGCAGTCAAGGGATGAGAGATAGTGAGGTCGGAGAGCGCAATGAGTTCATCGGTATCCGATTCATTGTGAAAACGTTTTATTCCAATCGAATCATAATCCGCATAGATATCGGGCTCGCGCGGATGAAGTTTGAAAATAATGTCAGCTTCTTCTTTCGGAAAGACACTTCGAATATCTTCAAAAATATTTTTGAAATACTGACGCTGTCCCGCATCGTCGAGAAATACGGAATGCACGCCGCGGTGGAATGGCGTTGAAAGCACGAGTATCTTTTTGGCCGCGGTCGAGAGCCCGTATCGGGCAAGCAATTTTGCTCGGAAACCTGCTTCACGGCGAACGCGCTCTCCGAGATCGTGCGCGATAGTAAAGAAGGCGCTTCCGACAATGCGCATGCGGCTTTTCTCCCAACCTTGTGCCGCAAGCGATTCGCGAGATGCCTCATCAATGATGCCGAGCATCCCTGGAGGACTTCCCTTTTCAGCGAAGTCGCGCTTTCCTGATATTAGGTCGGCAATTGAAAAAACCATGCGGAGTAATTTCAAATACGCTATATAAAATAATCCTTTCAGAAGAGAGCCGCGACGAGCTCGAAGAGCGAGCAGACGCCCACGAAACGACCTGCGGTCAGAAAAAGAAATGTCGGGTATTTGCGCCCACTGCAATGCGCACACCGCTATGCCCTTCCTTGCCGCTTTTTGAAAGAGTGCGCGCTCTCGCTCTCCCATTCGCGGCTCTGCGACCAAAACTGCAGGCCTCGCTTCGTCAAGAAAGCGATCGAAAAGACCGAATATACTCTTTTCGCGTACAATATGAGAAACGAGCGGGATCTTTCCGAGCGGGATCTCAAGAAATCGCGCGTCATGCGACAAATGGCGCGCATGAGAGTACGCTCTCATTCCTCCGTCCTCAAGTAAAAGGAAGGCAGGATCGGCGCCCCTCTCGCGGAGCGCGGGAAAAAGCTTCTCGTAATACTTGAGCGCTCCAATATAACGTGGTATAAAATATACCTTGCCCATATAGATACTTTACACAATTATGTACCGTTCTCGCAGAGTGCTCATTCTTATCCCCGCGCGTGGAGGATCTAAGCGCATTCCAAAAAAAAATACTAAATTATTGGGAGGAGAACCTCTGATCTCCTATGCGATTCGCGCTGCAAAGGGCTCCCGCTTCGCAGATCGAACTATCGTTTCGACCGACAGCGCAGATATTGCAGCTATTGCGCGGCGCTTCGGAGCAGAAACACCGTTCCTCCGGCCAAGACACCTCGCAACAGATGCTTCGCCAGTAGCGAGCGCTGTTATCCATACACTCGATGAGTTGCAAAAGAAAGAGTCGTGGAGGCCTGATGTCGTCGTCCTAGTTCAACCGACGTCTCCTTTCGTGCGTTCGAAAGACATTGATGAAGCAATTGCGACCTTAATACAAAGCGGAGCGAACTCCTGCGTTTCCGTAACGGAGGTACGCGAAAGACCCGAGTGGATGTTTGCGCTCAAGAAAAAAATGCTCAAGAAAAAATTCCCGACTACTCTATTTAAACGGAGTCAGGACATGCCGCCTCTTTATCGGCTAAACGGAGCAGTGTACGCGTCGCATGCAAATGTAATCCGAAAAAAAAGCCTTATTTTCGATCCAAAAAAAGCGGCGGCTGTGATAATGCCGATAGACCGCTCACTCGATATCGATTATCCTTTTGACTGGAAAGTTGCGGAACGTATTCATGAAAACAATCAAAATAGGAGATAGAGAAATCGGTGATTTGAAACCGGTTTACGTAATCGCTGAGGCGGGTGTCAATCACAACGGAGACATCGGGCTCGCGAAAAGACTTATCGAGGCCGCGAGGGATTCCGGCGCCGATGCCGTCAAGTTCCAGACATTCACGGTCGACGAAATTGCAGCAGATCATGCTCCGCAAGCACGTTATCAGATTGCGAACACGGGCGTCGCCGAATCGCAGGCCTCGATGCTCTCAAAGCTCGCGCTTTCGCATACGGCATTCCAGCAACTAAAGAAACATGCAGATGGGTCCGGCGTAGAATTTCTTTCAACCCCCTTCAGCATTCCTGATGCGGATTTCCTTCACTCGCTCGATCTTGCCGCATACAAAATCGGATCCGGCGATCTCACGAATCTGCCGTTTTTGGAGCACGTCGCAGGGTTCGAAAAGCCAATTCTGCTTTCAACCGGAATGGCAACGCTGACGGAGGTGGGCGAGGCGCTTCAGACTCTCGAGAGATCTAGTATGCACGACGTGGTACTTCTGCAGTGCACATCCGAATATCCCACGCCTCTCTCACATGTAAATCTGCGCGTTATCGAAACATTCCGAAGCGAATTCGATGTGCCGATCGGTTTTTCGGACCATACGGAAGGTACAGCGGCAAGCGTGTACGCAGCATCGCTCGGCGCGTGCATTATCGAGAAACATTTTACGTTGAGCCGCGCTCTTCCTGGACCAGACCATAAAGCTTCAATTGAGCCACATGAATTGAAAGAAATGATAACGAGGGTACGTGCCACAAAGCTCCACTCTCTCGAAATTCCGGAAGCTGCGCTTGGCTCGGCAGAGAAAAAGCCTACCGCAGAAGAAGTAGAAACGGCTAAGATTGTGCGCAAAAGCATTTTTGCGCGACGCGACATACGAAAAGGGGCGTTGATCGGCCTGGATGACGTCAAAATCGTGCGTCCCGAAATGGGACTCCTTCCGAAGGAGTTGAAAAAAATCCTCGGCATGAGGGCGGCGCAGCATATCGCGGCTGACACTCCGCTCTCATGGGGCATGCTCGAATGACGCTAATATGCGATCTGTTTTTGCACGAATGATCCGTCGATGGTGAGACGCTCGAGAGTTTTAGCGATGCGCTCTCCCGCTCTGCCGTCTCCGTAGAGATTCTTCGCTCTACGAACAGCTTTCCCAAATGCCGGACTCATCGCTTTCAAGATGGCGGCCTCTATTTCTTTTCTCTTGTGAGGCGCGTCTATAACATTCTTCGCCCGCTCGCGCCCGCTCTGACGAGAGCCGATATTTACGACCGGAAGATGAAGTGCCGCGCCCTCGATAATGCCGCTCGAGGAATTCCCAACGAGCACGGCGGCAGCGGACATCAACGCTAGAAACTCATCCCGTCTGATGCTCGGGTATGCGCGAATGAGTGGAAGTTTTTTCTCATAGGCATGGATGATTCGTATCATTCTGCGTCCTCCCGCGTCGGAATTCGGATACACGACGATGCTCGGCTTACCTACTCGTTTAACTGCTTCAAGCGTCTCCGCCATTTCCTTCGCCGCATTTTTCGCGCTCGTTGAAACCGGATGCTGGAGCACGAGCAAAAACCGGCCGGTTTCAATCCCGAATTTCTTCAAAATACTCGCTCTCGGGGCTTTCTTGATGCTAGAAATCTCATCGAGTCCAGGCGCGCCAACTATGAAAATGTTCTCTTTTTTCTCTCCGAGTTTTCGAATGCGCTCGGCGCTCTTTTTCGTAGCGGCAAAATGCAGATTCGCGAATTTCGTGATAGCGTGGCGGGCACTCTCATCAATTCCACCCTTTGTGATATCGCCTCCGTGAATGTGCGCAAGCGGAATATTCATATACGCGCTAGCAATCGAAGCAGCGAGTGCTTCGATGCGATCGCCTAACACCACAACGACGTGAGGACGCAATTTCCCGAAGGCGGAAACCATTCCTTGGATCCCTTTCCCTACTGACTGCGCCATACCAACATTCGTATCGCTTTTTGTCGTCATCGGCACTCGAGCGTTTACCCGGAATCCATCCCTTCGTATTTCATTCACCGTGTTGCCAAACTCCTTCGACAGATGCATCCCCGCTGCTACAACCAGAAGATCCACGTTTTTCATGTTTGAAATCGCCTGCATGAGCGTACGCAAAAGCCCATATTCCGCACGCGTTCCGGTTACGATGCAGATCCTCTTTTTCATTGGATTTGAGCTATTTAGTTGACAGAAGACGCGAAATTATGCTACAATATTTTCCATCTTTATGCAAGAGCAGCGCTCCGCGAAGTGGAAACCGCCTGTTATTCGAAAGGATGGCTCGACCAAATACGGCTGGCAGGTGCATCCACGACACAAGAAAAAGCTAACGATTGGCGTGCGCGTCGATATCGGATTCGGCACGTACATTCAGCCTGAAGCGGGAGTGACAATCGGAGACGGCGCACAGATCGGCTCTCACTGTTCAATTTACAGCGTCTCGACCATCGATGATAAGCGCGGGGCAGTCTCAATCGGAAAGGGTGCAAAAATCGGAACGCATTCCAGCATCATGCCGGGAGTCACCGTGGGTGATGGGGCGGTTGTTGGCGCACACAGCTTCGTCAAGAGTGATGTTCCACCGCACACCCTCGCATTTGGCGTTCCTGCTCGCGTGCGCAGAAAAAAATAATGAAAAAATATAGCGCATCACGCCCGTACATCGGGAAAAAAGAGGAACGCTACGTTCTCGAGGTGCTTCGTTCTGGAGTTCTATCTATGGGTCCGTTTGTCGAGCGTCTCGAGAAAAAATTCGCCAAAAAAGTCGGGAGGCGTTTTGCATGCGCGGTATCAAGCGGCACAGCAGGGTTACATCTCGCCCTCCTTGCGGCAGAGATCGGGAAAGGAGATGAAGTTATCACTTCCCCGTTTTCGTTCATCGCATCTGCGAATGCCATTCTTTATGTGGGCGGGAAGCCGGTCTTCGCTGACATTGATCCCAAGACATACAACATCGACCCAAAGGAGTTAGAAAAAAAGATAACAAAGCGAACGAAGGCAATACTGCCAGTGCATATTTTCGGCCAGCCTGCCGATATGCACGCAATCATGTCAATCGCCCGTAAGCATAAGCTCGTTGTTATTGAGGATGCCTGCGAAGCGCTCCTCGCTGCACAGAACGGCAAAAATGCTGGAACCTTTGGATCGGCCGGCGTCTTTGCGTTTTACCCAAACAAGCAGATGACGACAGGCGAGGGAGGCATGATTGTAACGAACGATAAAAGACTCGACTCGCTTTACCGAAGTATGCGCAACCAAGGACGCGGGGAAGATAGACGCTGGCTCGATCACTCCCGCCTTGGGTACAACTATCGCATGCCGGAGCTCTCCGCCGCTGTCGGGCTCGCCCAGATCGAAAAGCTCGACTTTCTCATCAAAAAAAGACGCCACGTTGCAATGCTCTATGAAAAAGCCCTTGCGCCGCTCGCACGCTATCTCGCGCTTCCCAAGACAGCTCCGAGAATGACGCATACATGGTTCGTGTATGTCGTGCGACTCCTCGATCCTAGAATGCGCCGTGAGAAGATTATGAGCGAGCTCTCAAAACGCGGCATTGAGACGCGGCCATACCTCCCCTCCATACATTTATTTGACGTTTATCGGAAATTAGGACACAAAGAGGGGGAGCTCCCTGTTTCCGAGGCTGTAAGTGCGCGTACAATCGCGCTTCCCTTCTACTCGGAGCTTACGAAAAAAGATGTTGGGCACATCGCGCGCATGCTTCGTGCAATCATTACAAAAAAATGAAAAATATATTCAAAAATAAGGTAGTGCTCATCACTGGAGGAACCGGCACAATCGGCTCTGAGCTCGTGCGCCAGATACTTCAACTTCAGCCACGACAGGTGCGCGTTTTCTCGCGCGACGACACGCGCCAGCATGATCTTCAAGAGTCGCTCCCCAGAAATGCGCCTGTACGATTTTTAATCGGCGACGTTCGCGAATATCGGCGCCTCAATGTCGCGATGCGTGGTGTCCAGATTGTTTTGCATGCGGCAGCGCTCAAGCACGTTCCCGCAGCGGAATACAATCCGTACGAAGCGGTAAAAACAAATATCATCGGTTCCCAAAACGTGATCGAGTGCGCCATAGAACACCGTGTAGAGCGGGTGATTGCCATTTCGACGGACAAGGCAGTGAATCCGAAAAATGTCCTTGGAACGTCGAAATTGATGATGGAGAAACTTTTCACAAATGCGAATTTCACCTTCGGGCTCCTTCCCGGTAAGGATGGGATGTATCCGACGAGGTTTTCGTGCGTGCGATTCGGCAATGTGGCTTGGTCTCGCGGCTCGGTTTTGCCGCACTGGAAGGTCTGCGCGGAGCGCAGCGGCGAGATACTCGTGTCCGACCCTTCGATGACGAGGTTCATGATATCGAATTTGGAGGCGGTCCGACTTGTACTTTCTTCCGCAGAATTAATGCGCGGCGGCGAGATCTTCGTTTTGAAGATGCCCTCGATAAAGCTCGGCGACCTTGCGCGGCTTTTCGTTAAAAAGTTTTATCCGAAGCGGAAGATCAAAATCACTGTCATCGGAAACCGCGGGGGCGAGAAGCATCACGAAGAGCTCTTCCTCAAGGACGAACATGCGACAGTGTTTGAAAACAAGGATATGCTCATCTCCGTCCCGCACCCTCAAATTTCGCGCCTTGTGCAGCCCCGTGTTTCCTATGCCGGGTTCAAGCCGCGAGAGCCAAAAACATATTCATCGAAAGAAAATATTGACGCGGAAGCAATAGAAAAATTGCTCTAAAAAAAGACTGCTCTCTAGGTTATCGTCGCACTGTGTCCGGAAAAAAGCGCCGTGTACAGATCCGCATATGCACGCCGCATCGCAGAAAGAGAATATCGCTGTCGCACCAATTCTTTTGCCTTTCGCGCCATCTCCTTCGCGGCAGATGGATGCTCAATAATCCACGAAATTCCAGCGGCAAGCGATTGCGGATCATTCACGTTCGCGAGTTTTCCCGAGACGCCATCCTCGATGAGTCGTTCTATAAGCGGAACATGCGTAGCAACTATCGGAACTCCTGCAGCGGCGCCTTCCATGAGTGCCGTATTAGGCCCCATCCACATGCGTCCTTCGCGCGTGCGCGAAAAGACTTGTGCGTAGATATCGGATGCACCGAGAAGCTCATACACATCATCGCGCGCGCCAAGAAAATGAATCCTGCTTTCAATGCCTAGTCCGCGCGCGCGTTTCCTAAGTCCCTCCATGCGCTCGCCCCATCCGGCGAAGCACACATGAACTCTCTCCGGCAACAGCGCAGCCGCATCAATGAGTTCATCATGTCCTTTCCACGAAACGAGCCGCGCCGTCATCAATATCATCACGTCATTTTCCCGTATTCCCAGTTCGACCCTTTTCTTAGTACGGTCAACGGAAGAAATCGCGTTCTGTATTGTCTCACAGTCCACGCCCGCAGGGATCGTGAAATGTCTGCGCCCCCCCCTCCACAGTTTCTCGCTAAAGCTTTCTACTGATCCACCATATTCAAGCTCAATAGATTCCGCTGCCGCTGTCCATACGTGCGCAAGCGGCAGTGTAATCCGATCCATCCAATATCCGCGAAAATCGTATGCAACACGGATATTTCCTTGTGTGCTCACAACGCGAGGCACGCGCGCAAGCCGCGCAACAACGCGGCCTATTGTTCCTGCGTAGGGTAAAAATGTGTGCACGATATCAGGTTTTTCGCGGCGCAATATGGAATAAAGATTGCGGGCGTCGGAAAAGCTAAAGCGCAGATTCTGTGAGACGTCAACGATGCGAGCGCCTGCTTTCTTAATATCGGCCCGGAGCGTCGTCGTCTTATGATTCTTAAAAACCTCGTCCGTTTTCATGCTGACGACAAG
>LCQS01000015.1 GCA_001004265.1 Parcubacteria group bacterium GW2011_GWA2_51_10 | reverse complement strand
AGATTATCTCTTGAGCACGCACAAGTATCGCCGATTCGGCGCAATCTTCAAACGTCGAATGTTTCGGTGGGCGATACCATTTGTCGGGGCGCTCATCATCGCCTCGCCGCTGCCGGACGAGCTTGGCATCACACTTATGGGAGTATCGAAAATGCGCGCCTCCTCTCTCGTCGCCATTTCATATGTCATGAATTCTCTTGGCATAGCTGTTATTGCCGCGATAGCGTAATTTTCCACAAGAATTGTTCGAGATGTGATACACTTTTATGCATTGCCTATGGGCATCGTGATTGTCACAATTCCGGGAGAGACGAAAAAAGCGTTCGCTCAGGCGCTCCATACCGAGACAAACGGGGCAGTTGATCTCGTTGTTATCCAAAAGCCGCGCCAGTTTTCGCTCACAGAAAGAATTCGGCGTCTCGCCGCTGCCGTCGGGTGGGGCGGGCTCTCGCGTGAGATCTGGTATGGTTTTTTGCTGCGGATCAATCGCAGAGCGCGAGAGTCGCTGGAATATTTTCGATTTTCAGAGCATCGGGCGGCTCCTCGCCGTGCGATGCCGCGCTTCATCGAAGTTGACTCGATCAACAGCGATGCGGTGCGCCGAACGCTTGAGGATTTGAAGCCCGATCTTCTCGTTGTATGGGGGAGCACCATACTTGAGAGAAGACTCGTCCATAGTGCCAAGCATGCGCTTAATCTCCACATGGGTTACTGCCCCCACTATCGCGGCGCTCTCGCAAATCAGCATGCGGTGCTCTCGAACGACTATTCGAAAATAGGAGCGACGATTCATTATGTGAACGGTAAAGCCGATGCTGGCGATGTCATCGCTATCATTCCCGCTGATACATCGAAATCGCCGCGTGAGCTATTTGCCGAACTTAATCGTAAATCGTTTGAAACATACATAGAGATCGCGAGCCGGCTTTTCGCCGGAGAGACACTTCCAAGGACGCCGCAGGAACATATACCGGGAAGGACGCTCCTCTTGCGAGAGTGGACGCCTTCGCTACGATACGCGTTAGGAAGGCAGATGATCGAGTGGGAAAGGACGAAATTGCCAGCACCCAAATTCGATGCCGCGCTGCGCGCTTTCACGAATGGAAGCGGAATGCGCGCTCATTCAGAATTTCTTCATGATTGAAGCACATGATTTGACGCTGGGATATCCAGGATTACAGTCATTATTAGGTTATCAGTACATTTCCCTATGGAATATTTATTTCTTTTAGGAAGAGTTCTGTTTGGTGGATTTTGGATTTGGGGAGGCATTAATCACTTCCGACAGGGCACAATGATGGAGCAGTACGTAGCTTCAAAGAAGGTGCCTTCGGCGAAGCTCGCCGTCTATGGCACAGGAGTGCTCCTTGTTGTTGCGGGCATCGGCATCGTACTCGGTATCTACGTGCCGCTTGCCGTTCTGCTGATTGTAGTTTTCCTCGTCCCTGTAACGTACAGAATGCACGATTTTTGGAACGTCACCGATCCGAACACCAAAATGATCGAGACTGTCATGTTCGCAAAAAATCTTGCGCTTCTCGGCGCCGCGCTCGCGTTTCTCTTTGTGCCGCTGCCGTGGTCACTCTCGCTGCTTAGTTAATAACCCCAACAAACTTATATGCTATTTTCTCTTATCGCTGGAATTATTCTCGGTGCGCTATCTGTTCTTTTTGCTCTGCAGAACGTGGCTGTCATTACCGTCGGCTTTTTCGCGTGGCAGATCACCGGCTCGCTCGCGCTCGTTCTCCTCACGACACTCGTGACCGGCGTTGTGATCACGCTTCTCGTGCTTCTGCCGAGCCTGATTCGCGATGATATGTACCTCTCCGTCATGAAGCTACAGAAAAAGGAGCTGGAAGATGAACTGGCGAAATACAAATCAAATACCGCGCCCACACCACCCCCATCACCTGCCTCATTTTGAACGCGGACAGCGGCTGTAAAGAAGCGCGGTATTACACGTCTGCTACTATGCACGCAATGAAAACGTATCGCACATTTACCATGTTCGGACTCTTAGGAGTTTTTTTGCTTTTGCCTTTTCCTGCGGCAGCTGCAGTAAAATACAAGCCGTTTGAAATTTCGGGCTGGATACCATATTGGCGCGTCGCAACGGGAACAGCCGACACAATGCCGCATCTCGATGCGCTGACGGAAGTAAATCCGTTCGGCTATTCGGTGAAAACCGACGGGACGCTCGCTGATACTGCGAAATTAAGTCCAACTCTGGAGGCAACGACGACCGCATCAGGAATCGCAACGACGACAATTCCCTCCGCGTGGGCGCCCTTTATCGAGGCCGCGCGCGCAAAAAATCTGCGTGTAATACCGACGGTGATGTGGAGCGACGGCGCGGCCATGCACCGGATTTTGAGTGACGGCCCAAAGAGGCGCGCGCTCGCCGATGAGATAACTAAAGTTGTAACGGAGAACAACTTCGACGGCATTGATATTGATTTCGAGGGGAAAAAAGTGGAAACGAAGGATTATTACTCGACCTTTCTTGAGGCACTCCGTATTCGGATGCCCAAGAAGTGGCTCATGTGCACGATAGAATCAAGAACTCCGCTGGAAGATAGATACCACGGAGTAGAGCGCCCGGCAGATGCAGGGCTCTACGCGAACGATTTGAAAGCGATTAACAAATATTGCGATCGTGTTCGCATCATGGCGTACGATCAGCAAGGAGTGGATCTTAAGCTCGCCGCGGAGGCCGCATCTTCTTCCCAGCTCTATGCGCCTGTAGCGGACCCGGCGTGGGTCGAGAAAGTCGTGAATCTCATGGCGAAAGACATTGCGAAAAACAAAATTATGATCGGTGTTCCGACGTACGGATATGAGTACGATGTGACAGCGTATGCGAATAACGAGTATCTCTACGACATTCTCTGGACATTTAATCCCGGCTACGCGCTTCCGATCGCGCAACAATACGGCATCACTCCGGCGCGCAATGCGGCAGGCGAGCTCTATTTCTCGTACTTTCCGACGGGCACGAGTACGCAAGAGACAGCTGCGCCGGTTTCCGGATTACACGCACTTCTGGCCGCCGCGGCCGCATCGCAGTTTGCGCACGCGCAAAATTCACATATTACGTTCCGCCTTCTCGATTGGCCGGATGAGCAATCCGTCGCGCAGAAAATCGCCCTGGCAAAACGTCTCGGCGTCCGCGGCGTCTCGGTATTCAAATTCGACGGCGGACAGGATCCCGATATCTGGAATGTGCTCGCAACTGTGGGATCGGCGCCAGCGCCGATTACAGTTCCCGGGGCATCCACATTAACGCGGCCTCTAAAAGTAGGGCAGACGGGCGCCGACGTGAAGCTCCTCCAGGTGTTACTGAACAGCGATCCGGATACGCGAGTCGCAGCATCGGGCCCCGGCTCGCCCGGCGCGGAAACAAATAAATTCGGTACCCTCACACTCCGTGCGCTCGAGAAATTCCAAATTAAACACGCCATCGCGAAAAAAGGAGATATCGGATTCGGAGTACTCGGTCCTCGCACGCGCGCAAAAATGAACGAGTTAATTGGGATGCAGTAAACTGGATCTCGTGTTATAAATATCTCATTGCTGCCGGAGCAGCTTTTTCTTTTTGAGTATGGAAATTAGAAACATTGCAATAATTGCGCACGTCGATCATGGAAAAACAACGCTCACGGATGCGCTCCTACGCCAAACCGGTGTCGCAAAAGAGGGCGTGTCGATGGACTCAAATGCACTCGAGCTGGAGCGCGGCATCACGATCTATTCGAAGAATGCATCTATTCCGTACAAAGGGACAAAAATAAATATCGTCGACACGCCGGGGCATGCGGATTTCGGGAGCGAAGTCGAGCGCGTATTGCGCTCGATCGATTCGGTTCTACTCGTTGTCGATGCACAAGAAGGGCCAATGCCGCAAACGCGCTTCGTTCTAAAAAAATCTCTCGAACTCGGCCTCAAGCCCATCGTCGTCATCAATAAAATAGATAAACCGGCGGCAGATCCGGCGCGCACGGAAGAGCAGGTGCTCGAGCTTTTCTTAGAGCTTGGCGCCAGCAACGAGCAGTCGGATTTTCCTGTTGTGTATACGATCGGCAAGCAGGGGATCGCGAAGTTAAAACTTTCAGACAATTCTAAGGACCTCACGCCGCTTCTCAATACAGTGCTCGCACACGTGCCGCCCGCTTCCGATGGTTCCCGCGCGGACACCAGTGTTTTAGCCCAGCCATTTAATTTGGGCTATGACAATTTTCTCGGCCGCCTTGCCGTCGCTCGCGTGTATCAAGGCGTTTTAAAAACGGGATCACTGGTATTCGTAAAAAAATCGGATGGTGCAACTCGACAGGGAAAAATCACAAAGATGTTCACATTTAATGGCCTGCAGAAGATCGATGCGATAGAAGCAGGAGCGGGTGACATCGCGCTTATCGCTGGCCTTCCCGATATATATATCGGAGAGACGATAACGACGGATGCGGATGCAGAGCCATTGCCGGCGATTGCAATAGATGAACCGACTATCACGCTCAATTTTCTCGTCAATAATTCGCCTTTTGCGGGGCGGGAAGGGAAATACGTTACATCGCGGCAGATTCGCGAGCGACTCGAGCGGGAGTTGGAAGTGAACGTCGGCCTTCGAGTAGATTTCGATCACGAAGACGAAGGCTACAAAGTTTCCGGCCGCGGCGAACTCCACATCGCCATTCTTCTTGAGCAAATGCGGCGAGAAGGGTACGAGCTTCAGGTCTCCCAACCGCAGGTGATTTTCCGAAGGGAAAATGACGGCGAGGTAGCCGAACCATACGAAGAAACCGTTGTCGATGTGCCGGCGGTCTATCAGGGCGCAGTAATAGAGCGACTCGGTTTGCGCAAGTTCGTCCTAAAAGACATGCGCACGCACGAGAATCAAGTTCGCATTATCTTTGAGGGTCCGACGCGCGGATTTTTAGGATATCGCAATCAATTCATACTCGACACAAAAGGGGAAGGCATCCTCTCATCTCGCGTCATCGGCTTTCGGCCGTATGCGGGCGAGATTAAAAAGCGAGCGGTCGGCTCAATGATTTCCATGGTGAGCGGCAAAACGCTCGGCTATTCGCTCTGGAATCTGCAGGATCGCGGCGTGCTCTACATCAATCCGGCAACCGAAGTGTACGAGGGAATGGTCATCGGGAATACATCGAAAGGAGAGGAGATGACGGTGAACCCGACAAAAAATAAAAATCTCACGAACGTGCGAGCTTCTAGCTCCGACGAAGCGATAAATCTCGTGCCCCCATATTTACTAACGATAGAGAAAGGTCTTGAGGTGATGGCAGAAGATGAATATCTGGAGATAACGCCCACGAGCGTCCGCCTCCGCAAGCAATTTCTCACCGAGATAGATCGATCGAAGGCAAAACGCCAGTCTAATTAACGTACGGACACTTTTAATGCATTATTCTCTGGTCACAACCGCTAACATTTCAGTGACTTTTCACTGTTCGGCGATACAATTCACACCATGACGCGGCACAGAAATCAAAAACACAGAAAGAAAACGCGCGGCATTTGGCAAGCGACGCGCCTCGAAGGAAAGGTAAAGAACGCAGGAATCAAAAAAGTACTAAAGCCGAAAAGCGGATAAAAAAAGGGCAACCCGAAGGTTGCCCAAAGAGCGGTTGTACACACCGCCGCGGAGATTATTGTTGAACGGGATTGAAGATGCAGTTACGCAGTGTCGTGGCCGTTCTGCAGAATTCGGCCTCGAGCGCTGCGACGAACTTCCTGGAGTCGGCGTCCCGGTAATTCACCTGACTCACCAGCTCCTGGATGAGCAACGTCAGCTTCTCGGCGGTAGCCGTGATCACGTCGCGACTTCCCGGAATCGTGACCTTCACTGTTTCAACACGGAGCATCTTCATTAGCTCCAGCAATTGTCTGCCTTGTGGCAGGCCGTCATGCTCTTGTTGCATTTTTTTCACTCCGTTGAGTTACAAATGGCCGCGTCCGCACGCGACCTTCCTCCCGCCACTTAGGCGGATAGAGGGCGGCCTCCTTTCATTTCTCCCATCCTCTACCGTATGTATATCACATGAGTCAAGAAAAAGCGATAGCTTAAGCCGTATAACTCATTTTCGAGAACCTTGACATATCCTGCACCACAGGGTATGATATTCGCGATATGACAAATGACTCCACTCCCCAAGGGCCTGAAAATCGTCTGTATCGACGCGGGAGAAATGCAATGCGCGCGCCTGTGGTGAGCTTGTCGAATCCACCTATTCGCGTATACGTAGCTGCGGTCGTAACGATTTTCTTTCTCTCGCTCTCGGCCGCGGATTCCATCGGATTCGTTCCTAACTATGTGGATGAAGGCGTCGGAGGCGCAGAAGTAGCACTTTCTGAACTGCCGCAGCTCGGCGATATTCCGCTTGCAAATGCTGTCATCATCGCGCAGCCGGAGCGGCTCATCATTCCTGCTATCAATAAAGATTTGCCGCTTCAGAATCCTGCAACCCGCGACATCAAAGCGCTTGAAGAAATATTGAAGGTGAGCCCGGCTCGCTATGTGGATTCTGCGTTTCTCGGAGAGAGCGGCAATGTCCTGCTCTTCGGGCACAGCTCGCATCTGCCCGTCATAAAAAACCAGATGTACAAAGCGTTCAACGACATCGAGCTGCTCGTGGCGGGCGACGAGATAATCGTTGTCGGTGGAGGAAAAGAATATCTCTATCGCGTGAGCTCGGTGCGGATGGTGGATGCAAAGAGCGAAGTCATAGAGCTCTCAAAAGAAAGCACGCGCCTCACGCTCGTCACCTGCAATACGTTTGGTGAAAAAACCTCGCGCTGGCTCGTCGAAGCTGAATTCATTGGAATAACAGGAAGCAGCTTCTAGCGCGGAGCTTCAAGTTGTTGGTAGCTTCTGGCAAAAAATGCCCGCTGGTATATCATTTCGGTATGACCAATCCAAAATATCTTGACGAAATAAGACGCGTCGTAGAGAAATTCGACCCCGCGCGATCGAATCGCTATTTCCTGTTTGGCTCTGCCGCTCGCAAAGCGACATTTCGAGATATTGATCTTGGCGTAATGGGGAACAGCCAATCGCGAAAAAAATTATCCGACTTACGAGACTATTTCTACGACTCACGCATACCTTATAAAGTTGATGTGGTGGATTTCGACGAGGCAGATAGCGATTTCCGCGAACATGTCATACATGATGAGTCGCTTATATGGATACGCTGACAAAACGAACTATCGAACCAAACGTCTTGCGACGCATTTTGAGCGAGCGCGGCGCGGACGTGGCACTTCCAAAAGACATCGTGCGGGCCGCGCGAGCGGGAAATTTAGTCGATGAAGATACGGCAAGCGCGCTCCTTGCAGCCATTGATGATAGGAATCGCATGGTTCACGACTATAGCGAGGAATTTGCGGTTGTCCTTCATGGGCGTGTTAAGAACGAATATATAAATGCTTTCAAACAGCTCTTGCAGAACATCAGCAACACATAGCATCTCCCGCTGGATCGTCGAAGCTGACTTCGTGGGTATCCAATGAGGTGACACCTCGTTGGATATTGTGCGTTCATGTTTGACGAAGAATTTAAAGCAATTCTCGGAATTGTTTTTCGGTCAGCCCGCTTTGTTTGATAATGTCGCGGAGTGTTCCGCGTGGAAGATCGCCGGAGTGCAGTGGAATTGTCGTTTTCCGCGATGGATCATTTACGTGGATGAGCCGGCAATGACTGCCGGAAGTTCGACTTCGCACAAAACCAGCGCGCACAAGAGCGCGGATGACTTCTTTGGCCGATAGCATCGGCAACCGGCTCATGAATTGATTGAAACGGCGACTTCTCGTATTCGGGGTATCTCGCTGTCGATGATATTTTGATTTGCAGTTGAATCTTCGAGCACGAGTTCGATTGCATCCTGCGCCATGGCGAGCGCCTCCTTCTCATTTTTTCCGAAGGTAACGATTTCCGGCAGTTCAGGGACGCGCACTGTGAAGCCGCCTTCAGGTTCAGGCCGAAGCAGAACGGCGAATGCTCTTGTTGTATGCGTCGCGGTGCGTTTCTTCATACGTGTAATCATATCCTTTGACGTTGTATCGTCAACGAATGTGAAATGTAGCCGTGTCACACATTGAAGTAGTAGGCACGTAAAAAATTCACCGAGATCTCATTGCACTTCTGAACATTGAGAATGCTTGTTGACAAAAAAGAAGGCCGGACATCAGTCCGGCCATCAAGGTTCTTGCGCTTGCAGTTCCAGGGCAAGCGATCAGGCTGCTTGGAACGTCCTTTGCAGAGTGCGGGCGTTTAGCACGAATCCCATGACGACCTGCATCGAGACGAGCAGCAGGAGCCAGAGGAATTCTGTGTTGTTAAATATCGCTAAGCCGTACACACTCGCCGTTCCGAGAACGAATAGAACCAGATAGACGATCCCCGCGGCCAGCATGAGAACTGCTTCTTTCACGTTGTCGACGCCCGGCTCTGCAACGGTCAGGAGCTCGATCATGGCAACCCCCGATGCGATGAGGTAGATGACTTCCACCCA
This sequence comes from Parcubacteria group bacterium GW2011_GWA2_51_10, assembly GCA_001004265.1. Taxonomy (GTDB): domain Bacteria; phylum Patescibacteriota; class Minisyncoccia; order Phycocordibacterales; family UBA2100; genus UBA10103. The sequence goes on along the minus strand of LCQS01000015.1, from coordinate 12,705 downwards.
CGTGAGCGCATACGGACCGATCGTGAAAATCACGGCTCTCATGTTCGACACCGAGAGCTCGAGCAGCACGTAGAGCAGCAGGACCCACGTGAACCACGGGATTTTCAGCATGATCCGCAACATCAACGACCGCGGCTGTGTTGTCACTGCCGCTCCGTGGACTGCTGCTACATCATCAGAACTCGTTGCGGGCGGGCGACGCGGAATAAGTGCCATTATAGTCCTCCATTCTGGCTGGTGAACAGGTTTGTGAAGCTGGCAGAACTATGCAATGCCAAGCCTCACAAGTCAAACATAAAAAAAGCCGGGCATGAAGCCCGGCTCGCGCGCAAAGATCGGGCAATCAGGGAAGCGCGCGTGTCCCAATGTCGAGGAAAAGCAGCTCCGCGACAGCGACAAGAAATGCCTCGAGCAAGAAAATCTTGCCTGCGAATTCGAGCGGCGTGTTACCCATGAAGGCGAAGAACGCCACCAGGATGAACGCCGCACTCGGTGCCAGGGACGTCCACTTGTCGAGTTGCACGCCCATGCCCTGTGAGTGCGCTCGAAAGAGAATCGGCGCCGCTTGCAGGATGACATCGAGCAGACAGAACACACTCCAGCCCAGTACGACCGCGGGCATTTTCGCCTGCTCGATCCCACCGAGCAGGTACATGCTCATGATGAGCAATGCCCCGCCCGCGAAAAGCGCCGACGCGCAGGCGGCCAGATAGACCGCTCTGTTTCCCCAACGCTGCGCCGTCGCTGGGTCGTGGAGTACGGCATTCATGAGTAACGTCATTTTCCTTCTCCTTACCGAACGGCAGGATTGCCAGCGGCATTATCGCGAGTTCTTGACAAAAGTCAAGCCCCTGCTATAATGCTCGCCGATTGATTTTCTTAGAGGCTAGAAGCTAGTCCCTCGTACCTGTTTCCTTGTGTTTGCGCGAAAGCATTTGAGCGCTTGCCCTGAGTTTATCGAAGGGTTCTAATGCTCCCGCGCTGACGCAATCGTGTCGGCATTGGTCTTCACTTCGCCCCTCAGGGGGCAACTACAGGAGGTTGTCGTGAAAAAGATGTTTTTCGTGGTACTCGCGCTGATCGGCGCAAGCGTAGGGACTCCCGGATTCGCTATGAGCGAATTCGGTAAAGGCGTGGTCATAGGTATCATCGTTGACCGCGCAATCCTGCCGCATCCGTATCCGACATACGGCGGCCGCGGCCCGGTGTACCCGCAAAGGGGTGGCCCGGATTATAGTGGCTATGGCCACGGTGGCTACGGCTACGCGCCGCCGCGGCACGTATATGTCCCGGGCACGACGGTGCACGTCGGCCCCACGACGGTTGTCGAGGGGGGTGCGCGGCACAACGCAGACGGGACTTGCACCCAGAGCAACGGGCGCAAGGGTATCGTCGAAAACAACATGTGCTTCGTCGCAAATTAGAGCGACGAACCTCCTCGGGTTGGAGAGCACGGCTTTTGCCGCGCTCTCCACCCCACCTTGTTTTTACCTGATGTGATTTGATCCGCCAGCTGGCGGACGAATTTCATCAGGTAAGCGCAAGCTTCCTGGCCATCGCAAGATTTGCGGCCATAGATCTTTTCCATGCTGAACTCGATAGCGACGAGGGAGGCACAACTGAAGGAGAGTCAAATGAGTATCGCAAAAATCTTCGGGGGCACACTCGCACTCGTGGCAGCGGTGGCGCTCGGCGCGTTTTTCATGAAGTGGGCCGACACGGCGCCGGGAAATGCGGTTCTGACGTATGGTGGCCAGCCGCTGGTCACCCGTCCCGGGACGGTTCCGGTTCCGCCTCGCGTGGATGCGCCGGCACCTGCGGCAATGCAGCCCGCACCGGCTGCTCCGGCGGCCGCAGTGCCGCAACCTGCGCCGCAGGCTGCAGCTCCCGCTGCACCCGCGGCACCTGCACCTCAAGCGCAAGCTCCGGCGGTTCCTGCTGCTCCCGCGCCGCAAGCACCTGCGGCTCCCGCTCCGGCACCGCAAGCTGCGGCACCCGCCGTGCCTGCGGCCCCGGGATACAATCCCGCAACGGCAGCTGTCGGATCCACGTTGCCCAAGGACATGGTCCCGGGCACGTGGTACAAGACCGGCGGTACGCACACAGTCAAAAAAGGCGAGAAGTTCGACACCTCGCCCCGCGACTGCGTACGTAACGGGACCCCGGGCAAGTGCGCCTGGGTCAAAAACCCCTAAGCGCAAGGCTCTTTCGGCGGGACGACTTCCATCACTGGAATCGTCCCGCCATCCCTTTTTTTCTGTGTTTGCTAGAAAGCATTGGAAGGTATCTAATGCTCCCGAGCCAACGCATTGCGCGCATGATCTGGTCATTGAGGAGATTCACATGAAATCATTTGCAATATCCGCGCGATCTCCTGCCCTCCGCATTCTTGTGTTTGCTCGAAATTATTCAGAAACCTCAATAATTTCGAGCCGCCGCAAGGCAGGCTATTAAAATCGCAGGTCTTTGATTCAACCTGCCCTTCGGGGCACACTCAAAAGGAGATCGAAATGAAGTCACTCATCGCATCGCTCGCGCTTCTCGGCGCGATGTTGCTCCCGCAGTTCACTGCGGCGCATGACGGAAAGGATTGCAGCGGCGCTAAAAGCGTCGAATGTGATCTCGTGCAGAAAGGGATCGCTCGCAAGGTGATCCCGAATCCCGACCTGGTCTGCGTGTACTTCGTGCAGCCCAAGATTTCGAACGTTCTCCTGTGGGTTTTCCCGCAAGGAGGAGGCGAGCCGCGTCCGTACGTAAAGCGGAACGCCGGTAAAACCGGACAGTTCTGCATCGGCCGGCACTTCGTCCGCGATGCCGAGGCGCTCTTCATGTGCAACGTCCTCGACGGCCAGGCGATCTATCCGCGCGCTGACGCCGTCGCGATCGCTCTCAAGGATAAGCTCGCGCGCATGCCCGGAGAAGCATGCCTCCATGGCGAAGGAAAGTGCGCCGATATGGGTTACAAGCCCATGAGCGCACTTTCAGTGGCGGAAAAAAGCCGGATGGACGAGCTTCGTGCGCGCGTCGAGCCGCAAATCCGTCTCGCCAAGAAGTAAAAGGCGGTGCGGGGCAGGGAGTTGGTGGTGTCGCGGCAGGTTCAATAAACCGCGACACCGCTCGTTTTTCTGGATCTTGACAGATTAGTAATTCAGAGTATAATTTTGTTGTTAAATTATATTATTTAATTTTTCGTATGAATATGAACTCGATTGTAAGAAATAGTTCGTTTGAGATCTTCCTGAACTCGGTCGCGGCTTTTGTTGTTGCGGTCGGGATCTTAAGCCTGGTTCCAGGTGCGGCGAATGCGCAGTACTCTGGAGAAGGAGGTTGTTGTGATACATATTCTGAATACTTCACTCCAAGTTACGACACCTACACTGAGTACTTTACTCCTACCGGTCAAGATACATACAGCGAATACTTCACACCGACAGGTCAGGATACCTACAGTGAGTATTTCACCCCAACTGCGCAAGACACGTATTCCGAATACTTCACGCCAACCGCTAAGGATACTTACACAGAATACTTCACGCCGGATGCTCCGAAGGCGGTAACAGGCATATACGAACCATTTGGTGGTAGTTATGAAGCATTTGGTGGCACGTACGAGACGTTTGCCGAAACGTACACGCTTGGGGATGCTTACACTACCTACTTCGAACAGCCTTACTACGCAAGCTCATACGCGAATCCGTTCTACACTTCGAGTGCGCCGTTCTACAACTCACCGAGCTATCCGTACTTCAGCCAGCAGAGCTTTCCGTTCCACCAGCAGCCGATCGTAACTGCGCCGGGCAACACGACTATCAGCGAACGGACTGACATCTTCGCGCCGACTAATACGTGCACCTCCCCGAACAGCTGCAACGATAACTCGATCTTCAATGCGCCGACGACGATCAGTGCTCCGACGACCGTTACCGTTACGAATCCTGCTCCGACACAGACTGCAATTGTGAATCCTATTGTTGTCCCGCAGTACAATGTGCAGGCATACGTTCCTCCGGTAACATACCCGACGTATCCGACGTATCCGAGCTATCAGCCCTACGTGCAGCCGTACGTGGCGCCCGTAAACCCAATTGTGAATCCCGCTCCTTATGTGGCTCTCACGCAGATTCCATACACAGGACTTGATCTCGGCCTCTTCGGAAGTGCGGCCTACTGGGTGGCACTGCTTGCCTTTGCTCTCGCCGCTGGATACCTCTTCGTCTACTACGTCCCCGCGATGAGACTTCGAAGAAATGAAGTTGTGTCCTTTACAGAGGGCCAAGATGACGGAGCAAAAGCTGAAGTGGAAGAGGAAGAGCTGCCGGTTCTTTCTCCGATCGCAATCGCACGTAAGCAAATTCCCGCATTCGCAAGCTACGGCGGATTCGGCAAGCTCACCGTAAACGGGACGAAGGATTCGATGACCGTCGTGCCGTCCATGAATGGAAAGGCACCGCGCATCGTCATCTCTCGAAGCTAACTGCCGCCGCTCTCGAACCTGCCTGCGCAGGCGGGGCTCCAAAGTGAATACAGCACGCGCCGCCCTCCCGGGCGGCGCGTGCTGTATGTCGCAACTCACAATGTTTTGTTAGCGATTTCTTCTTTCAGCTTGCTGACAAAATCTTCTGGTGCGAAACTTCCAGCTTTTCCGGCTCGACCTTCTGCAGTGATGGTACGATTCTCCTTTTCTTTATCTCCCACAATCGCCAAATAGGGGACTTTTTGCATCTTTCCTTCGCGGATGCGCTTGCCGAGCGTTTCGTTCGAGTCGTCGAGTTCCACGCGAATGCCGGCATCGCGCAGCAACGAAAAAATCTCCCGCGCATAGTCCGCCTGTTTTAGAGAGACAGGGATCACTTTCACCTGGACGGGTGCGAGCCAGAGCGGAAATGCGCCCGCATAGTGCTCGATTAGCAATGCCATTAATCGCTCGATGGCGCCGATGGATGAGCGGTGCACGACGAATGCCCGCCTCTGCGCTCCGTCGTCGCCGATATACGTGAGATCGAATCTGTCGGGCATGCAGAAATCGTATTGCACAGTAAATGCGGTATCTTCCTTGCCGTTTGCATTCAGCATCTGAACATCTATTTTCGGCCCGTAAAACGCGGCCTCATTTTTCGCTTCCACATATTTCTCGCCGCGCTGATTCAGAAGTTCTGCTAATAGTCGCTCGCCCTTTTCCCATGCGGCGTCGTTTTTGTAGTATTTTTCCGCGTTGCTGCGATCGCCGAGCGAGAGGCGATAGAAATACTCCGCACCTTTTCGGAGGCCGAAGACACCGGCCGCGTATTCGATAAGGTCGAGCGCTTTGCCGATTTCCTCGATCGCCTGCTCTTCCGTCGCGCAAATAATGTGCGCATCCGCAAGGCAAAATGTGCGCACCCTCTGGAGCCCCATCAGCTCCCCCGATTGCTCAAAGCGATAGAGCTGGGCAAGCTCTGCAATGCGCATCGGAAGCTCGCGGTAACTGTGGGGCATCCGCTGGTAGAGCCGGAAATGATGCGGGCACGTCATCGGGCGGAGCATAAATTTCTCATCCTCGACTTCTATCGGTGCATACATCGAATCTTTATAGTGCGGGTAGTGTCCCGATTTGATGTACAGGTCGAGGCGCGCCAGATCAGGCGTGCGCACGTGTTGGTAGCCGCGCTTTATTTCCTCATCAATAATGAATCGCTCGAGCTCGCGTCGGATCGCTGCTCCTTTTTCGGTAAGCATCGGGAGACCCTTGCCGACCTCGTCATCTATGTAAAAAAGATCAAGCTCGCGCCCGAGTTTCTTATGATCTCGCTCCTTCGCACCGCCGACGTCATCGTTCATAGTTCCTATGATACCTGAAAACTTAAAACTAAAAACTCAAAACTTTTATAGCGCCTTGACCTGCCTGCCGGCAGGCAGGCGCGCTGTTCGAAAGCTACAGGGCTTTGACTTTTTCGACGATAAAACTCGCCTCGCCGTTCCTGTCATTGAACTTTCCCTTGAGCATGAGGCATGCGCCGTTCTGGAAAAGTTCTGCGCCTTCGGAGAAGACGCGCGGGAAAACGACGATCTCAACGCCGCCGGAATAATCCGAGAGGCGGGCAAAGAGCATGCGCTCACCGTTTTTCGTGAGGAGCGAACGCACATTCTCTAAAAATCCTGCGATGACCGTTTCGATGCCGCGCGGGAATTTTCCCACAAGCTCTTTGATCGCTGCTTTCTGTTTTGCGAGCTTTTCTTTGTGTTTATCCAGTGGATGCCCTGACACGTAGAGTCCCAAGAGTTCCTTTTCCCATGCGAGCCGCTCGTCGAGAGATGCGGCGGGCGCAACCGCGAGTGAAAGTCGCGCTTTTGATTCCACCCTCGCGCCAAAAAGCGAAGACTGGCCCGTGGGCGCGCCGACATGCTCGCGATGGAATGAAAGAAGGTGATCGAGATTCCCAAGGAGCGCGCCTCTCTCGGCGATTTCGTCCAATGCGCCGCTCTTTATGAGAGCCTCGATCGATTTCTTATTCAAGTTCTTATCCGGAATGCGAGAGAGGAAGTCGGCGATATCTGAAAATGCTCCACCGCCTCTCGCCGCGATGATGGAATCGGCGACACCAGTTCCGAAATTCTTGATCGAGTATAAACCAAATCGAATTGCGGAATCATTGATGACAGTGAAATTGCCAAAACTCTCATTGACCGATGGCGGAAGCACCTTGATTCCCATGCGCGCACACTCTCCCACGATCTCGGCGATTTTCTCCACTTCGCCCGCGTCTGCCGTAAGCAAGGACGCCATATAATCGACTGGGAAATTCGCCTTCATGTACGCAGTCTTATAGGCGAGGTTGCCGTAGGAGACTGCATGGGCTTTTCCGAATCCGTATGCAGCAAATGTTTCGATCTGCTGCCAGAGTTTCTCCCCGGCGTCTTTCGACATGCCTCCGCTTTCGCAGCCGCGAAGAAATCGCTCTCTTTGCGCCGCCATTTCAACGGGAATCTTTTTTCCCATCGCTCTTCGCAACTTATCTGCTTCGAGCCAGCTATAGCCGGCAAGCTTTATGGCAAGCTGCAAAACGTCGTCCTGATAGACGATGACGCCGTACGATTTTTTCAGAATCTGCTCCATCCGCGGATCGAGGTACTTCACCAGCTTGGGATTGTGTTTACGCTCGATGTAGGCAGGAATCGAAGCCATCGGTCCCGGGCGATAGAGCGCCACCATCGCGTTGATGTCGTGAATGCTCGTGGGCCGCAGTTCTATGAGGAAGCTCGTGATGCCGCTTCCCGCGAGCTGGAAGACGCCGAGCGTCTCTCCGCGCGAAAGGAGTCCGAACGTCTTGCCGTCGTCTAGTGGGAGCCGATCGAGGTCTACTGATATATCGGCTCGAGTGCGCACGCGCTCAATCGCATCAGCGAGAATAGAAAGATTGGTGAGACCGAGAAAATCGAATTTCAAAAGGCCGACGTCTTCCACTGCGTGCATGTCATACTGCGTGATTTTTTTTCCGCCCTTGGGATCGAATTGGATAGGCACATAATCCGAAACAGGGGATGGCGCGATAACGACGCCTGCCGCATGAACGCCGACATGACGTGCGTTTCCTTCTATTTTGCGCGCGAGATCTATCACATCTTTCACGTCGGCGTCCTTTGCGTATGCATCTTGCAAATCGGGAACGCTCTCAAGCGAGCTATCTATTGAAACTGGAAAACCCTGCTTGCCGAATGGGATCAGCTTTGCAATGCGATCACCCACGCTATAGGGATACCCGAGCGCTCGCGCGACATCGCGCACGGCGGCGCGCGCCATCATTGTCCCAAATGTCCCGATCTGTGCGACGCGCTCATCCCCGTATTTTCCGCGCACATAATCAATGAGCTCGTCGCGCCTGTTGTCGGCGAGGTCCATGTCAATGTCGGGAGGAGACGGACGCTCGGGATTAAGGAAGCGCTCGAATGGCAATTGGTACTCGATCGGGTTCACTGTCGTGATGCCGCAGAGGTATGATACGAGCGAGCCGGCGGCGCTGCCTCGCGTATTGGTGAGGATCGCTTTCTCGCGCGCATGACGCAAAAGGTCCGCGACGACTAAAAAGTATGGTGAATACCCCTTGCTTCCAATGATCGACAGCTCATACAGAACTCGCTCTATATTTTCGGGTGTCTCGGGAAGGCCGCGCTCTTTGAATCCAGCGTAGGCAAGATCATGCAAGAGGGAGTCGTGCGTCATGCCGTTTGGGACGGGGAATTCCGGGAAAACCCATGCACCGAGCTGCAAGGGGAGCGCGCACGCTTCTGCTATGCGAACTGTATTTTCCAGTGCCTCGGGCAGATCCTTGAACGACTCGATCATCATCTTTTGCGGCCGAAATGAGAAATCTTTGAGGGCGTATTCTTCTCCGGCGCGATTCAAGACGCCTCCGGTGCGGATTTTATTAACGAGATCGCACGCGAGCGCGTCTTGCCTCGCAAGATAGTACGTATCTTGTGCGGCAACGATGGGAATACCTTGCGCACGCGCGGAAAGGACGATCTCATCCATGAGTTTCTGATGACCCGCGATTTCTGCATGACTGGTTACTTCTACATAACAATCATTTCGGAATATTTCTTTGAACCATGAGAGCGCGTGCGCAGCCCGATTTGAATCTCCATGGCGGAGCGAATACGCATGCTCGCCGCCATGCGATGGAAGGATCGCGATGAGGCCGTCTCGATGGAGCTCTATCAGCTCGTGATCGATGCGCGGTCGATAAAAAAAACCTTCGAGATGCGACTTTGAGACGAGCTGCAAGAGGTTGCGGTATCCAGTCTCGTTCTTGGCGAGAAGGACTAGACGCGAAGAGAGATCGTCGGTGCGGAATTCTTTATCGCGGCGCCCTCTCGGGGCGACGAAGAAATCCACGCCGATGATGGGCTTAATTCCTTTTTCCTTGCATCGCTTGTAAAAGTCAATCGCGGCGTAGAGATTCCCATTGTCGGTAAGTGCGAGTGCATGCTGCCCGTCGGCCGCTGCCGCCGCAACAAGTTCCGGAATTTTCGGGATTGCCTCAAGGAGCGAGTAGTGAGAGTGGGTGTGGAGATGAGCGAATTGACGTTCCATGCGGCCCAGGATATCACAGAGATTTATTGAGTTTTCAATTATGTTCCAATCTACGAATCATTCGAATACTACGAATGGCTACAAATATAAATGTCTTTCATTCGTAGCTATTTGCAGATTGGGATCCATTTGTAGATTGGCACTTCATTTTTGATATTATGTCCGGGTTATGGAGCATTGTTTTTTGATCGGTATTGATGAAGCAGGTAGAGGACCTCTCGCGGGGCCGGTTGCGGTCGGCGCTGCGCGAGTAGCGGCCGGATTCGATTGGTCGCTCGTGGGGGCGTGCGCGACTCAAAGAAAATGACTCCGGAATCGCGCCAGAAATATTTCCGGATGATGCAGGCGCTCTCGCGCGATGGCCTCCTTTCGTTTTCCGTCGCATTCGCGTCGCCCTTGACGATCGACGAGCGTGGGATTACTTCCGCGGTCGCGGGTGCGATCGCGCAGGCGCTTAAAAAACTCAAAGCAGACCCGAAGGAATGCTCGATCTTTCTCGACGGACTTCTCGCCGCGCCGCAAGAGTACAGGCGCCAACATACAATCGTTGGCGGCGATGATATTTTGCCGCTTATATCGCTCGCGGCAGTGGCGGCAAAAGTCTCGCGTGATCGATTGATGGTTCGGCTCGCGCGCCTCTATCCGCAGTACGGTTTTGAGCTTCACAAGGGATACGGCACCGATCGGCACTACGCGGCGCTTCGCGAATTCGGCCTCTGCGAGGCTCATCGGCGGACATACTGCAAGAATTTTAAATCTGCGTCTTGAAAATTAATTAAAAATTGAGAATTGTATATTGGACATTCTGCAGTATACTGCAGAGCTATGGTTGTTAGAATGCGTGCGAATCGCTCCAAGACGCGAATGCGCAGGAGCCATCAGGCAATTTCAAGTGGCCGCCTTTCGACGTGTATTTGCGGAGCTCTCCGCAGGGCGCATCGTGCGTGCCCCTCGTGCGGCAAATATAATAATCGCATTGTCGTCGACGTTGTGGAGAGGGAGAAACGGCTCCAGCGTCGCACGAAAAAAAGGGAGAAAGAGCTCCGAGAATCAGGGCAAACGACCGGGGAGACTAAAGAAAAAGAAACAGCAAAAACGTAGTTTTCATTGAAATTTCTTGATCTTTTCAATAAGCTGTTATGAGTGGAACGAATTACAGATTATTGACCCCTCACCAGTTTTGGAATTTGAAATTGCATATATCAAAACTGGTGAGGGGCATAAGAACTTCTAACTCGCTTCGCTCGTAATAATTTCTAATGCATGTCCAATAGACACCTTGCTCGCTCGGTCGTTCTCCAGGTTCTCTTCGAGAGAGATGCGACAAGCGGCGCAATGGAAAAAAGCGACGCGCTCGCACGCCTTTCCGATTATGCGAAGGAATTCGGCGCACGCGAATCTGACATGCCGTTTATGAAGAATCTTTTGGAGACGGCGATCGCAAAGCAAAAGGAAATAGACGGCGTTATCGTCGGCGCTGCTCCCGAATGGCCAATCGAAAAAATTGCCGCGGTTGACCGCAACGTCCTGCGGCTCGGGCTCGCCGAACTTTTGTATGCTGATAAGACGCAGGTACCCGAAAAGGTAGCCATCAATGAAGCAATAGAACTCGCAAAAACTTTTGGCAGCGCGTCTTCCAGCCGCTTCGTAAACGGCGTGTTAGGCGCTGTATATGTGGAGCTCGGTGAGCCAGGAAAACTCGAAGGGAAGGCGCGGAAAAAGGGCGGGCAGTTTTCCGGCAAGATGCCCGTAGAGGAGCTCGTCGGCGCGGTCGTCTACGCGCACGACAAAGGAAATATTTTTCTTGCGCTCGTGCATGATATCTTCGGCCACTGGACCCTTTCGAAGGGGAAATTGCAGCCAGATGAATCTCATGAGGACGGGGTCAGGCGGAAAGTGAAAGAGGAGATCGGGCTCGAGGTGACTGTCGAGGAGCAACTCGGAGAGAACGAATACATCGCCAATGATTCAACGAGCGGGGGGAGTGGCAAGAAAAAGCGACATGCGACATATTTTCTTGCGCGCGCGCCCTTCTCAGAACTTTTGAAGAAAAAAGAAGGCGGTCTTGACGATGCGCAGTGGTTTCCGCTCGCGAATGTCGGAGATCTGAACTTTTACGACGACATTCTTCCCGTGGTAACACGCGCAATAAATATCCTCGCCCAGAAAGGACGCAAATAAAGACAGCCGCTAGCTTCGAGCCTAAAGCTTCTAGGAAAATGCATTATTATGAATTGTACTAGCAGCTAGAAGCTAGATCCTAGAAACTAATTCTTATGGATTTCAGCGTATTTGAAAAAAGAATCGGACTTACATTCAAGAATATTGCGCTTCTCACGCAGGCGTTTACGCATCGCTCGTACCTTAATGAGAATCGCGCAATGCGCATGGAGCATAATGAGCGGCTCGAATTTTTGGGGGATGCGGTTTTGGAGTTGGTCGTTACAGAGTTTCTGTATGCAAAATATCCGGACAAGCCGGAGGGAGATTTGACCGCGTATCGCGCGGCGCTCGTCAATACGACGAGCATATCGGAAGCTGCGACGAAGCTCGGCATGAACGATTTTCTGCTGCTCTCTCGCGGGGAGGCGAAGGACACGGGCCGCGCGCGGCAAATTATTCTCGCGAACGCTTTTGAGGCGCTCATCGGCGCGCTCTACCTTGATCAGGGATATGATGTGGCGCGGGATTTTATCGCTATACAGCTTTTTCATAAGACGGACAATATTGTCGAAGCGCGTCTTTGGCAGGATGCTAAAAGCAGATTCCAGGAAATTGCTCAGGAGAAGGCTGGCCTTACACCCTCATATGAACTTCTTGGCCAATCGGGGCCCGATCATGATAAGCAATTTGTCGTAGGCGTTTTTCTTGGAGCCGAGCGGCTCGCAGCAGGTGAAGGGCGCTCGAAGCAGGAGGCGGAGCAGCAGGCCGCGCAGAAAGCTCTCGAAGCGAAGGGGTGGTAGAGCCACTTCTCTGATCTACGGTGTTCGGAGCACGGATGTTTTTTCATTCAATATCCTAGCAGCTAGAAGCTAGAAGCTGTAAGCTATTATGATGTATTTGAGGTCCATTGAGCTCACTGGATTCAAGTCGTTTGGAAAAAAGACCGAACTTGTTTTTGACTCTCCCATCGCGGCGATCGTCGGGCCAAATGGTTCAGGAAAATCGAACGTAGCGGAAGGCTTTCGCTTTGTTTTAGGTGAGCAGTCAATGAAATCGCTTCGTTCGAAACGAGGGGAGGATCTTATTTGGGGCGGCTCTCCCGCGATTCCGCGTAGCAATCGAGCGGCCGTAAAAGTCGTGTTCGATAATTCAAAGCGTCTCCTCGATCTGGATTTTACGGAAGTTGCCATCGAGCGCGTTGTCCATCGCGACGGCCAAAATGAATACATATTGAATGGCACGCAGGTGCGGCTCAAAGATGTCATTCGGCTCCTCGCCGGAGCGAATATCGGCGGCTCGGGATACCAGATCATTTCTCAGGGCGAGGCAGACAGGATTTTAAATGCCTCTCCGCGGGAGCGGCGCGAAATGGTGGAAGACGCGCTCGGTCTCAAGCTCTACCAGCACAAGAAAGCGGAAAGCGAGCGCAAGCTCGAAGAAACCGCAGTCAACATTGAGAAAACGAAATCGCT
>LCQS01000014.1 GCA_001004265.1 Parcubacteria group bacterium GW2011_GWA2_51_10 | reverse complement strand
ACAAAGTTTTCCCGCCCCGTGCGGCTATACGAGATACGACAGGACGGCTCATATCATCTCGCGCGGGAATTCCACTACGACAAAGCCACGGGCAGATTGAAGTCTCCAAAGTCCGACGCACCCGCTGGGGGAAGCGGTGATACGGACCTCGGTGAAATATTCAAAAAGGGCGCGGGGCGAATACTGAAACTGCCGTAAGCGTGCGCCGGGGTACGAAGGAGCGGGGCCATATGTGGTCCCGCCTTTTTTTGCAGCGTAGAGACTGGATTTAAGCGGGAATTTTAGCTATTATCTTCAAATGCGACAGGTCCTCTGGGTTGCCGGCGGCGCTCTTATCGCCGTGAGTCTTGTGTTTGGTTTTTTTGCCGTCAATCAGGCGAGTGAAGGGCAAATCGCGCTCAAATCTCGAATGCAGTCGCGCACGCAGGTCTTGGCAGACTCTCTTGCGGAAAGTATCGAGCCGTCATATGCCGCACGGGCGACGAGCACGATGCAACGGATCATTGACCGATTTTCAAGCAGCGAGCGTCTCGCCGGCCTCGGTGTGTTTGATAGCTCCGGCGCCATCGTGGCCGCCTCGGGAACTCTTCCCATCTCGGGCGCTGTCATAACGAATGTGATGGACAGTGATGAACCGAATGGCGAATTCGTGCGCCATCAAGAGAATACATTTTATGTCCACGCGATACCGCTTCACGGTGACGTCGGCGTTACGGGCGCTTTGGCCGTGTCGCAGAACGCCGCGTACATCGATGAAAGCATGCGTGAGATATGGAAGGATAATTTCATTCGGCTTCTCTCGCAGATCATCCTTTTCGCGGCAGTTATTTTCATTCTCGTTCGATGGGTCTTTTTTCGTGCGATTTCCCAATTTGTCGAATCTCTCAAGGCAATACGCAAGGGGGATTCTGGAGCAAGCGCGATAGACGGACACGGTTTGTTCAAGCCCTTGGCCGGAGAAATTTCAAAGGTTACGTCGAGTTTGCGCCAAGCGCGCCTCGCCGCGAGCGAAGAGGCGCGCATGCGCCTTCTCAAACTCGACTCACCGTGGACAGGAGAGCGATTGAGCGAGTTCATGAAAGCGTACCTAAAGAATCGACCGATCTATGTCATTTCAAACCGAGAACCGTACGTGCACAAAAAAACAAAGAACGGGATCGAGTGGTCGGTCCCGGCAGGCGGCGTCATAACTGCGCTCGAGCCAGTCATGGAGACATGCGGCGGCACTTGGATCGCCCACGGAAGCGGAAGCGCGGATAAAGAAACCGCAGACAAAGACGGGAAAATTCGTGTGCCGCCGGAGGAGCCGAAGTACACACTGAAGCGCGTGTGGCTCTCCGAAAGTGAACTGAAGGGTTACAACAACGGCTTTTCCAATGAAGCACTATGGCCGCTCGCGCACATGGCCCACACGCGCCCGCTCTTCCGCGCGGAAGATTGGAGCGAGTATAAAAAGGTAAACGCGAAATTCGCAAAAACGCTCCTCGACGAAATTCGCGACGTGGAACGGCCGCTCGTTCTCGTGCAGGACTACCACTTAGCGCTCGTTCCCTACATCATAAAAAAGAGCCGGCCCGACGCGCTCGTCGCCCTCTTCTGGCACATTCCATGGCCGTCTGCCGAACAATTCAATATCTGCCCGTGGCGTAAAGAGATCTTGGAGGGCATGCTCGGCGCGGATCTCATCGGATTCCATACGCAGCAGTACTGCAACAATTTCTTTGATACTGTCGGAAATGAGGTAGAATCGCGCATCGATTTCGAGCAATTCTCGATTTATCGCGCCGATCACCGCACGCAGATAAAGCCGTTCCCGATCTCCATCGCCTTTTCCGGAAGCGCGAGAGCGGAGGGCGCGCCTAGCAGGAAGCCTCTGGACGCGCTCGGCATCAAGAGCGAATTTCTCATCCTGGGAGTCGATCGGCTCGACTACACCAAGGGCATCATGGAGCGATTCAAGGGGATCGAGTTTCTTCTCGAGGGACACCCGGAATATCGCGAGAAACTCACGATGCTGCAGATTGCATCCCCCACTCGCGAGTCTGTCGAGAAATACCGCCAGTATGCTGCGGAAGTCACGAGAGAGGCGGAGCGCATCAACGAAAAATTCGGCACGCGCGAGTGGAAGCCGATAGTACTGGTGAAGCGGCATCACTCGCACCAGGAAATCACGCCTCTCTATCGTCTCGCGAACGTATGCCTCATCACCTCATTGCATGACGGCATGAATCTCGTCGCCAAGGAATTCGCCGCGGCGCGCGATGACGAGGCGGGCGTGCTCATTTTGAGCCAGTTCGCCGGTGCGTCTCGCGATTTGAAGGGCGCCCTCCTTATCAACCCCTACAGCGCCGAGGAGACGTCCTCTGCCTTGCATACGGCGCTCCAGATGCCAAAAACAATGCAGCACCGCCGCATGCGATCGATGCGAAACGCCGTGCGTGATTACAATATCTACCGCTGGGCGGCCGAATTCATCAAGGCGCTCACGCAGCTCGAATAATGAAAAGCGCGAGACGCCACATGCCGTCGATTCTGCGACGGATACAAAAGTGCGGAGCGGTGCTCATGCTCGACTTCGATGGAACGCTTGCACCTATCGTGGAAGACTATCGTCGCGCAAGAATGCCAAAAAAAACTCGCACATCGCTCGCATTCCTTGTAAAAAAACTGCCAATAGCAGTGCTCTCTGGACGCGGCCTTTCTGATATTCGCAGAAAAGTACGGCTCATGAACGTCACTCTTGTCGGTTGCCATGGCGCGGAGATATCCGTGCCGCGACATGGCAGGTATGTCACTGTTGCAAAGAAGCGTGCGTCGGCCTTTCGAGCCGTACGGACCGCGCTTTTTCACGTTGCCGCGGAATATCCAAAACTGCTCATAGAGGACAAGCGCTTCGCGATCGCAGCACACTATCGGCATCTCTGTCCGGCAAAAGCGCGCGAGTTCCGGGCAGATGCACGCACTGCTCTCGCGAGCCATGTGAAAAGCGGGACAGCGCGAATTCTAGATAGTCATTCGACTTTCGATGTTTCCATTCCGGCACATACAAAAGGCACTGCGGCAAACGAGGTGTACCGTCTACTTGCGCGCCGAAATCGGCACGCTATTCCAATCTATATCGGAGACAGTACCACTGACGAGGATGCATTCAGAGAGTTAAAAAACGGCGTGACGATCAGGATCGGTCCTTCCCCTTCCAGCCATGCGCACTATTATTTTTCCTCTCGCGATGAAGTGGATACTTTTTTAAGCGCACTCGGAGAGCCGGCGATCAACACATTGTCTCCGAAGTGGTGAGTGGAGACTTTCTTAAGACGCAGCGCATCCGCAATATTTGCCGCTCCGCGTCCGGCAACGGACGCAGCGCTCCTCCCCCCTATCAGAATCGGCGCAAAAAAAGCATAGACTTTATCCGCGAGGCCCGCGTCAACAAAACTGCCTAAAACTTCCCCGCCGCCCTCCACGAGCACGCTCACAATATTCATTCTTCGCAGGGTCGAAAGAAGACGCGGGGGAGAAATGCGAGAGCCAGCAAACGTGAAGACGTGAATCCCGCGTCGCTCGAGTGCATTCTTTTTTTTCATTGGCGCCGATTTCGTCGTGGCAATAATGACATGCGAATCCCGCAGTACCCGCGCTTTGAGGGGAATGCGCAAGCGAGAATCGAGAATAATCCGCAGAGGATCCGGCAGCTCTTGTGCGCGCGCGCCTAGATGTGGATCATCCGCAAGAATTGTTTCGATACCAATAACGACGGCCTGATGGAGCCCGCGTAGATGCCGCGCATATGCACGTGCTTCCTTATTTGTTATCCATTTCGAATCGCCCGTGCGCGTCGCGAGTTTCCCGTCGAGAGATGCGGCGAATTTGAGCGCGATAAACGGGCGACTTTTTTCGTGGAACGTAAAGAATTGCTCATTCAGCTCGCGGGCCTCTTCTCCGAGGGTTCCGACAGAAATATCAACGCCTGCCGAGCGTAGTTTTTGTAATCCTCCGCGCGCGATTGCATTCTGATCGCGCGTCGCTATAACGACACGGCGAATACCTGCTTTAATAATCGCGTCTGCACACGGAGGCGTGCGCCCAAAATGCGCACATGGCTCCAGATTCACATACATCGTCGCGCCCTTCGCGCCTCCGCGCGCGCCTCTTAGGGCGTCGATTTCGGCATGCGGCTTTCCTGCCGCGCGGTGATAGCCGCGGGCGATGATTCGCCCGCGGCGGACGATTATCGCCCCAACCATCGGATTAGGATTCGTCCAGCCCGCGCCTTTTTGTGCGAGCCGAAGCGCCTCCTTCATGTAGGTTTCGTCATTCACACGACGGTGAGCCGATGCCCGAGTTTGCGTTTTTTTGTTTTGAGATATCCGTCATTGACACCGTTTGGAGCAATCTCGAGCGGCACGCGCTCTCTAATCTCGATGCCGAAAGCCGCAAGCTGTTTTTCTTTTTCTGGATTGTTCGTGAGGAGCCGCACTTCCCGTATGCCGAGATCTTCGAGGATGTGTGCCGCCGCCTCGTACGTGCGCGAATCGGCGCGAAAGCCTAGCGCGTGATTGGCTTCCACTGTATCGTGCCCACGATCCTGCAGAGCGTATGCTTTGATTTTATTTCCGAGGCCTATCCCGCGACCTTCCTGACTCAAGTACACGATGGCACCCGCTTTTTCTTTCTGAATTCTGCGCATGCTCTCCGCGAGTTGCGGACCGCAATCGCACCGGAGCGAGAAGAGCATGTCGCCCGTAATGCATCCCGAATGAACGCGCACAAGTGTGGCAACCTCTCTCTCGTTTTTCGCGCTCTCTAAAATAAGTGCTGCATGTTCCCTCCCGTCTGAAATGGATTTGTATGCCACGATCGTGAAGACACCATATTTTGTTGGAAGTTTCGAAGAGGAAATGCGAACAACCTCCGCATGCTGGGGCAAAGGGGGCAATGGATGCTTCCGCAGATAGAGGGCAAGATCGCGTATCGCAACGATCTTGATCCCCAGCTTTCGCGCGAGCCGGACGACCTCATCGCGTTTCGCCATGCGTCCGCTTTCTCCAACGATCTCGCAGAGAACTCCCGCTGGGCTTTTCCCGGCAAGTCGCGCAAGATCCACCGCTGCTTCTGTGTGTCCCCGCCGCTCCAACACCCCGCCATCGCGCGCGACAAGTCCGAATACGTGTCCGGGCCTAACAAGATCGTCCGCTTTCGAGCGCAAATCCGCAAGAACGCGAATCGTCCTCGCGCGATCGAAGGCGGAAACTCCTGTTGTTATTCTCTTTTTTGCATTCACCGAAACGGTAAAGCTCACACCCGTTTTCTCGGCATTCTCGCCAGGCGGAATCATAAGCGGAAGTCGGAGGCGCGCCGCCTGCGCGCGCGTGATTGCGCCGCAAACGATGCCGCCGCCGTGTCGAATCATCGTCGTGATCGCTTTTGGCGTCGCAAAGTCGGCGGGAATAAAAAAGTCGGCTTCATTTTCCCGCTGTGGGCTATCAACAACGATGAGGAGCTTGCCCTTTTTCATCTCCGAAATGGCTTCAGAGATTGACGCGTATTTTGAAATCATAGTGAAGAAAGAAGCTTAATCATGGAAAGAGCGGTTTCAGCTGCTTCCACGCCTTTGTTTTCGCGCACGCGCGTCGCGCGCTCGAGTGCATCTTTTGGGTCGTACACCGCAAGAACTTCAAAAATAACCGGGATTCCATACGCAAGGGAAACGTTCATGCACCCGCGCGCGGTCTCGTTCGCGATTTGCTCGAAATGATACGTTTTCCCTTTGACGATGGCGCCGAAAGTAATGAGCGCATCGTATTTTTTCTGCGCAGCCAATTTCTCTGCGACGAGCGGAATTTCAAGAGAGCCCGGCACGCGCACGACGCGAATCTGCCGCCTTGAAAGCCCACGCTTTTTCAGCCGCTCGATGCAACGTTTCTCGAGCTCTACCGTTACATCCTCGCGGAATTCGCTCCCAATAATGCCGATGCGTATGTCTTTTATTCTTTTCATGATTTTTTTGTGCGTATTAATTTTGCGACATACTTCGCGAGGATATCAGTTTCGATATTCACCAAATCTCCCGCTTTAAGTGTGCCGAATGTCGTCGCCTTCCATGTGTGCGGGATAATTCCCACACTGAATGTTTGTCCACGTACTTCGATAATGGTCAGAGAGACGCCGTTTATTGCGACAGATCCCTTATTAACGAGATAGCGAGAAATTTCTGCCGGCGCTTCGAGCGAGATAATGAAACTTGCGTCCTTTTTCCTGATCTCTTTTACTTTTGCGACTCCATCCACGTGTCCCTGCACGATGTGGCCGGAAAGAAATGTGGCGGCAGTCATCGGTAATTCCAAATTGACTTTCGCGCCGCGTCGCAATTTCGAAAGAGTGGTGCGACGCATCGTTTCCTCCATGATGTCGGCAACAAATGATTTCGCATCTTTTTTCACGACCGTGAGGCATGCGCCATCAACAGCGATGCTCGCGCCCCTCGCGAGTTTTTCTAACACATCGCGACGAGCGCGAATCGAAATGCTCGATCGCGAGGCATCAGTGACTTCTCCTGTGTGTGTGATAATTCCAGAAAACATAAAACCCCGCTCAATCGGGGTTTGCACGAGTATCCGAAAAGATACTCCCTCCTTCTTTCATCCCGACTATACGGTCGGTCGCGGGATCTAACCGCAGTCGTTCCCGCTATTTGCGAACAAAGGGCGGGATCGCGGACTCCTCTGTCATATGACAGCTGCACCGCCGATTGGGACTTGCCGCCGGATGGCAGATCACCCAACCCCGAAGGAACAGGAGAAGTATACCATATTGTCAGACGCATTTCGCCCTGCTATAAATGCTCCATGTACACTGCCATATACAAAAGAACTAGGTCGGGATACGTCGCATGGATCGAAGAGATTCCCGGCGTTAACACGCAGGGGAAAACAAAAAAGGCCGCAACTGCGAATCTTCGCGATGCGCTTCGTGAATTCGTAGCGGCGCAACGGCTGCTAACAAAGCGCGAGTACCCGAAAGGGTCGCTCACGCGCGAGCCGCTCCCTATGCCGGAATCCGCAGAAACTGTTCGTGCATGAAGCGGCGCGATCTTGAACAGCACTTGCGGCAAAACGAATGTGTTCTATTGCGTGAAGGAGCACGTCATAGTGTTTGGCATAATTCAGAAAATAACAGGCAAAGTACTATGCCGCGGCATAGAAATATTGATGACCCGTTTCTTGTACGAAAGATTTGCAAAGATTTGGGAATACCTCCCCCACAGAGAAAGTAGTGCCAGATTTTTG
Source organism: Parcubacteria group bacterium GW2011_GWA2_51_10 (assembly GCA_001004265.1). Lineage (GTDB taxonomy): Bacteria > Patescibacteriota > Minisyncoccia > Phycocordibacterales > UBA2100 > UBA10103. The sequence continues at coordinate 8,172 of LCQS01000014.1, read as the reverse complement.
GAATCCTCTCACAACGGCAAACTCTTCTTAGGTTTGCGAATGAAGAAATAGAGCGTTGTCGTGGCAAGCGCTCCGAGCGTATCTGCGAGCATATCTTTCTGCGCATCCCAGATGTCGCCTTGGCTGCCGAGATATGCCGCACCGGCCACGGGATCGGAAGAAGCGGCATAGATCCACTCAACCATTTCATAGCCAGCGGCTACCGCTGCCACCGCAAACACAGGATACGTAAAGAGGAGGAACCTATTTTTCACAAGGCCACGAACGTAGATCCATTCGGCGACGGCGAACGCGTACAAACCTACAGAGAAATGAGCGATGCGGTCGAAGTGATTTCGCTCGAATCCGAACATATCTGTGACCCGATCGAACGGCACTTGCTCGAATGTGTAGTGACCGCCTATTGTATGTAGGTATACAAAAATGCTCATCAAAACGTACGCGAGCGCTGAAAATCTGACACCCCTCGCATACAGGATTGCGAGAACAGCAATAGTGATCCAGACCGTGAGATTCTCCGCAAACCACGTCCCGCGATCCACCGGATTGAACGCAAGCACTGCAAAAAGAATCGCATAAATCGCCAAAAGCCCGAGCAGAAATTTATTCGATGCTTTTTTCATGATTCAGCGTGGTTATAGGTCTTGATTGTACTATGTAAAATCTTCCTTTCTCCCCTTCGACAGGCTCAGGACTTGTGGCGTATGCCCACTCGATATCCTGTGGTGCTCCGTAATGTTTTTCAATCTTTAAGCCAAGCTCTGCGAGTTCCATCGTCTGTTCATCCGATAGAGTCGGTTTTCGTCCCTCTCCTTCCGAAAGCTCGCGCCATTCGTTACCGTTACTATTTGTCGCACGATAAAGGCCGCGAGTTTGTACTGTTATTTTTTTATCAATGATACGACGCGGCGTTTTCTCAACTACGTAACTATCGGGGGTGATTTGACCCGAAACAATCGCTTCTCCGAGTCCGAAAGCCGCCTCGATAATTATTTGATTTCGATCCTCCGTAACCGGATGCACGGAAAACGCAATACCAGAAAATTCGCTCTCAATCATCTCTTGAACAATGACTGCCACGGAAATCTTCTTTCCGTGCATGCCTTTTTCAACGCGATAGAAAATCGCACGAGGAGTAAAAAGCGACGCCCAGCATTTCTGAACATTTTCAAGAAGCGTCTCCTCCGTTGTATTGAGATAGCTTTCCAATTGTCCGGCCCACGCTGCAGTGCTGCTATCCTCCGCGGTTGCACTGGAGCGAACCGCGACATACTTTGCACCGAGTTTCTTGAAATTTTCAATTATCGCAGCGGCGATATCTTTCGGCATTTCTGCAGCGCGAATCAATCCTTGAATTTTTTCAGAAGCGAAATCTACCGTCTGCATCTCCTCGCGATTCACCTCGTGATCTAAAATCGCATCCAATTCTTCGCTTAACTTCGCCTCATCCAGAAATCTATCAAACGCCGCGGTGAGCACTACAAATCCCGGCGGCACAGGTATTCCCGCATGCATCATTTCCCCAAGCGATGCGCCCTTCCCTCCCGCGAGGGCCACATTCTTCTTAGAGATCGCGTCTAAATTTCGGATAATACGGCTCATGTTATCCTTGCCTTGGGAAGATTTTTACAGTGCCCTTGTCGGCATTTACTTCAACGATATCACCGTTTTTAATAATCGAGGTTGCAATTTTTGTGCCGATAACAGACGGTATGCCGAACTCCCTAGAAACGATCGCTGCGTGAGAAATTACACCTCCCTCATCCGTTACTATAGCGCCGGCTTTTTTACAAGCCAATATCAATTCGGGACCGGTTGACCCCGAAACTAATACATCGCCTTTGCGCATTGACTTGATCTCTTTTTTAAAATCCGTATTTGAGCTGAAGTGAATTACTTTAGCGCGACCCCTGTAGATTCCCTTATTTCCAATTTGCCCCTTGAACTCATCCACAGAAAGATCAACATCGCGAAGTCGTCTCAGAATTTGTTCGGCCTGTTTCCCCGTAATTTCTTTATGGTGAGAAAATTTACCCCATATGATCGTGCCCCGCCGGGCAGTGGCTATTTTTTTCGAACCCTGCAACATACCAATCAGTTCGGAATGTTTAAAGCGGAAATAATCATCCTTTAGGCAAAGCCGCGTCGCAATTTCGCGCGCATATTTATCGAGCAAATACGGCGAGTACCAAACTGGGTTAAAGGCCACTTTGCGCAGGCGCAATTTGATACGGCCCATTTCTTCGACGTTTTTACGGAGTCTGCGGATATTGCGAGACTTCTTATTTTGCAGAATCCGAGCTACTTCGTCGGTACTATGGTATTCCAGAAAAAAGTAATCCTTGAAGGCAGCGGACAAAACTTTTGTTAACTCCTCGTAGTGCTCAATCAGTGTTTCATGCGAGTGATGGGCTATATTTTCAACGGAATGTTTTTTAAGCAGACGCCTATACCGTGGAATGTCGTTTTCCATTTTTGTCTTGAAAGCTTCAAAGCCGCCGGTGTATAGCTCAAGCGCCTCTTTTGCTAAGCGCTTGCGTTCTTCTTTAGCTACGAAGCACAGGTATTCTCCTTCGTTCCAGATAAAAACGAAGTCGCGATCTTTATATTCGACCGTATAGAAAAAAGAAGTTGCTAAATAGTTAAACCACGTCCGCCATACAAAATCATAATTATTTAAGTTAATGGTGTTGATGTTTCTTTTTATCTGCATACGTGATTTATGACTAATAATTTGTTTGATTAAGTAATGCGGGCTTCGGGTGTACCGAAGCCCGCGGGTTGGGATTAGAGCTGCGCGATAAGTGACGGCAGCTCGCGTTTGATGGTCGCGATGCACTTCACATACGCTGCGCGACCGAGCTCGTATGGATCCGGCACGCCGCCTTCGTGTTCGTTGAGAACGACGAGGCGATCTGCCGGAGCGCCGAACTCTTCGATGAGCTTCGCCTTGATCGTCGGCGTTACTGCGACGATCTTGTCGAAGCTCTGCAGGTCGACGGCCGTAACGTGGCGCGGGATGTGAGTGCTCAGGTCGAGCCCCTCTTCCACCACCATCGCCATCGAGTGCTCGTTTGCGGCGGTGAACTTACCTTCCAAGAGGTCTTGAATAACACCGCAGCTTTCAACAACAGCGTCGATGCCTTGGTCGTTGAACGCCTTTTGCGCCAAGACCATGACCATCGGGGACCTGCAGGTGTTACCCGCGCAGACGCACAGAACTCGCTTAGCCATGACTGGCCTCCCATAAAGATCATGTAAGTGCTAAAACCGGACGGTTTGAGCAGGTTACATTGCCATTATGAAACTATATGCCTATATCGTCAACTTCACTGACACTGTATCAACCACGGAACGGCTCGTTTACAGTATATTCTGGCGGTTCCGGCAATATCTTCGTAATAATGTTGACAACTTTCTTGACAATTCACTCGAATCGCGCTAGTATTTTCTTCATGACTGAACTCGTGAGCTCGCTTGCGGAACTAGGCCTTAGTAAGCAGGAGGCTACTGTCTATGTAGCAGCGCTCCAAACGGGTTTCGGTTCCATATCTACTATCGCTAAGAAAGCCGGTATAAAGAGACCGACCGCCTACTACATCATTGATGAGCTGATCAAAAAGAACTTGATTTCGCGAGCCCCCAAAGGGAAACGCACGTTCTATGTCGCGGAACATCCCAATACACTGCTTGCAAACTTACGCGCTCAAGAAGATCGGTTGATGAGCCAACTCCCGTTGTTAGAGTCTATGCTGAACTCGGCCGGCAATAAGCCTCGTATCCGCTTTTATGAAGGCAAAGAAGGTATTAAGGCAATGTACGCAGAAGTTTTTAGCACTCACCAGAAATTGCTCGCTATCGGATCGATGCAGGATATATCGAAGCATTTCTCCGAGAACGAGTGCGCAGAATGGTTCAAGCTGCTCAGCGACAAGGGGGGAAAGATCTACGATCTTGTGGATGATGCACCTGCAACTCGAAAATATGCAAAAGCAGCTTATCGAAAGGGCCATGGACCGCTAAAGTATCTGCCGAAAGATTTCAAACTGGGTACCGATACTATCATCACGGGCAATAAGGTCGCTCTTATCTCCTATTCAGCCCTGATCGGCGTGCTAATCGAAAACGATGAGATAGCTCAAACACAGCGTCAGATGTTCGAATTCATGTGGAAACACCTCTAACCAAAAAATCCGCGCGCCTACTGGCGGGGCGGATTTTTTGGTAGTTTATGTGCGAGTTATTTCAGGTGCGCAGAGACGAGTTTCGTCATTTCAAACATCGTAACCTCACCCTTGCCGCCGAAAATTACCTTGAGCTTCTCATCCGCGAGAATGTTGCGCTTGTTGGCGGGATTCTGGAGATTGTTCTTCTTTATATACTCCCAGAGTTTCTTAACGACCTGCCCGCGCGGCAGCGGTCCCTTCCCCACGACCGCCTCCAATTCAGGAGAGAGATTCATCGGCTTTAATAATGCAGGATTTGCAGTTCGTACCATAGTTAAATAATTAATACTAAAAGTGACAGCTTGAAGTATACCCTGCGCAATACGCCCGTCTACAGGCGCACAGGGATAAGGCCCGCCCTGGGGAAATACAGTTTTTATTGACATGTGCGCCATACCACAGCATAATTCTGGCCGTTAAACCAGAAGGAGATCCGTAAATGAAGGCCGCTATAAAGAAACTGCTCGAATTTGCATGGTGGCGACTTTACAACCTGCGTGCCGCCGGATGGGAAAAGCTCGCGGAGAAGATAGAGTGCCTCGAATTTATCGCCGGCACTCTTGATAAAAGCCCAATCAAGACTTGCTCTAGTGATCTGCAAATGCTCAAGAGCGAGATAAAGACGCTCAAGAGACGGCGAGATAGCCTCGAGCGCAAAATGCGGATCTACCGCCCACCGTCCATCTGAGGAGATGCGAAACCTCGGGGGACGGTTTCGCATTTACGAAATACTCGGATTAGGCCCAGAGACCGAGGAACACTCCTGCATAGTGCACCACCACGTACAGGAAAATGATGTACCCCACTATTCCCGCGACGAGAGCAACGACAACTATGTTGAAAACCTCATTCTTGCGGCGCTTAGCATCATCTATTGTACAGATGCCCTTCTGTCTGCGCAGATAGAGAAGAATGGCGATACCGAGAGCCGCCAGCCCCGCGAGGCGGAAGACCCACTTATAGTCGCCGTAGAGAGTATCGGCCAAAGTAGAGGCAACCGTTACCGTCCCCAGTCCGGCGAGGAGAACTACTATTGGCGCAACGCAACAGAGCGAAGCGACGAACACAGGAAGCCACGATATTTTCAATGTCTCTTTGAATTTCATCAGTGTTCAAATAGTTTTGCGTACATCCCATATCCTTCTTCGATCAACTTTTCTTTCGGCACGAATCGCAGAGCTGCCGAATTCATGCAGTATCGCAATCCCCCCAACTCTGGCGGCGCATCTTTGAAGACATGCCCTAAATGCGAATCTGCATAGCGCGAGCGCACTTCGGTGCGTTTCTGAAAGAAGCTGTTGTCCTCCCGTAAGACAATATTCCCCGACTCGATCGGCTTTGTGAAGGACGGCCATCCTGTGCCGGAATCGAATTTATCGAGCGATGAGAAAAGCGGCTCTCCGGAAACGATATCAACATAAATGCCTTCCCCCTTGTTGTCCCAGTATTCATTGTTGAACGCCTGCTCGGTTCCATCCTCTTGCGTCACGCTGTACTGCATTGGCGTCAGCCGCTCTCGCAGCTCCTCATCGGACGGTTTATTGAAATCTGCGTAATCTCCCATAGCTCGTGTCGACAGTGATGGCATTGTATCCTCTCCCCAGTGTTTTTTGATGAAGGCATCGCGGCCGGAGGCATTTCGATAATAGCTGTACTTCAGGTGATTCTTCTGCGCGTAATTCTGATGATACTCCTCTGCCGGATAGAATGGCACCCGCGGCAAAAGCTCCACCGCAAGCGGCTTCTCATACACCTTCAGATCCTCGATGCGATCGAAGACGCGCTGGGCAATCTCACGCTCCTCCTCGTTTTCGTAGGACTCTATCTCATCATCCGCCCGCCGCAAAATAAGAAGTAAATCATGAAACCAGTAAAAGTATTTTGCACGACGGGAAGTCATGAAATCGGTGACGCTATTTTTCCATACTTGAAAGAGCGTCTCGGGAATTTACTGGTGTCAGATGGAATTTCCGAGCATCGGACGAAGTGGTTCTCGAACGATAACCTTGAAGTACAGGTGGACGACGTCCGCGGGTGCAATGCGGTCGTTATCCACACGCAGGCCTTACCAGTTCCGACGAATTTTGTCGAATTGCTCGCGCTCTTACAGGCGATGCGGGACGCTCATGTGGAGGATATCTTTCTAATTTTTCCGTACATGCCCTTCTCGCGTTCGGACCGGAAGAACAAGCCGAGGATATCGACGTTAGGGCAGCTGTTTCCGGAGATTCTCTGCGAAGTGCTCGGGGTTCGCCACGTATTGCTCTGTGATCCGCACGATAGCCACCTAAAGCACTACTTCAAGCCCGTCGCCGACGAGATATCCTCTGTATACCTCTTTGCCAACGACTTTAATGAGGGCATCTTAACGGAACATAAGCGTGAGGAATGCGGCATTATTTTCGCAGATGCGACCGCGCTCAAGCGGTATGAGAAACTCGCACATCTCACTGGACTCGCGACCGGCTTCATCGATAAGGATCGTCCTGATGACAGTGAAAATCCGCATATCAAACGATTAGTGGGGGACGTTCGAGACAAGCTCATTTTGCTGGTCGATGATGAAATATTAACCGGCGGCACCTCACTGAAAGACACCGACCTCATCTTGAATGAAAAAGCTCACGCGGTCATTGCGTGCGCGTTTCACCCCATCTTGGAGGATCGGAAACTGTATGAGGAGTTGGGAGGACGAGTACAGGGGATGCCGGCACTCATGAGGCGGTTTGAGGACTCAAAGATTTCCCAGTTTGTGATAGGAAACACGATTCCCATCCAGGAGAAGCTTCCGTTCACGAAGAAGTTTCGGGTTATCCGAGTCGAGAAGTTTATTGCGGAGGCGATCGCCCGCCTTCTCTTCGGGCAGTCGCTGACAGAACTTCACCGACCCGAGTCGGTGAATCTATATCGAATTTAAGCCGAATTGCCCTCCCCGGTGGGAGGGCTTGCTATTTTCGAGGGGAATGCTATCCTGCGTTTCAGAAACCTTGTGGTGGGTGATGGTTGACAGACTCACGTCTTCGCAGGTACGGCGATACACTGGTGATGGGATGGTGGTGATTGCCGTTCCTGGGGGCGGAGTCTGTCTTTATATAGTGAACGGTCCCGCCATGGCGGGACTGCTTTTGTTCATGGTGAGTAGGTCAAACCGTTTGTTGTCGGTTGTCGGTCGTTGGCCCTTTGTCGTTGTTGGTTGTAGGTTGCTCGTTGTCGGTCACCTCCTTGGTATCGCGTACGTGAACACAATCTTTTGTCCGTCCGTAAGCTCGATAGTCGAGGGGTCGCCGGCAAATGGCGCGCCGTCCACCGTGACGGAGAGGTCATACCCGTCGCGCTCGATTGGTTTCCCCCAGACCGCGAAGAAGTTGCCAAGCGTATAGCGGTGGCTGTCTTGCGACTCCACGTGAATGGTGCCTGACGCGACGTCATCACTGTGGGTATGTACCGCGCGTTCGCAGGTGGGCGAAAGGCCGATGTTTGCCGGAATGGACTCCTCGACCGTGCCGACGAAGATGTGGAGCAGGGGATGCAGGTGCTGGGTGAGGGGAATGCCGTTTTTAAGGCAGGGTACCTCGCCGGTCGTCGTCGCGGCGGGTTTCGGAAACACATAGAGGTAGGCGGCAACGACGGCGGCGATGACAACGGCCCCTGTGATGAGAACGGTTTTGGTTGCTTTTGGCATCAGGTTCGGTAATATTACCCTGCATTTACGAACGCGTCTAGTAAACTATTGCGGGATCGGCTAATGGTAGGCCTATGGACTCTGAATCCATCAATCTTGGTTCGAATCCAAGTCCCGCAGCCAATACTAAAGCGCTTGCCCCTTGCGGGTAGGCGCTTTAGTATTGGCTGTGTTTGTTAGAAAAAGTTCGAACATATTTTCGCAATAATCCGACTGATGACTAATCGCACGCTCCGCGTGCGTGGTGGCTTCTGATTGAATCGT
>LCQS01000013.1 GCA_001004265.1 Parcubacteria group bacterium GW2011_GWA2_51_10 | reverse complement strand
ATAATGCGGCGTAGAGAATTACCGAGCGTGTAGCCGTATCCGGGGTAGAGACCGTCGATTTCATATGTCCCGCTGCGCTCGGATTCTGAAACGACTCGCGGCTTCGATGGAAGTGCAATGTGATAGTCGGACATGGTGGATTTTTATAAATTGAAGCGATAATAAAAATCACCACCCGCCCAAACTTTTGAGTCTTGCGAAAGTGGTAATAGGTCTGTTTTGTTTTACTGGACGATTATGGAGCATGGCATGCATTTTGTCAAAAGTTTAGGTGGGTAAGGTTATTTCTAGCTCTCCGCCAACCGGCGGATCGCCAGAAAAACCTTATCTGCTGTAGAATTCAAATACTGTCGCATAATCAATGCCGCTTCCTGCTGTGTGCATCGGCTCTGTCTTAATTTCGATACGCAAAAGAGCACGATCGTACGTGAGCCACGATGGATGCGCTGGGCCAGCTTCCGATTCATCGTTCTGCGCAAAAAGAGTCTTCGCCCGACTTGCTTCCCGTACTGTGATGACATCACCGATGCGAACTGTATATGAGGGGACTGTGATTCTTCTATCATTCACGTTGATGTGCCCGTGGGAGACCATTTGTCGAGCCGCTCGACGCGTCGGCGCGAGGCCCGCCCGGTAGACAATATTGTCTGCTCGCATTTCGAGCGCGCGGTGTAGGAAGACGGAGGGCTCGGGTGCGGACGTTGCTTTTTTGACATAATTTGCGAGCTGCCGTTCCGAGAGTCCATACGTAAATCGAAGTCTCTGTTTTTCAAGGAGCTGGCGCCCGTAATCGGAACCTCCCCGTCGGCCGCGCTTCTCTCTACGATTCTTCGAACGAGCCTCTGACAGCGCAAATTTCTGTGTTTGGAGTTGTTCGAATACGCCGGGGCCGAGGCGCTTTCCTATTTTATATTTTGATTTGATGGGTAACATATTTTTTAGCCTCTAGTGACTAGGGACTAGCTTCTAGAGAATTGTGTGCTCCTAACTCGGAGCTGCCAACTTCCAGTGTTCCTAGAAGCTAGAAGCTCGTAGCTAGAACCTATATACGACGCGGCTTCGCCGGCCGCGGGCCATTATGCGGCACTGGAGTATCATCCGCGATGCGCACGACATCTATGCCCTTCCCAGCAAATGCGCGAAGGGCCGACTCGCGCCCTGCCCCAACGCCTCTCACAATCACATCCACCTCCTTGACGCCCATGATCGCCGCTTTTTCACCGACAAGCTCGCCCACTTTTGCGGCGGCAAAGGGCGTGCCCTTTTTTGCGCCAGAAAATCCGAGGGACCCGGACGACGACCACGCAACGGCGTTACCCTGTCGGTCTGCGAGTAAAACTTTCGTATTGTTATACGTCGCGTGAATATGGAGCGTTCCCTGCACAATGTTTCTCTTGGCAATGCGAGCAAGAGAACGCGATTTCAATCCCGCATCCATCGAGCTTCCCGATTTTCTGATTATGCGTTTTTTTCCCACGTTAGATTTTTTATGAGCGACGCGAATTAAAAAATGTTACGCCCCGCTGCACTTTTGCGGCGCAGATACATGCAGCGCGCGTGCGCGAATAGCGCATCCCTTGTCGGGCGAAGCGCGCTGCCGCGGCTTCAGTCAGCAAAAGCTCACATACCATACTATACTCGGAGAGAACGTGCAAAAGTGCGGCTGGGGTTAAGTTTTCTCCAGCTTCCGTCTTCCGCTCGTCATCGTCTTGCGCACATTGCCGCGAGACGTGCGGGAATTCGTCTTCGTTCGTTGACCTCGCACAGGCAGGTGCTTCGTGTGACGTCCCCCACGGTACGATTTGATGTCTCTCAAGCGCCTGATATTTCCGCTGATCTGCCGGCGCAGCTCCCCCTCAACGGTGAACTTCTCGATTGTCTCGCGCAAGAGTGCTTCTTCTTTTGGTGAAAGGTCCTTAGGACGCTTCTCGGCGTCTATACCGAGCTGTTTCAAAGTCATGAGTGCGCGGGGATGACCCACGCCATAGATAGAAGTCAGCCCAATATGCAGCCGCTTATTTTCTGGCACCGTTACTCCGGATATACGCAACATAATGTGTAATTACAAATGTTTTAATTTCAAAATACTAATGTACCATTTGATATTTAGAATTTAGCGTTGATTTAACCTTGCCTTTGCTTATGACGAGGATTCGTGCAGATCACCCACAAACGACCCCGCCGCTTTACATGGCGGCAATGCGAGCATATTTTCTTCACCGATGCTTTGACTTTCATGTTAGAAATCGTTAGCGAGTGCGAGCTGTCGCGAGCATGAGCTTACGAGTTCTCACACCCCCCACCAGTTTTGAATCTTGGGCTTTTTCGGCCATTTTTTTGATCATCGTAATCGTCCGACAGTATTACACATTTCGGCAGAGTCTCAAAACTGGTGGGGGGGGGTAGCAAAAAATATACTCTCCGCCGGCTGGCGGATCGTTATTTGTCTACTAAATCCTCCTCGTTATTCGTGCGCGTCCACCATATGGATCGAGCTGCACGGCCACGCGATCGCCTACCAGCACTTTTATTCTGTGCAGTCGCATTTTCCCGGCAAGATACGTTAGCACAAGTTCACCGGTTGCGAGCCGAACCCGAAAAAGAGCGTTCGGCAGCGCCTCCTCGACGACACCCTCGACAACCGCTGCGTCGGACGTAGCCATTACTGCTGTGAGGGTGGTGCCGTGACCTTAATTTTGATATCCGACTCATCTTCCGGAAAGGATCCTCTCCAGAACGGTTCGATCCGCGCTCGCGCCTCCTGAATACTCGCGAAATTCGCAATAATCGTTTGAAATTCGCCCTCTGCGCGGCCGGCGAGCGCTCGTGAGAGCGCCGCGACATCAATATTCCATACGAGAAGCGCTTTGCCATTCAGTGTGAAATCGAGCGGTCCCTCAGCAAGAGCCGTGCCTGAACTATCAATTTCACTGCGCGCAGCAAGCGCATCTGCGCCGACGACTCGCGCCTCTTCCTCGCTCAATGAAATTGCAATCGTATCTGCGAGCGCTGCGGCGAACTCTCCGGCAGGAAATACAGGGATCTCAACATGCGCCTTCTCATGTATGCGAACACCCCCGCCCGCTTCGATCGTCTGCGGTAGTGATTCATATTTGACGCTCATCAAATCCAAAAGAACAATAGTCGCATCACTCATGAGCGCGCGAGCGGCCTCTTGGGCTTTTTTCTGGAGGCGCACCCTAATATCGGCGCGTGCGGCGTCAAGCTCCCCCACAGGAACCGCGGGCCGCTCTCCCTCAAATCCGCCGCTCATAGCAACGCTTGATCGTGCATATACCTTCGCATACATTGCCGCGTTCCCCTTAAGACCTGGCAAGGTAAAACGCGAGACTGGCGCGACATTATATTGCTCACCAGATCTTTCAGCCGCCGCCGTGACGGTGATCGAGCCTGGGCTCGCGCCCTTCTTGCCTGGAATCACAACTTCCTCGGGGATGCGGAATATAAGACCGTTTGGGGCTTCTAGCCGCGTGTTTTTTAAGAGTCGAACGCTGCTATCGGAATATTCATTGTATAACGTAATGTTCCCACTCGCGCGCACTGAGACCTTCTCGACACCCTGCGAGGAAACGGCGCCAGAGTCCTCAAAGTCGTACGCGGAAAGAGTATAGGTGAGCGAACCGGTTGGCGCAGCGCTCTCAAGATAGCCTACGATGTGAACGTCGCCATTTTGTTCTATAGCGCGCGATGTTGGAATCACCGTGACCGCTGTTGCGCGAAATGCGAACAGCCCCAGCACCACAAGAATGACAAGTGATAATACTGCGGCGATCCACAACCACCTGCGGCGTCCTCGTGAGGGAGAGCGGGGCGGCGGGGCGACCTCGTGTGTCTCTCCGCTGGGGTTCCTCATGGCCCGGCGAGGCGATATGCTGATGTTGCGAATAGAGCGCTCACCCTGCGGAGTGCCACGGCTCTCGCCCATGCCCTCACTATATGAAAACGACGGCCCTCTTCTCGCCGGCGTTTCTCGCGCCCCCGACTGGCCGCCTTCTTCAACTGCATCCTTGAAATAATCCTTCGCCATTGTTGTTTAAAAAAATTGTAACATGAAAATTAATCCTGCAAGCGCTCGATGTTGACAAAGCTTGCGGCGAGCGCAAGCGATGTGTCAACGCGCACGCCCGAGGCGGCGACAGCAAACGACGCAAGATCATCTGGCGAGAGCGCGCTCGGTTTGAAGGGCTGTGTCGTCACCGTAAACTGCCCGAAATCTATCCGTGAGAAAAAACGAACGAGCCACGGCAGCAGTTCCGGAAGAGCGATGATCGTCATCGCGTTTGGAAGACGCCGCAGATTCGCGAGCCGCGCCATCGTCTCGCCGAAGGACTTGGTAAGCTCGAGCTCGACCTCGGCAAGTGAAGAGTCTAAACGAGCGCACTCTGGCTCCGAGCACGCGTCCTTCTCCCTCATGCGCATCAAAGAAAGTATCTCTTCTGCCGAACCCTTTCCGGCAATGTGCATCAGGATCTCACGCGCGCCTTTACCTGCGACAACATGGCTGTCGATAATGCCGTCACGCATAACGATGCAATTCGCTGTCTCACCGCCGATGTCGATGATGATGGAATTTCTAATCTGTCCCCCGCTCTCCTTCACTGCCGCGAGAATTGCACGCGTCATAGATCGGAATGAAACTTCTCCGGGAAAGTGCCGCAGTAAAGTCTCGCGGGCACCCTGCGCGAGCCCCGGCTCAAACGACGACATGAGAGTCGGGATGCTGACTTGCCGCGCACGTTTTCCATTGGGTCTCCCTGTCGTGTACCCATTGAGGTCGATACATGTCACGCTCGCTTCGAAAATGCCGGACCTATCGATCTCCTTGGTTTGCTCGAGCGCCTTACGAGCAAGCGAACTCATCATTTCTTCCGTTACGGTCTCTTCCTTTTCATACAAAACTGCCGTCTCTGATGTCTGCGAGTTCGTCCAATGCGCGTGAATGATAGCGTATGCTTCTTTTGGAGCTAACATGTGTCGTTCTGCCTTCATGCGTGCGAGAAGCGCAGAAGCGTGAGCACACGCCTCGTCGAGAAGCGACAAGACGCCTGCCGTGCGCTCTTTCGGCGTGCGCTCCTTCCATGGCAGCGTGAGTCGTTCTGCCGAGATTATTGCGGCCGGACGGCCGGGCTCGATGAGACAGACTCCGGCGCTGTTGCTACCTAAATCGGCGACTATGATCGGGCGCACCAGCTTATGCGGACGCAAACGAAACATCGATTCAGTATATCAGCTCTACCCTGCCGCAAGGTGCGCACAAAATCGCTCTCTCACAGCAACACTGCCTTGATGCGGCGGATTCCGGAAGCCACGGCCTCTTCTTTAACAATTTTGAAAGAACCCTTCCGGTCAGGACCGTCAGGGTGAATAATACTCGCAAGCTCGCGAGTATTATTCACATGTGGGCCGCCGCAGAACTCGAGTGAGAAAGCTTTTTCAAATTTCGGATCATCGTCCGTCGCTGTTTCCGGGCCGATCGAGTAGACCGATACTTGATCGGGGTACTTTGCCCCGAACTCCTGCTGTGCGCCGAGCTTTTCCGCTTCGCTCTTAGACATAAGCGTGCGAATGACAGGGAGCTCTTCGTGTATTTTTTCGTTCACGATCCGCTCTACTTCTTTAAGTTCCTCATCTGATACTTTTCTCTCGAATGAAAAATCGATGCGCAGCCGATCTTGCGTAATGTTGCTGCCCCGCTGCTTCACTGCCCTGCCCAATATGAGCTGAAGTGCAGCCAGAAGGAGGTGGTGCGCCGTGTGCAGGCGTGTAGTTTTCTCCGAGCTGTCAGCAAGCCCTCCCTTGAACTTCTGCGTGACACCAGCACGAGAAACTTCTCTGTGCTCGTCCATTAACCGCTTGTGCGTTTCTGTAATCTCTCTTTCGTCCACATCAATCCCTCGTTCTCGCGCCAAGTCTATGGCGGTCTCGAGGGGCAAACCGTATGTTGTGACAAGCATGGTTGCCGATTTTCCCGAGAGAGCACCTTCAGCGCTGACTATTTTATCAAATGCGCGCTTGCCCATATCGAGTGCTCGCGCGAACTGTTTTTCCTCCTCCCATATCGTCTCCCATATTTTTTTGTACACGTTTTCGCCGTCGAGCTCGGGATATGCCTCCTTATACTTCTCAACGACAAGCATCGCGCACCGCACAAGCTCGTTGTTTTCTTCCTGTCCCTGTGCGGCGCCGAGTGCGATTGCATGATGAGCCGCTCTGCGCAAAAGACGCCGCAGCATGTAGCCACGATCGGTATTCGATGGACGCACGCCATCCGCAATCATGAAAACGGCAGCGCGAATATGATCAGCAATTATTCGAAAACTTTTTGTGTGCTTCGGATCATCATACTGTTTTTCATCGGCGTAGTGTTGCAAGAGAGCGATTATGTCGGCGAAAAGATCAATCCGAAAAATGTCCGGGTTACCTCCCGCTGCCGCGGTAATGCGCTCTAGTCCACCGCCGAAATCGACATTTAGCTTCGGCAAGAGTGCAAAAGAGCCGTCAGAGCTTTTCATGTACTGCATGAAGACTGAATTGCCGATTTCCAGGAATCTGCCACAGTCGCAATTCGGGTGACAGTATGTGCCGAAGCGAATATCGTGCGCGGTCCCGAAATCGTAAAACACTTCAGAGTCGGGTCCGCCTGGCTCTCCGGCGGGCATTTGATCCGGCGTACCCGCCCTACTCCACCAATTTTTTTCCGCGCCGTAATAGAATATGCGTCCATCCTGCATTCCTGTGCGAGAACCCTCCTCCCCGGAGCCGAGCGAGACTTCTTTCGCGGCAATTCCCCTCTGTGAAAACAGCTCTTTCCAAATGGCCGCAGATTCATCATCCTTCGGAATTCCTGTTTTCTCGTCGCCGATGAAAACCGTAACGTAGAGACGTCTCGGGTCAAGATGAATGACGTCGACGAGAAATTCAAAAAAATATGAAAGCTGCTCCTTTTTGAAATAATTGCCCAAAGACCAATTGCCGAGCATTTCAAAAAACGTCGTGTGACGATTATCGCCGACCTCATCAATATCCATGGCTCTGAAGCATTTCTGGGAATTGGCAAGCCGATTTCCGGCGGGATGGTCTTTCCCGAGAAGATACGGAACCAACGGTTGCATACCGCTCCCCGTAAAGAGAGTCGTCGGATCGTTTTCAGGCACGAGCGAGGCCGAAGGAATAACGATATGATCGCGCCTCTGGAAAAAATCGAGGAATGCGGCGCGGATCTCATTCGCTGTCATAATGCAGGATTATACACACTTTTTTCTGGGTTTGCCGCGCGGCCGTCGAGAGGGTACGATGCCGCGATGCAATATCAGATTCACACGCTTGAAAACGGTCTTCGCATCGTGCTTGCGCCCATGAAAGATACGATGACAGCAACAGTCGTTGTTATGACTGGCACGGGCTCGCGATACGAGACGGAGCGCGAGAACGGGCTCGCGCATTTCCTCGAGCACATGTTCTTCAAGGGAACAAAGAAACGCCCGAGCGCGCGGGCGATCAGTGAGGAGCTCGACGCCATTGGTTCTATATACAATGCATTCACCGCGAAGGATCGCACCGCGTATTTCGCAAAAGTGAGCAGTCGATATTTGCGCGTTGCGCTTGACGTGATAAGCGACATTTTTCTTAATTCAACGCTCCCCGGCAGAGAAATTGCAAAAGAGCGAGGCGCTGTCATTCAAGAAATTGACATGTATGAAGACATGCCAATGCGCACCGTAGACAATGTGTTCGATGCGCTTATGTTCGGAAAGGAGCATCCACTCGGGCGCACCATTTTAGGACCCAAGGAGAATATACGCTCGTTCAGCCGTAGGGATTTCGCGTCGTATTTCAAGAAGCATTACACCGCGCAGAATAGCGTCGTTTGCGTCGCGGGCTCTTTTCCCATTGTAAAGACACTCGCGAAGATCAGGCGCGATTTCGGGCGCCTTTCGAATGGCAATCCGCAAGCGGCCCTTCCCTTCTCGAAGGCGCAGGTGGAACCGGCTATAGCGATAAAAGAAAAGAAAACCGATCAGACGCACATGATACTCGGTGTGCCTGCGTATCCGTACTTACACAAAGATGAGTTTGCGCTTGAAGTTCTCGCTGCAATCCTCGGAAGCGGCATGAGCAGCCGCCTCTTTCTCGAAGTGCGGGAAAAGCGCGGGCTTGCATATTCCATCCACGCATGGGCGGACAAGTATAGAGACACTGGATACCTCGCCATCCAGGCGGGCGTCGCACACGAAAAGCTTGATAAGACGATTTCCACAGTCCTCGCCGAGTTGCGCAAATTAAAACGGGTCAAAGTGTCCAATGCGGAGCTCCGTAAGGCAAAACAACACATCAAGGGCACAATGACACTAGCGCTCGAAACGAGCGATGCGGTGGCAACGCATGCGGCCGCATCTGTCGTCTCGATTGGCAGGGTGCGATCGCTCGCGGAGCTTCTAAAAAACATTGACCGAATAGATGCAGATGACGTACAGCGAGTCGCACGCGATCTCTTCAAGTCGGGTTCACTCAATCTCGCCGTCATCGGTCCGCATCCGAACAATCAACATCTATACCCTCTGTTACGCGTCTAGTTCATTGCGGCGTTTTTACCACCCGACTACGTCTTTATAGTGCCCCGCGTTCTATTTTAAACGGGGGCGCTGCATCACTGCTAGAGGGCTACAGCCAATCAATGGGCCTCTTGTTGTGGGTCACTAGGTACTCATTCGTTTTGCTGAAGGGTTTTGAACCGAAAAAGCCGTTGGCGGCAGAGAAAGGCGAGGGGTGCGCCGATTCGATGACCAGGTGCTTACTCCTGTCTATATGGGCGCCCTTGGCTTTCGCATAATTACCCCAGAGAATGAAAACAAGATGCTCGCGTTCGTCGGAAAGCTTTCGTATGACTGCATCGGAGAACTCTTCCCAGCCCTTGCCTTGATGCGAGCCGGCGCTTCCGGCGCGCACGGTCAACGTGGCATTGAGAAGCAGAACGCCTTGCCTTGCCCAACGCTCAAGATCGCCCCTTCGGCCTGCTGGCCTCAGGACTTTCTCACTCTGCGCTCGGTCGCCCGTTCGGCCTGCTGGCCTCAGGACTTCCTCGCTCTGCGCTCGGTCGCCCTTTTTATTTTCCACCGATTCGCCCAAATCACTCTCCAACTCCTTGAATATATTTTGGAGCGACGGCGGCAGAGGAACACCTTCATTGACGGCAAAACAAAGTCCGTTCGCCTGCCCCGTACCATGGTAGGGATCCTGACCGAGTATCACGACTTTGACGCTGCCGACAGGACATAGCTCGAACGCACGAAAAATATTCTTCGGCGGCGGGTACACAATGGCGTGCTGGTATTCGCCCTTGACGAACTCGCGCAATTCCTTGAAATAGTCCCGTCCGAACTCATCTTTGAGTGCCGCTTTCCACGAGCTTTCTATTTTTACCCCGTTAGAAGTTTGACTTATTTGATTATAATCATTTGTCCGAGACATAATCAGCTTTTTTGCCATATCTCCGTTAATCTAGAGCAGAAAAATTTTAATAAAATTTTTCTGCCGAGAACTTCTAACGGGGTTTATGTCTGCGTCCTTCTCTTGCCTCTTGCTCATGATCAAATCCCCAAAGTGCCGCTACTTTTCTTCGAGCTTTTGGTGAGTGCGAGTAACTCCTTACCTGCCGCTTCTCGGTATCGACAATACTCACATGTTTCTGCAGGCTGCGGAACGCCGCTGGCGCGCAGGCATTCCGACAATCTCATCACAACCGGCTCTATCCAGGATGTGTCTCCCTCGTGCGGAAGAATTGTGACATCAAACTCAAGCTTGCCGTCAAACGCCTTAGCATCAGATTTCCCGTTCACATAGACGAAATAGGCGGTGGGAGAGACTTTTTCGCCGATACCGCGCAGAAGCCATTGATAAATTTCTACTTGCCGCTTGTACCCTCTCTGCCAATATCCATCTATCGTAACTTCGTCCTTTTTGCTCGTCGCCTTGTAATCTACAACAATTAGTTCACCCTCGGTATTGACCCAGATATCGTCCACTCCCCCCCGGAAAATGAACCCCGTGGGTTTGTGATGATACTGGATGCCCTTGCGCAGAGCATCTCGCCATTCTTCCATCCTTGGGTCGTGAAGCGGGACGGCATCAATCCTGTATGCCTTCATTAAAGGATGCGGCTCACCTTTCGCACGATGCATATCAAATTCCCGCTTCATGAGCTCATCTACGGCGTTATTCAACGTAAACGCCGGAAATGACGGGCGCGCAATGCCGAGACGCACATCCAAATAAAAACAGCGTGGGCACTCATGAAATAAATCGATCTTGCTGCGGCTTACGCGAAAAATTTCCGACGACGCGGGATCAAATATATTGCGCGTACGTTTTGCATACAATTTCGGAGGCATGCTGCGCAGTATAGCGTATTACTTATTGAGTATGGAATGCCAAAATGCTATTCCACCAATCCTAAAATGATTCCGCAGGCTGTAATGCTAGCTATGATCAGCAAACCAGCTCTTAAAGCGATTTTCGAAGTACCACATGCCCATTAAAACCAAGAGCGCAAGAAATGTGGCGAATATAGCAACAGCATACATCCCAAAGCCAACGGCAATGCCGACGCCGGCCGCGAGCCATAATCCTGCGGCAGTCGTAACGCCGTGAAGTGCATCTCCTTTAAAAATAATGAGACCTCCGCCGAGAAAGCCGATCCCCATGACCACCGCTGCAGAAATGCGCGCCGGATCGAAATTGACAATGCCGAGGTATGCCGTATCGACAAAATTTCCTGTGAGAATAAAAAGACAAGCGCCGAGAGAAACGAGACCGAATGTGCGTGTACCCGCCGCCTGATGCGCTACAACTGCGCGTTCAGTCCCTATTACACCGCCGAGAAAAACAGCCAGCACGAGCTTCGCAAACAGAATGACCGTTGGATCAATGAAGTCAGCAGGAGTAGGCATATGTTAGTTCGTAGTACGTATTTGAATAATAATCCCTCATGCGCATCAATGTCCACTGGAGACCCCGGATTGCGAGACTACGATCTAGACTCCGCAGAGGCGTTGCGCTTCGTCAAGAACGCTCTCGATTCGCGCGGGCTTCACGCCATATTCGTCTAGCAAATGCCGCGTCTGTACGCTTTTGCAGAGCACGATTTTATTATCGAGAAGCCGCCTTTTTTCGCCGTCGGAGAGCGTCGTGAGGCACGTGAGCGGATGCACGCGCGCCTCCTCAATCATGGAGAGAAGGTTGTGCTTGTGTGGGTAATCCCATCCAAGCAATGTAAGGTTGGAGCAGTGCGCATAGCGGATCGCATTTTGTGTAAACACGGTATTCGTGACGAGCCATCCCTCGTCCACGCGGGAAGACGCATCGGATGTATTCCGTAAGTCCTCATAGCGCGCGTGGACGTAGAGTGCGTCCTTAATATCAGTCTTGCCACCGCGGTCATTATGAAATTTCGCTTCGATGCCGACGCGCTTGCCATCCTTTTCGGCAAGTACATCCACTTCATGCGGTGCGCAACGCCCCATGAGTGCGACGCCCGTGCGGGCGCTCCATCCGTGCGCACGTAAAATCTCCGCTAAGAATTGCTCAAATGGGAAGCCGGATGGCCCGAGCTCGAAGACGGCGCGTTTTATGGAGTATCGGGCAGCGACGGGCGATGATTCTTCCGCACGCAATATTTCATACGCTCGCCGATATATTTCCTCTGTAGTCATGCCGTCCCGGATCTCGCCCAAAATGTGCGAGATCACGCGCGAGCGCATACTTCCACTCGCGCCCGCTCGTTCGAGAGATGTATCTAGTTTCGATGGATCGAACGGCTCCCGCTCTCCATCCGCCTTCGTTACGAGCACCGTGCTCTGCCCCTGATGCGGAATCGAGTACGCGCGCTGTTGTGTTGGAAGCGACACGTTGACATTGTATCGCATTTCTGGAGCCGCAGTGTTACTGTTGACTGTAACCTGTTCACTGTAAACTTTCTATAATGCCTCCGCCAATGCACACGTCCTCGCGATAGAGAACGAGCGACTGCCCGGGAGAAAGTATGATCGGCGCGGTGAAGCGCGCTCGTACCGTTCCATCTGAAGATTCGATCACGACAGGCATTTCCTCGCCATGGTAACGAACTTGCGCTGACGCATCGAATGGCATGGGAATCGAATTGCCTATAAAATGCGTATCCTCTATATCGCAGTCAGTTTTTGCTGCGTCTTCTCGTCTTTCAGAAACAGTAATGCTGTTATTTGTAGTATCAACGGAAACCACGTAGTGCGGCTTCCCGTGGCCGGGCATCGATATTCTAAATCCATGCCGCTGGCCGATCGTAAGAAATGCTGCGCCTTCGTGCGTTCCGATACGTTCGCCGGCCATATCGAATACGACTCCTTCCGAAGGGGGAAGAAAACGCGAGAGAAATTCCGGAATAGTTACCTCACCGACAAAACACAGACCCTGACTATCTCTTTTGTTCGCAACTGGCAAATCAAACTGCTGCGCGAGATGGCGCGTCTCCTTTTTTGTGATGTCGCCCAATGGAAAAAGAGTTTTTGAAAGTTCAGCCTGCCCGAGCATGTAGAGAAAGTATGATTGATCCTTCGCACGATCGATGCCGCGCAAAAGTTCGAATGCACCATTCCGTTGCCGCACGCGTGCATAGTGGCCCGTCGCAATATAGTCCGCTCCTTCCGAAAGAGCGTAACTAAGAAAACTCCCGAACTTAATTGCCTTATTGCAAAGCACGTCCGGGTTTGGCGTGATGCCGCGCGCATAACCGGCTATCATTTTCTCGACAATGCCCCGCTTATACTCCTCCGAAAGGTCAATCTCGCGAAACGGAACTCCGAGCGCAACAGCAACACGCATCGCGTCCAGTCGATCCTCGCGCCATGAGCACTCGATAAATTCTGGCTGCCAGATTTTTATGAACACGCCAGTGACATCGTATCCGCGTTCTTTGAGAAGCGCTGCAGAAACGGCACTGTCAACGCCTCCTGATAACCCGACAAATACCTTTTTCATACATAGTCAGTATCCATACAAAGCTTCAAGTTCCAAATCAGCAATTGCGAGATGTGCGACTTACGAAGTCGCACATCTCGCTTCCTAGACTAACTAGAGAAGCTAGTCAATGTACCGCCGTTTCTTCTGCAAGTGCTCTTCATACGTTTTGCTGTAGTACGTTGTTCCTTTGCGGTCTGCAAGATAATAAAGGTAGCTATGCTTCGCCGGATCAATTGCTGCACGCAATGAATCAATGCTTGGGCTCCCTATCGGCCCCGGCGGCAGTCCTTTATACCGGTATGTATTGTACGGTGTGTCGCTCGCAAGATCTTCCGTGCTCAAGTCATATGTTGTTCTGCCGAGCGTGTAGAGAAATGCCGCGTCGACTTGAAGGAGCATGCCTTTGTCTAGCCGGTTCCACAAAACACCCGCGATCTTTCGACGATCCTCATACTTCCTCGCCTCCTTCTCAAGAAGGGACGCCATCGTAACAACCTCTGGAAGAGGTCTACCGAATGCGGCAATCTCCTCCTCGAGCTCCACAATGTGGGTGTCAAAATTTTGTCTCATCGTGCGGACGACGAGCTCCTCAGTGGCGTTCGGCAGAAAGAAATATGTATCCGGAAAGAGAAAACCTTCGAGCGGGAACGCGAGCACGCGAAAATTCTCCTCATCGAAGCGCTGCAGCTGCAAAGAAAAAATCTTCTCCATGTCCTTTGTCGTCGCGCCTTCTGGAATGCGGATGCGCAGCGGCTCGAGGCCGAATGCACCAATCGATATGGCGCGCGCAACGCTGAAGAGATCTTTCGGCTCTTTGAATAAATAGTCGCCAGCACGCACATTCTGTTCATGCCCCGTCGCTGCAACCACAAAGCGAAGTGCGAAACTCGAGCGAACGACGCCACCCTCTTCGAGCATCTCGGCAACTGCCGTGAGAGGCATGTTTTCTTCCACTGTCACCAGAATGGCAATCGGAAAATTATCCGGTGGGCGGATGATCGATAGATACGCGTAGAGTGCGATGGCCCCAAAAAGAACGAGTGTGATTATAGTGCGGCGATTAGCATGCTCGCGCCACCGTACGGAGAATTTCGCGAGGACGCGTTCGTAGAATTCGAATCCGCGCTCGAGGAACTTTTCGAATGCAGTTTTTATATCCATGAAAAATGTATCGACATATAAGCCGCCTGTTGTGCGAGGGTTACCTCGGCAAATTTGCCGGCGGCTCTGCTTTCGTTGCGGGAATTCTAGTTATGCCAGGCGTCGCGATCGTGCGACTCGGCGGGTGGAAAATTGTCGCGAGCATTTCGCTCGTCATGATGTTGTAAGGAGTTTCCCACGGCGTGTAGAAGAATGCGCGACGCCTGTAGGCATCGAGAAAACGCCTCGTCACGAGATTCCAGCGGATGTCATGAAAATCCTGCCACGGGTAATCAAATGGATTATGCCAGCGACGTGGGCGAAGCTGCGTCATGTATTGCGGATTTGCAAACGGCCGCCAAATCCAGCGCAAACTCCAGAACGTCCTATCGAAATCCTCTGTTGGAGCTATGATGATGCCGCGCACACCTACGTCGAATGGATGCTTTGCCAAGTTGCGCTCCATCGTCTGCACCTGCTCTGTCTGCTTCCATGTCGCGCGGGGCCGCGCCTGCGCTAGGCGCCGTTCGGAAATATCCTCGGGCAGTTTCTCTGGTAACACCGCTGATTCCAGTCGGATTTTCTGCACTTCTGTTTCTACGAGATGCTTCCATGCGGTGTCTCTTCGATTTATGACACCCGTCCTGTATGCCGCGGTGAAAATAATCTGTATCCACATCTGCTCCGTCGGTTTTATGCTCGCCATGAATTCCAAAACCGTCGCCAATGGATCCACCTTCAATTCTTCCTTGGGATCCTTATCGAGCTCGAGATCAATGTACGTCTTGAATGGATACGCGTTAATCCGCGGATCCCTCGGATCTATGCCCGAACCTTCGAGTCGCCAATCCGTGCAGTAACATGTGTATTTATCCTCATCGAAAACAAACTTCTGCGAGTAATCCTCCACCTCGACAAGTTCAATGTCCGGGTACTGTGAATAAAGATTCGATTCCACAGATTTTTGGTACGCCTTAAAGACCCAGACATAAAAATGCAACTCGCCGCCAAAAGAAGCGATTTCAAACGAGTAGAAAGGTCGAACCTGACCCTTGACGAATCGATGGATAAACGTGGTCTCATGGGACCCCATCCAGAATGCCGTGAGAGCAGTTTCCATCGCGCGCGGAGATTTCGTGATCTCTCGCGGGATTTTCATCTCCAAGAGAACCGGATCCACTTTGGATGCAAGGTAATGCGATCGCGCATACCATATCCAAACCCTGTATGCTGTTATTATCATGGCAACAGGAAGCCATACAGGCGCAGTGCCCGCGATCCACGTAAGAGCGAAGAGCCAAAAATTGGGGATCTGGATGCTCAAGACTGCGAGAAGCGCGACATAAATGAGCCCGAGAAATGCGCCGCGTGAAATTCCCCAGTCGAATACCCAGTCAGTCCAAGTCTCCCAGTCAAACGATGTAAGAACATGCCAGAACTCTTGGATTTCACTCTTGGGCATCGCCATACTTATACAGTATAGCGTATAGAGTACGCGGAACGGAGTGCGGTGGAAGAATGGGACTCTATGGATATGCGAAAATTATTTTGTGACGCTGAATCTGCCGTCGGGAAGGCGCACAAAACCGCTGCCCTGCAGCTTTGCGGCAATGGTCGCATCCTTCACGTAGGGCTCGCGCTTCACGCGGTTCGTAATGTCTTCGCGCGAAAGCGGTCCCTCGCGGCGAAGGATCTCGCGAATCACATCGCGGACGATACCTGGTTGGTATCCCCACTCCGAGAGCGCATAGAGACCGCGCCCCACGAGCACGAAGCGGCTATCCTTGATGAGCTCATTGTGCGTCGTCGCGGGGTGCGCCTTGCGCCCGAACAATTTTTCGATTCCCTTCGCGACTTCCGTAAAGTGCATTGGCGAGCCGTGTCGCTTCAACGTCAGATACGCGAAGTCGCGCGTGTTTTTTATTCGCACGTGGGGCGATTCCATCCGGCCCCATTCGCCGAGAGGATTCTTACCGAGGCGTTTTGAAATGGAAAGATAGCGGATTAAGACGTCGTTCGGACGATTCTTTATTCCTTCTTGCTTCAGATGCTTCGCAAAGATCTGTAAAAATTCTTCTTCCGGTGTAAGGCGGTTGACATCAATTGACTCATATACGGTTGAGAGAGCACGCTCGACTTGGTCGGCGATCTGTTCGTCTGTGTGCCACCGCGTATGAAAATCCGGATCCTCGCGCCGCATATCAAAATGGTGACCCACAGTCAGTATGAATACGAGGTGATTATGATCCGCCGGCGTAACCGGTAGCTGCTCAAGGATCGTGTGGTGCGCCAGGACTGCGCCGAGCGAATGGAGCGCGCGCTTCAGCTCATCGAGCTCGTCCATATGAGCCGCGTAACTTTTTGATTCGCGCACAAGCGAAAGCCCGTGCGTTTCGATTTGCCGCACGCGCTCGCGCGTGATGCCATACTCCTTGCCGATGGCATCCAGCGTGCGTTCGATAGCCTTTGGCCCGAGGCCGAATCGGTCGGTCAAGACTTTGCGGGATCGGTCGGGAAGCTCCCCAAGGAGGTCTTTTGTAACGGCTCTCGGCGAAAATGTGATCATAATGTGGATAGAAAGTTGACTATTATTGCTACTGTGTTGTAAGTTGTAGCAAAAGAATACCACACAGTCAAATGCATCGCAACAGAGCGCGCTTCGTATCCACAGATTAGTACCAAGAGTTAAAAATGATCTCAAAAATAGGTCGAAACGCGCCATGCTAGAATCGCCTCAATGTCAGCAAAAACCATACGCGTTCCTCCGCAAGATATCGAAATGGAGCACGCGCTCCTCGGAGCTCTTATGCTCAACCAAAATGCGATGTATGAGGTCGCCGACGTGGTCTCTATCGATTCTTTCTACGCTGGCAAACACCGAACTATTTTCGATGCCATGCTCTCGCTTTATGCAAAGAGTGAGCCTATCGATGTTATTACCGTCGCGGGCAAACTGAAAGAGCGCAAGCAACTCGCCGACATCGGCGGCGGGGGCTTCTTGTCGGAGCTCGCGGGTGCCGCGGCTTCTCCCGGGAGCGCCCGACATTATGCGCATATCGTG
The DNA here is from genome assembly GCA_001004265.1 of Parcubacteria group bacterium GW2011_GWA2_51_10. Classification (GTDB taxonomy): domain Bacteria; phylum Patescibacteriota; class Minisyncoccia; order Phycocordibacterales; family UBA2100; genus UBA10103. Next base: position 15,967 of record LCQS01000013.1, on the reverse strand, counting down.
CAGTCAAAGTTCGTGCTGCGTTCACTCATTGATGCGGCGGCGACCATCGGAGAGCTCGGTTTCCAGGGGCGAGATTCGCGGCGTACCAACGGGATTCAGTCAGCTCGACAATCTACTCGCGGGTCTGCAGAAGTCCGATCTCATCCTTCTCGCGGCGAGACCCTCCGTGGGAAAGACCGCGCTCGCTTTGGATATCGCGCGGCAAACCGCAATCAAGCACGGCACGTCGGTCGGCATTTTTTCTCTCGAAATGAGCTCCCAGCAACTTGTCGATAGAATGCTCGCGGCACAGGCGGGCGTGAATTCGTGGCGCCTTCGGACAGGAAAAATTTCCAAAGACGAAGAGTACGAGCGACTGCATAACGGCATGGCCGCGCTGTCAGAGGCGCCGATCTACATTGACGACCGGCCGAGCTCTACGGTGCTTTCGATGCGCTCCGTTGCCCGTCGCCTCAAGATGGAGAAAGGACTCGGACTCATCATTGTAGATTATTTGCAGCTCATCACGCCGTTGCACTCGCGGGGCGGCGACTCGATGGTTCAGCAAGTAACAGAAATATCGCGATCTCTTAAAGCAATGGCGCGCGAACTCGACGTTCCCGTCATGGCGCTCTCCCAGCTCTCGCGTGCCATCGAGAGCCGCCGCGGCAAGCCGCGGCTTTCCGATCTTCGCGACAGCGGAAGCCTGGAGCAAGATGCGGATGTCGTGATGTTTATACACCGCGACGATAAGATGAATGAGAATTCCGATAGACCCGGCATTGCGGAGATCATGGTTGAAAAACATCGCAACGGCCCGATCGGAAAAGTCGATCTGCGATTCGACGAGGAGAAAACGACGTTCCTGTCCATAGAGAAGAGCGAATTCGGCGATTTTACTCCCGAGACGCAGATGGAAGACACCGCCCCCTTCTAAAAACGTCCCAATCTGCGAATGATGCGAATGCTACGAATGTCTACAAATACGCGGGATGATTATTCGTAATTATTTGTAGATTGGAATAGATTCGTAGATTGGCACATCATCTTATGGATTCTCTAGAGCGCCTCGCTTCCCTATTCGAGAAATTTCCAGGCATTGGGCCCCGGCAGGCGGAGCGCTTCGTGCAGTATCTTCTTCGGGGTGGCTCCGCTCTACGCCGCGAGCTCGCGAAAACTATTGAGGAACTATCGGGGGCAGTCGAGAGGTGTTCGGAGTGCATGCGCTTTTTTGCCTCATTAAAAAAGAGCGCCACCCCAGTTTGTACTATTTGCGCGGACAAAGATCGCGACGCAAAACTTCTGGCAATCGTTGCGAGCAATGCCGATCTTAACGCTCTTGAGAGATCGCATACGTATCGAGGGCGCTACTTCGTCCTCGGGGGCACAATTTCACTCGCGTCCGAGAAAACAAATCACTTGCGGATGCGCGAGTTGCTTTCATCAATACCTGCTCGAGCAAGGAATGGATTGCGCGAAATAATTCTGGCACTTCCGGCGAATCCAGAGGGTGATGCCACTGCCGTGCGACTTCGCGAAGAACTTGCCCCGCTATCAAAAGAATCTAAATTCGCAATCACATCGCTCGGCCGCGGCCTTTCGACCGGAAGTGAACTCGAGTACGCCGATCCTGATACCATAAAAAACGCCCTCGCGGGCAGAAAGTAGTCGGCCGCGAGCTAGAAACAGCTCGCGGCCCTTTGTCGTCACGGATTTGAGGGTAGGCTCAGCGCCCAGGAAACGAATCCCGCGACTCCGCATAACATCAGAGCTGCAAAGATCACAGCAGGAACACTGGCACCGAGCCAATTTAGCGTTATGTTCTGTGCACAAGCTCCACCTATGGCCCCCATGGATATGGCCGTCCAGTTCATGAACACTCCACTTTCTAGTTGGTGAACCAATATGCTAGCACGGCTAGCAGAATTCGGCTTGTGAAAAAAATTATACCTGCGTGATTCTAATCTTTGTATATGGCTGTCTGTGTCCTCTTTTCTTAAAGTAGCGGCTTTTTTGGCGATATCGAATGACAGTCACCTTGTCGGCCTTCCCCTGCTCAATCAGCTCCGCAGAAACCTTTGCTCCCTCTACATAAGGAGAGCCAACTTTAGTTTCGTTTCCATCGTCTGTCAGCAGAACCTTATCAAAAGTTATCTTTGATCCCGCCTTTTCCGAATCTGAAATCTTTTCAACATTCAAAACGGTATCCTGTGTGACAAGATATTGCTTCCCCCCGGTCTCGATAATCGCTATTTTCGCCATACGATATGAAGTCAGCACTATACAATCTCTATTCATCACGGGCAAGTACGGGCTTATCTAAAAGCGGCGTCTCCAATTCGGCGGAGACTCCGGTAATTTTCAAAACATCTTTATCGATTTTCCCGAGCTCTCTTGAACCCGCATTGAAATGGTTGACTGTAGTTGAAAGCGAATTCCCTATTTTTTTATAGTAGTCTTCATATGCTTTCAGATGTCTCCCGAGCGCTTCGACATTTTTTGCGATGTCTTTCGCCGTTTCTTCAATTTTAAATGCTTTGAATCCATAAAGTACAGATTGAAGATAAGCCGCAAAAGTCGTCGGCGAGACTATGATGACCTTCTTTTCATTGTATGCGTAGTCGATTAGATTGCGCGTATTTACTTTAACGGAGCCGACTTCATTGATAAGCAGGTCATAATAGATCGCTTCAGCCGGAATATACATGAACGCAAAAGGGAGCGTCCCGTCCTTGGGGCGCACGTACTTTGCGCATTCATCGATACGAAGCTTTAGGTCGTTTTTAAATTGCTTTTCAAGTTCCTCTCGCTGGGTTTCGTCTATCGCATTCACGAGCCGCTGGTAGTTGTCTAGAGAAAATTTGGCGTCTATCGGTATTACACCCTCTTTGGTTACCACAACAGCATCTACAGTTTCTCCGCCGGGAAATTCATACTGCATTTTATAGGAACCAGGCGGCAGAATATTTCCCAGAATCAGCTCGAGCGATGCCTCTCCAAGGTTACCTCGTTGTTTTTGATGCTTTAGTACTTTCTCTAGGTTTGCCAGCTGCTCCGCTATAGTCATGAACCTCGTTGTCGCTTCATTGGTCTTTGTCTGCTCGCGCGCTACTTCGGTTAATTGTTTCGCTACGAGGTCGCGTATGTCAGATGCAAGCCGCTGCGATTCGCCGAACTGAGTTTTCATTGACTCGAACATCCTGGTTGTTCCCTCCCCTAACTTCTGATCTAGGCCGCGAGATAATTCCTGTATCTGATTCTGCAAAAGAAGCATACTCTGCGAATCGTCTTTCGTACTTTGTCCGCGCCTGTAGAGGAGTATGAGAAATGCAAGGACTGCGAGAAGCAATACGACAATAGCCCACTCCATATTTGCGATTGTATCATGCTATACTTTTGCGATGTTATCGGAAAAAATCCGTGAAGATCTCACCCGCTCGATGAAGGCGAGAGACGAGATACGGACTAATACACTCCGTGGACTTCTCGCCGCGTTCACGAATGAACTCGTTGGAAAAGGCATGAAGCCGACCGAGCAAATTTCCGACGACGACGCGCTCGCGGTTATCAAACGAGCTGTCAAGCAGCGCAGAGATTCCATAGAGCAGTTCAGAAAAGGCAATCGGGATGATCTCGCGCAAAAGGAAGAAGCGGAGCTCAAAATTCTCGCGGAGTACATGCCAGCGCAAATGTCGCGCGGTGAAATCGAAAAGATCGCGAAAGAAGTGAAAGCGCGCATGAACATCACCGACAAATCAAAAATTGGCATCCTCATGGGCGCCGTGATGAGAGAATTGAAAAACCAAGCTGACGGGTCAGCAGTAAAAGAAATAATTGAATCATTGTTTTCATAAAGCACTTCCCGCCCCGTAGCTCCTCCGTAGGAGGATGGTATCGGGATGAAGCAGCTAAAAGGCGGAGCCGACGGCGCCGTGGAGAAGGAGGTTGTCGAAACCTTGTTATAAGTTTAATTACGTGTTATTAAATGCGTAGCTTTGCTCTACAGCCAAACCACTCCACCAATGACAGATGAAAGGAGATTTACATGCGACGTTTTGAGGGTGTTCTTGTTTATCCTCACGCAACCGGCGATGTCACTATCGGGATACGCTCGAAGATACGAATGACCCCGATGCAACGACGCTCGCTGCGTGGTGTGTTCTCGCGGCGAGTGCCTCGGAAGAATGCGCTGAGGATATTCGTTGACGTTGTGCAGCATACGTGGGTAGTACGACTTGATATACGCGTCTGCTCACGAGACGAGAGTCGAGAAGTGGCGATTTTCTTCGGCCACGCCTACAAGAGAGTTATGCATTTCCAGCCGATGCTGCGAGAGCTCATAAGTGTCAAAGCAGTACTGGACGTACTCTCGTAATCCAAACACTTCCGAAGCGGCGCCTTACCGAATGGGCGCTGTTTCTTTTTTGCTTAGGATCCTGTAAGATTCCGGCTGTTGATATGAAAGAGGGCAACAATCTATGAGCATCGACCAGTTTAAAAAAAATCGGTACGAACATAAACCGCGTAGACAGCTTCCGGAGCACGAGGTGGGTGTGCCAAACATTTCCCAGAAAAATAAAGAACTGTTGGATAGTGGCAAACTCGATCCAACGGCGGAAGCCATATTACGCCGTCGAACGCGCATGGGCAGCGAAATTAAAAAGAAGGCGGAGTAGCTTCACAGTGTTTACACACTGTTGCATAATGGCAACTGATTATCTTTATCTGGAGGGTTGAGATGGCAACGACGATCAAGAGGCCAGCGCCTCTACGACCTGACATCAAGCTTTTGACGTCGCAGGTTGCGCAACACCGGCGTGACTTTCCGCTCGTATCCATGAGCGACGGTGTAAGCGCAATGCTTGAGCAGTGGAAGAAAGCACACAACGTCGACCTATCGGATGTGGAATTCGCCTACTACAGAGCTGCTATTATCAGAGAAAGCAACTTGCGCGCTGAGAGCGTACGGAAGTCAAAACGCATTAAGGCGAACAGAGCAGAACGGCAATATCGCGCTTTCACTGACCACGAGGCACCGATTCCACCCGAAAGATTTGCGCCAGTTCTCGGCAGAACGCCGCAAAAGTTCAAGCGGCGGAGTGATTGAAAACGGGAGCCTCGGCTCCCGTTTTTTTCTGGACGTTAGTAGCGCGACGGGGCCACGCGCCGTTCGAGGATAATCGACGCCGCCGACGCAAGCGCAGCGACAATGAGAACTGTGGCAAATGCGACCGGTAGCGTTGTTGCAAAAAGGAGAACTGCAAATACAGCTGCAATAATAATTCTTCCACACGCAAGCCCTATTTCTTTAAGAGCAGTGTACTCATCCACAAATGAGCCCGAGTCCGCCGCTTGCTCGAGGACAGAAGCATCAAGGGTAAACGTGCGTCGCGGCGCAGTCGCATGGGAATACGAATCCGCGATGAAAATAACGACCGGCGTCCATGCAAAAAGTCGCAGCGCCCAACCCGATACAGATGTCGCGACATGCGCAGTTGTCGAATGCTCTAATCCAGTTTTCCGCATGAAGCCGCGCCAGAACGTCCGTAGAAAAAGCACGGCGACGAGCGTGGCCGTCAGAATATATCCGAGCAATTGATAATCCGAACCAACAATGAGGAAAATTGCAAGTGGCCACACAAGAAACAGCACCGCACCCTGGATCCCCTGCAAGATGGATTCGATACGCAGCGCCGTGTGCCTATCCGCAAGAAATTCGCTAAGACTCCTCCCATAGCTCCACGAGAAATTCTCGCTAGAGTCTTTGACTGCAATGAGCGGAATGAGCGAGATGGCTGCAAAGACTGCAGCGCCGAAAAGGAGGCGTAGCGGGGCAAATGGAACGGCTATAAGTGTGAGCCCGGCGAATGCGGGCATGAGTGCAATTATCACTTCGTACACGAGAGATGTGCGAGAGCTTTCACCGAGCGCTCGCCCACCGCTTAACTGATACGGGATCCAATAGAGCGCGCGGTACGCGCCGAGAAGTATTGCAAAAAACGCAATGCCCCACGAGGGCGGGGCGCCGTTGACGAGCCCTTCGAGCGTCGCGCCAAGATAGATATATGCCGCGCCGAGAAGGAGTGCAAAAGAAATATTCAAAAACGAAGACCCAGGCGAAGACTCCCGCGAGACACAATCCGACGCGGAACAAAAAACGATGTGCGTGAAGAGCATTGAACCCCGCGCGCGTCTGCACGGGCGAATCTGCTACAGCACTCTCGGAAGTAGTCACGTTTGCCTTTTCAGCACGTCGTCTGACGCGATCGGCGCGCGATCAAAAGCGAGAAGCGGAACGAGGATAATGAGAGCGTAGCCAATAAGTACGCTCGGCTGCAGAAATATCTGCCATCCGGTAAAAGGCACCGTGAGTAGAGCGTCGAGAACAGCCACAATGATTGCCCAGCCCAACGAATACGGCAGGATGTCCTTCCAGGATGAATAGTGGAGTAGGCGGCCGGCCAATATCGCAATCACGATGAGTATCGCGAGAGAAATGAGCGTCGGAGCAGGGCCGGCGGTAAAATCGAGACGCGTGAACGCAGACCATAGCAGAAACATGACCGCATACATGACTATTCCCCATCCAAAGAGCCGCCCATACTTCATGCGCTAAGTATGGCACGATTTAGTAGGGCAGGATGCGCGCAGCCACGATGATGTGGAAAATCCTTTAATGCCACATTGAAAATACCCCGGCCACAAGATGCGACCGGGGTATTTTCCCTATCTTCTACTTATTCGTTCATTACCAACTTCTTCCACCACTATTTCTTCCACCTCCGTATCCGCCGCGATCATTCCCGCCTCCGCGAAAATCGCGTCGCGGGCGATCTTCCATCGGACGAGCTTCGTTTACAGTGAGAGTCCGTCCTCCGAAATCTTTCCCGTTCATCATCTCGATCGCCTTCTGCGCTTCCTCATCGGAAGACATTTCGACGAATCCGAAACCCTTCGAGCGACCGCTCATCTTGTCCATGATGACGGTAGCTGATGCAACAGTACCGGCCTGCGAGAATGCGTCTCGCAGCTCCGTGTCTGTCGTGGCGTAGGGCAGGCCACCGACATATAACTTTTTTGCCATGAGTCTGTGTGTATGTTTTTTTTCTTAAAAATGTAAACCAACCTTTCCCTGCCCCGTTTGTCTCTTCGACTCCCTAGCATTGAAAACTTACATTACGCCAGCATACTACCGCTCCCTTTAAAATGTGCAACCGAGCGAGCGATGACCGAGTGGGAACGAGGAAACGCTGAGGCCACCAGGCCGAATGTAGGACGTACTGAGCGCAGCAGCGCGAATGTGCAACCAAGCGCGCAAAGGTATCCACATCGGTTGATTGACGACTTGTCAATTGTATTGGAATATGGAATGGTCGTAACTTTTTTAGGAGGCCGACATGAAAGACACGAAGGTCTTTGCAGGGAAATCGAATGGATACGACGGCTTCTACTTCGTCGTGTACAGTGACGAGCCGATGGCCGGGTCCCGACGCGGACAGGCACCAACGCGGGATCCACGAGCTACCGCGATAGGCTGGTCTCTCACCGAGAGGGGTGCCAGAGAGGAGGCCATGGCTGACTAACCGCAGGCGATCCAGACCGCCTCCTTGTTGCCCCTGTGCATGCTGACAGGGGCGTTTTTTTTCAAAATTACAGCATCGCATTTGTTCCAGACACCTTCACGCATATAATTGATGCGCAGACCGTTTGAGATTCGTGCGTCTGCGTGCGGGCCAGTAGTTCAGTGGCAGAATGCCTCATTTGCAATGAGGAGGTCCGGGGTCCGATTCCCCGCTGGTCCACAGATTTTTTTATCCCCAGCCAAGATGAATTGACAGCACGTCTCCGTGCGTCACTATTGCGACAGCGTCGTGCTGAAGGTGGCGCGGCTTTGAAAATCTGAACGAAGGAGAGAACAATGAGCAAAAGCGATCGCCTCACGCCAGGAGCAGCTGCTTTTCTGGGACACACGTATGTCGACCACATCGTCGTTCCGCCTCATGATTTGGAGTGGATCGACTGCAAAGTCATCGGGAAGAAGCTGGTAACCAGCTTCGGCGGTAGTGCAGCTGCAGCGTCATTTTACTGCTCGGGCTTTGGATTGCGGTCCGATTTTCTTGGACAGTACGCCGACGATCAGCACGGACCGATGGTTATGAACTGGTTCGATCGATACGGCGTGAACCTGCATTTGCCCCGACTCGTCAACAGATCGTCCGTCTCGATTATCGTCGTGGCCCAGCGTGAGATCCGCACGATAGTCAAGTTCCCCGACGTAAACTACCTCAGTAAGTTCCCGCGTCTGGATGTGGACGAGTGCCGCGGCTTCTATTTCGACGGCTACCAAATCGATGCGCTCGAGTACTATGCACCGATGTGCCAAGAAAAGGAGATCATGCGGTTCGCGGACATCGGTGACGGAGAACGTTTCGCTGACGATCATCTGCGTCTGATGAATGTCATCGTTGCGTCGGACAAGATCGTCAAGAAACGTGATCTAAAGAACCCCCGCAATGCCCTCCGTTTTTTGCAAGCCATGGGCGCGAAGATCGCTGTTATCACGATGGGACGGCGCGGAATGATCTGGTTCGAGAACCGTGATTTCCGCTACTTCCCTGCACTCGACATCGAAGGGCACATCGTGGATCCGAGTGGCACGGGAGATGCGAATGCGGCCGGTCTGTTCTACGCGCTGCTCCAGTGGCCGAACGACTCTGTCCAGAATGCGCTTCGCTTTTCACGAGCCGCTGCTGCCAATAAGGCACTGCATCTGGGTCACGAAAATGCGCTGACGAGCGCCGAAGCAGTCAAGGCGATGGCAGAGAACTTCCGCGAGATCTCGGAGGGCGAAGTCGAACTGCAAGTTGCTTAGCACTCCTCCGGACGAGAGAGCCGATCTTTTAATGCACTTCAGAGGGCTGTCACACAATGTGGCAGTCTCTCTTTTTAATGACGAGACTGTGCAATTGCATTCTCCAAGAATTCTCTACTCGACGAACCAACGGATTCGAGCATCGGCACGAATGATGAACCCGGATAAAGACCCGGGAGCGAGTTTATCTCTAGCAGGAACGGCCCATATTTTGTGAGCACGATATCGGCGCGAGAAAATTGGGCGAGCTGGAGAGCACGATGCGCTGCTTTGGCTAGTTCCTCTATCGCTTTCTTTTCACGATGCGTAAAATTGGATGGCACAATATTTCGCATCGTTCCGCTCTCGTGATGACTACTGTGCAAAATCCGTGCGTTGTCCGGCAACTGCACATGCGCAGGCGGAAGTGCATAGATGTCCTGATTACGGAAATTTTCAATTAAACCGACACTGACGAGTTCGCCGAGCAAAAATTCCTCCACTAGAACTGCACCGAAATTATCTAATACGTCACCTATCGCGTCAGGTAATTCGTACAGTGTGTCTGCAATCTGGATGCCAAAGGAAGCGCCGTCAGTTGCGGGCTTTACGATATACGGCGGACCGAATTGCGAAAATACAGACTCGGCCATTTCCGCGGTATTGAGTTTATTCTCGAGTGTAAAGGAAACCGCGCGCGGCATTTTCACACCCGCGCGCAGCAACACATTGCGCGCTCTGATTTTATTGAGAGATATCGCCGAAGGGTATGCGCGCGAGCCCGTATATGGCACGCCAGAACGATCAAGCAGTCGTTGGACTGTCCCATCCTCACCGACTCCCCCGTGAAGGCCGTTCAGAATAACGTCTATCTGCGATAGAGCGCGAACAGCCGCAACAGGAATGCCGCGCAAATACCAGTAGCCTTTTTTGTCTATGAGAATATCTCTCGTCTCGTAACGATCTTCCGGGAGCACAGCGAGCATCGTCGCTCCCGTTTTAAGTGAGAGGTTGTATTCATTGGATGTCCCACCGCGCAGAACTCCGACGACAGTTCGTACCATTCAAAAATTATAGCATCGCGCGGCGACGGCGCTGCCGATGCCACGTAACGCGCTTCGCTCTTTGGAAACCCTGCTCCTCCGCTGAAGCTTCGGCGGCACGCGGACGGTTTTCCAACGGGCTTCGCCCTGCCTTCCGACACGGGGAACTCCCGTTCCCCGACCCCCTCTCCACATCACATGGACCTCCGCATTCTGCGTCGGTGCCACGTGATTGCGAACCTATGGGCTTCGCTGTTCGCGAGAAGAATGTCTGCTTCATGCGCGCGAGCGATGCGTTCGTTGCCGATTATTGTTGCGGGCCTGTGGAATTCGTCTTTTGTAACGGCAACAACCGGGATTTCAATTCCCGCGTCGCGCAGCACGCGCTCGATGGCACGTACTTGCGCCTTTCCCCCGTCAATGACAAATACCCGTGGCAACGGCCATTCCTGATGCGCGAGGCGGCGGCTTACCGCTTCCTTCAGAGCGGAAACGTCATTGTTCTTTGCGGAATGGATTTTGAACTTGCGATATGCATCCTTTATGGATTCGCCATTGTTCACGACCGTCATGACCGCCACAGTTTCCTTGCCTGCTGTGTGCGCCACGTCGTAACTCTCGATGCGCAATCCTCCCCCGGTTGATATTCCTGTCGCTCTGTCTTCTTTGATCAGCGATACGTCGCGGATGTGCTCGAGTGCCTCGCATTGGCGACGCAACATTCCGGCTTTTTCAAAATCTTCCGCTTTCGCGGCTTCCTTCATCTCTTTCGTCAGCTGCCTCTTGAGGCCTTTGAAATTGCCGGAGAACAATTCGCAAATATGCCGCACTGTCTGTGCGTATTCTTCTTTTGTAACTTCGCCAGTGCACACGCCCGGGCACAATCCAATTTGTCTGTTGAAGCACGGGCGACACATTCGCCGTGCTCGGCTCAGTACGCCCTCGCTCACTCTCGGTTGCAGATGAGTTTTAACTTTCTTCTGGTCTTCACAGGGGATGCATTTCGAATCGCGGAATGGAAATATTTTGCGAACAATTTTGAATCCTTCTTTGAGCGATCCGCCGTGGGGATACGGACCGAAGATAGTTTTTAGTTTTGAATTTTTAGTTTTGAGTGGGGAAGAAAACAATTCGCGGCCACGGACGATGAGGACACGTGGGAAATTTTCTTTCGTGATGACGAGGTAGTTGAAGCTCTTGTTGTCCTTCGATGCCGCATTGAATGGCGGCTGATGCCGCTTGATGAGATTTGCTTCGAGAATGAGCGCTTCAAGTACAGAGCCTGTTTCGATCCATGTGACCGTCTCCGCCTGCGCGACCATACCAGCGACAGCCGGACTGCGCGCTCCTGCAAGATCGTTCGCAAAATAGCTGCGTACGCGATCCCGAAGTGATGCCGCTTTACCGACGTACAATATATTTTTATCCGCCCCTATGAATTTGTATACCCCCGGCGCATCAGGCAGCTTAATTTTTTTTAATTCGTCGCGCGTCATCGCGTGAGTATACGAGACAACACCATTTGAAAATGTTGACATGAGTGACAGCTAGTGCTTTAGTCTGCACGGCGTTTCCACTCGGGAACGATAATAAGCAAAGGAGATCAGCATGAAGTTGAAACCTGCGCACGAGGTCATCACGGAAAAGATCGTCGCCCAATCGGAGAAGCTCCGGAACATGGAGCATGGGACCAAAATGTCATTTGAAATCGGAGGACTCTGTGCCCGCCTCGCGGACCTCCGGGAAATGTTCATTCCGGAAAAAGCACTTCAAGACGTGATCTTCGAGCTGCGAGTAGCGAGGCTGACGTTCCTGCAAGATTGACCGCTCGCCGCGCCGGAGGAGACCCGCTGTCTCCCCGGCGTTCTCTTTTCTATTTTCATTCGTAAGGAACCCTACCACACAGCTATAAAAGTCAAGTTCAGCACAAAGAGATTGGCCGGCTCCGAATACGTCGTCGGAGCCGGCCGCTGCTGCTACGCTCACCTTGCGATGAGCACGGCGATTACTCGCCGATGGGCCATTCAAGGCCCTATGCCGTGGCCGGGAGGGGGCACGAGCTATGTGTAATAAATACCCATCCCACCTCAAAGGTCAAGTGTTCCGTCTCTTCAAGACTTTCTTCAGATAGTAACCGGTATGTGAATCAGGACTGCGCGCGATCTCTTCCGGAGTGCCTTTGGCCACGACTTCCCCGCCTCGTTCTCCACCCTCCGGTCCTAAATCGATGATGTAGTCCGCGCATTTCAGAACGTCGAGATTGTGTTCGATGACAATAACGGTATTGCCGCGATCCACGAGCTTTTGGAGAACATCTATCAATTTTTGCACGTCGTCATAGTGAAGACCTACCGTTGGCTCATCGAGAAGGTATGCCGTCTTCGTTTGAAGCGGCCGGTAGAGTTCTGATGCGATTTTCACGCGCTGCGCTTCACCGCCGGAGAGGGTCGTTGCGCTTTGCCCAAGCTCAAGGTAGGCAAGACCGACATCAACGAGGGTTTTAAATCTGTCCGAGATCGCAGGAATGTCTTCAAAAAAATCGAGCGCTTCCTCGACTGTCATTTTTAACACGTCGTAAATGCTCTTTTTTTTATACTTTACCTCGAGCGTCTCTTTCATGAAGCGCTTTCCATTGCACACGTCGCAGGTGACGTACACCGTCGGCAAGAAGTGCATTTCCACTGCGACGACGCCGTTACCTTGGCATGCCTCGCATCTTCCGCCTTTCACGTTGAAGCTGAAGCGGCCCGGGCTCCATCCGCGCGCGCGGGCCTCTTCCGACATAGCGAACATATCGCGAATGTGCGTGAACGCTCCCGTATATGTTGCAGGATTCGAACGCGGCGTCCGGCCGATGGGAGACTGATCAATAAGAACTGAGCGATGCAAGTATTCGGTGCCGCTGAATTCTTTGCAGTTGTAGATTTTTGCGCTTCGGTAGCGCTTGTCGAATCGTGCAAGCAGATTGCGGTGGATGATTTCATACAGAAACGTTGACTTGCCCGAACCTGACACACCGGTGATGACAAGCATTTTCGCAAGTGGAACATCAGCATTCACGTTTTTTAGATTAAACTTGTTCGCACCGCGTATTTTTAACTTTCCCCTGTCTGCCGTCCGACGCTTTTCTGGCATTTGAATCGCCGTATCTCCTCGCAAATACGAAAGCGTACGCGATCCCGATGCATTCGTTTTGGCAGTAATCAAATCTTCCAGCCATCCGTCCACGACGATCTCGCCGCCATGCGTGCCCGCTCCCGGGCCGAGATCGACGATATAGTCGGAGGCATAAATCGTGTCCTCGTCGTGCTCGACGACGATGACCGTGTTGCCTAAATCGCGTAGGTGCTTAAGCGTCTCGATGAGCTTGTCATTATCCCTCTGATGTAGGCCTATGGTCGGCTCGTCGAGCACATACAAGGCGCCCACAAGACCGCTCCCGAGCTGGGATGCGAGCCGAATTCGCTGCGACTCGCCGCCGGAGAGTGTATTGGCTTTCCGGTCGAGCGTAAGGTATTCAATGCCGACATTCAGCATGAACTGAAGACGGCTCGTAATCTCGCGAATAACGACCTTCGAGATCTCCGCTTCTTTTTTCGTCAGCTTCAGTTTCGCAAAAAAAGCCTGCGCATCCTCGATCGAGAGCGATGCCAGCTTTACGATGTGCATGCCTTCTGCAGCTTTCGCACCATCAGTATCCGCAACGGCGCCTAAAAAAACATTGAGTGCTTCCGGGCGCAAACGTGCTCCGCCACAGGTCTCGCACGGCTCATCGCCGTAAAAATATTTCGAGCCGAGCCCGTTGCAGGCCGGACATGCACCGTAGGGTGAATTGAACGAGAACAGGCGCGGCTCTACCTCCGGAAAAGAAAAGCCGTCGTAGGGACACATGAATTTCGCAGAGACAATATGCGCTGCTCCCGCCGCATCCGTAATTTTGACGAGTCCATCCGATTCATGGAGCGCTCGTTCTATCGCTTCGGACGCGCGCTCGCGCGCGCCCTTCTGATCGTCCTTGAATTCGCTCACGAATATTTCGTCGACCACAACATCGATGTCATGCTTGTGGTGCTTTTCCAGTATGATGCGTTCGCGCAACGATTTGTCTTCACCGTCGATGACGACTTTCTCGAATCCTTTGTTCAAGAGATCATAGAGCAATTGGTAGTATTCTCCCTTTCTCCCCACAACAACGGGCGCGCTGATTCGGATTTTTACCTCCGATACACCATGTGTAAGCGTCTTAGCTTTTTTTGTTTTTTTCTTTGCTCCGAGTGCCGCTTCATCAACAATATTCATCACGGAACCAAGAATTTCTTCATTCGTGTGCTTCCTGATCTCGCGGCCGCAGATGAGACAATGGGGCTTCCCTACGCGCGCGAATAGCACCCGCAGATAATCATAAATCTCGGTGATTGTTGCTACCGTGGAGCGCGGATTATTCGAGCGTGACTTTTGATCGATGGATATTGCTGGAGAGAGGCCCGAAATTTCGTCAACATCGGGCTTTTGCATCTGCCGTAGGAATTGCCTCGCATATGCGGAAAGCGATTCGACATATTTGCGCTGTCCTTCAGCAAAAATCGTATCGAACGCGAGCGAAGATTTTCCCGAACCGGAAAGCCCCGTAAACACGATCATTTTATCTCGCGGCATTTCAACGCTCACATTTTTCAAATTATGAGTACGGGCGCCTTTTACGATAATTTTGTGCGTATCTTCTTCTTTTTTTGACATGGTATACAACGCGATCAGCCCCTCGTTTTGCCCGAGGGGTTAGTACGGAACATTCTAGCACAAAGGGAATCGGCGACGGGGCCGATCCCCCGTCGCCGTTAGCACGTTTCGATATAACAGACGGCCACCTCGCTATTCCGAATGGTCAGCCGAACGCCGCCGTCTACGTAGACGTGGGCTACACCGGGCCAGCACTCCTGATCATTCACATACGCGTAGCCATCCATGAATTCGACACTGCGGTGATATGCTCGAATCCCGAAATCGTGTACGCCTGGCCGGAGTACGCACACGGACCGCTCACCGCCATAATTGGTTGTGTATATCAGTTCACCCGAACCATCTTCATGCGGGTGGTATTCGATCTTCATTTCCGTCCTCCGCCGTGAAAACAGCGCACATTAAACTTCTATTGCGCGGTATTGTCAAGAACAGTGAATCCACCGGTTCCCATGGCAGTTACGACTCGATAGCGTTCATTTTTCACTAGAGTTGGAGATCCACCTTTTTGGACAACATAAAACGCAAAGCCGTGCATTTTCTGGACAAGTGAGTAATCGGCATGGGAAGGCATGCCGACGGGATCTTTGTCTTCAAAATCGACAGGGCTGTCGTCTGCCGTCACTAAATATGTCTTGCCAGTATTTACAGCAAGATGTCCCCATCGTGGCGGGATATCGAGTTTGTCCCCCGCTTTCACTTTGATTGCGCGAAATTCTTCAACAACATCCGGTATCGGTTTTCCACCTTCATCAACTGCAAGCTTCTGCAAAAGCATGACTCCCTCACCAAATAAAAACCAATACGTTTCCGGTAGGTCATCAACATGATAATGCCCATATGTTTTTATGTACTCACCGCTGACAGTCCCCGGCTCCCACACCGTAATATTCCGCTGATCAGAGCCGCCGCGAATCATGTAGTAATGGACCGCAGGTCCCGGGGCATCGGGATTCATCAATACCTCTTTCATTTTCTCGTGCGTTCGCACAGCAAGATGTTCCATATAGATTAGGTTATAGGTGACAGGTTATAGGTTACAGCGATCAGAATCAACTAAATATAGCTGCTTCTTCGTGGAGCTCGATGCCAAAACTTTTTCGCACGGCGTCCTTTATCTTCTCGGCAAGGGCCAGAACGTCTTTAGCCGTGGCACCACCTTGATTCACGATGTAATTGGGATGCTGCACGCTCGCAATCGCGCCGCCAAAGGAGAAGCCCCTCATCCCCGCTTTTTCAATGAGCCATCCGGCAGGCACTCTGCCCTCGCGTGCGGCGACGCTCTTCTCTGTTTCAAACATTTTCTGTATGGCTTTCGGCACAGCGGGATTCATAAAATACGAACCGGCCGCTGCAA
>LCQS01000012.1 GCA_001004265.1 Parcubacteria group bacterium GW2011_GWA2_51_10 | reverse complement strand
GTTCGCGCTTGCAACGGCCGCCGCGTTCATGCGCGGGGGAGAGCCAGGAATTACCTTTGCGCTTGAGAACGAGCTTAATCTCACGATCGATAGCCGCGCATTCTACAACGGTCTGCCGGTGCCGGGCTCGACGTGGGCGCTCAAAGATCTGGCGCCGGGTGTAGATAAATTCTTCAACTTCGACAATATTCTGCCGAAAGATTCCGGCAAAACGACGATCAGCATGCATCTTGAGAGCAGAGATTCCTCGTGGCTGTGTCTTAACTTCACAAATCTCCAAAGCAATGACAACGGCGTCAACGAGCCGGAATCTTCGGTGGATCCGAATGGTAACGCGTCGGGCGAGCTTGCCGAGGCCGTCGAATTTTTCGCATGGCGCGACGATGGGGATGATGTGTTTGAAGTAGGCGAGCTGCCATTCTTCGGTACGACAACGCAATCTGCGTCAGTGGTTCTGAATGAAACGACGTACGCAATTGCCGATTTCTCAACTGGCACTGCTTTGCCGAGCGGCACGACTCGCCACGTGGGAATGGCGTGGTGCGCGGGCGACCTATCGGTAAATCTTGCGACAGCACAGATTCTTTGCGATGGCGTCTCTCTTGGGAACGCGGCGCAAACGGATTCATTTTCTGTCGATGTTTCCGTGCAGGCGGAATCTTCCCGAGACAAGCCGACATTCACGTGCGCAGAAGGTGATGGCGATGGAACGCAGCGACCGCGTGAGGAACGCGGAGAGAGGGGAGAGCGAGACGAGCGCCCGGAACGCCCAGAACGTCCAGAACCTCCAGAGCCGGGACCAGAGAACAATAGTATATGAAAAAAATCTACAACATATTCTATGCACTTTTCATAACTCTCCTCGTCTTCGTCGGCGGGCTGTTCCTCCTGTCGCTCATGCCGATAAAAACAGGGCTTGAGATGAAGATCGTGCAGTCTGGCTCGATGGAGCCATCGATCCCTGTGGGCGCGCTCGTATTAGTGAGACCGAGCGCATCATACGCAGTGGGGGATGTAATTACGTTTGGTGAGGATTCTTCGTCGGCGGTGCCGACGACGCACCGCGTGTTCGACGTGCGAAGTGAGAATGGAGCTATTTTCTATACGACGAAGGGCGATGCAAACGAAGAGGCCGACCAAGAGGCAGTTGCGCTGGGCGATGTTATCGGCAAAGTTTTACTCGCCGTGCCATACGTCGGCTTCGTGCTTGATTTTGCGAGGCAGCCCTTGGGATTTGCGCTCCTCATAGGCATTCCTGCTCTCCTTGTTATCGTTGCCGAACTCGTGGCCATCCTACAAGAAGTGCGGCTGATGAGGCGCCGGCGGCGACGCGCACCCGCGCCGAAACTCATGCGCGGGCGGCTCCCACTTTCGCTCATTGCGTCAAAGGCGTCGCGCTCAATCGAATACGTGCGACGTTTTCCCATGGACGATGTTTTCATTCCTGTTCGGATCGTTAGTGCCACCAGAAATCCCGCACGACGAGGCGCGAGCGCTCTTTCCGCATCGCTCGCCGCCATTTGCATTGCGCTTGTAGCTTCATTTCAAGGCATCGGAGGGACGCTCTCGTACTTTCGCGACACGGAGCTCTCTTCCGGAAATACTTTTAGTGCGGGTTCGGGATGGGAAGTAGAGGAGGGCTCTCTAACAATAGAAGAATTCACAAGCGCAGGAGAGACTCCTGCCGACGAGAGCGTGTCGGACGAAAACGCTTTGGAGGAGGCTGACGAGTTTATCGAAAACGAGAATGAAGAAAGTATTGTCGAAGCCGTGAGCGAAGTTGCAGACGGGGTTGCGAGTGAAGACGTAATCGCCGACGAAGCGACGGCGGCAAGGGAAGGAAGAGAGGAGAGAGATGAACGGGGCGAAAGGGAAGGGAGAGACCGGGAGCCGGAGACTAATGTAGGCGCACAAGATATCCCGACCCCGCCGTCGCAAGATGCTATGGCGGGCGAAGCTGAATTATCCATAGAATTAGCCACAGAACAGGAAGCACTCGAGCCGGAACCGGCATCGTCGGAGGAGCAATCTCCAGCACTCGAGGGTCCTGACCCTGTGGAAGGACCCGCACCCGAAGCCGCCGAAGTTCAGTGACATTTCATATCCGAGTGCTATTATAGTTTGTATGACTAGGGCAAAGGGGATTGCTTCGGCAGTCACTATTGGCGCATTTCTATTGGTGCTGTTTGCATCTGTGTTTGTTTTTGCTGCAGTAGATTCAGAACGGCCCGAACGCGCGGGAGAGCGGATCCCCGGTCAATACATTGTCGTTTTCAAAGATTCCGTTTCTGATGTTGATGCCGCTGAAAATGAGCTCGTCGCGCGCGTGCGAGGCGAGCGCTTCGATTCCTATCGAAATGCGCTCAATGGTTTTGCGGCGCGTTTTTCGGAATCTGATTTGAGCGCAATCGCGGATGATCCGCGTGTTGCTTTTGTGAGTGAGGATCGTGTTGTCTCTATTGCCGATGCGCCTCTTGATACGAGTCGAGTGAGAGATTTGTATTCTCGCGCTAGAGAGAATAAGAAGGGGCCGTCTGCCGGAGCTGCTCCTCCCGCACAGACGCTTCCGACTGGCGTGGACCGCGTGAATGCGGAAGGGAAGGCGAATACTGGCGCGGGAGTTGACGTTGCTGTCGTTGATACGGGAATTTTAGCTTCGCACCCTGATCTTGCGGGGAAAGTCGTTGGCGGAAAGAATTGCTCGAGCTCGGGAGGAGGATACACGGATCAAAATGGACACGGGACGCACGTCGCAGGGACGATCGCCGCGCTCAATAATACGCAGGGAGTAGTTGGAGTCGCACCGGGAGTGAAGCTCTGGTCGGTGCGAGTTTTGAATAAGTTCGGAAGCGGTTCGTGGTCATCGGTAATTTGTGGATTGGATTTTGTAACGTCAAAAGCTCCCGCGAAAGGCGGAACGATACGTGTTGCCAACATGAGTTTGGGCGGCAGCGGAATTTCCGACAACAACTGCGGCAATACCAATAACGACGCCTTGCATAAAGCGATTTGCCGTGCGCGTGATGCGGGCGTAACGATCGTCGTTGCGGCAGGCAACAGCGGCGCCCCCGCCGCGAGCTTCGTGCCGGCGGCATATGATGACGCGGTCATCACCGTTTCTGCGCTTGCGGATTCCGACGGCAAGCCGGGTGGAGTGGGCAGCGCGACATCATATGGCGCTGACGACACGTTTGCATCATTCAGCAATTTCGGGCCTGGTGTCGACATCGGAGCGCCCGGCGTTGCAATCAACTCAACGTGGCTTTCAAACGGTTACAGAACTATTAGCGGCACGAGCATGGCATCGCCGCATGTGGCTGGCGCTGCGGCACTCTATATCGCGACGCATCCGGGAGTATCGTGGAGCGCTGTGCGCGATGCGCTCGCTCTTGCAGGTGAAGCTGTCGGCCTCGGCCACAGCGATACTTTCGGCATCCACCCTGAACCCGTGCTTCTTGCGGATACGCTCTAGCGATCGGGAAAACTTACCGAAACCAATAGAGAATACACGAGTAAGAATTGCGTTGAAATACATCCCTACAAACTCCAGTTTGTAGGGATGTGTGTTTGAGAGACCACTAGCACTTCCGCCGGTGATATATAATCTTTTCATATGATGACTCGGCGAAAGAGAGGGCGCGTAGCTGCGCCGTTTTTGCCGCGAGGGAAGCGCGAGCGCAGGAAAGTCGAACTGCTCGGCGGGATTGCACTTACGATGACTACGGCTCTCATAGTTTGCATTTTTATATTTTCGGGTGCCCAGCGATTGCTCCTTGGTTCGCCGCAGGCGGCGGCAGTCGTCTCGGCTGTTCTTGTTGACCTTGCCAATAGCGATCGCGCGAAGAACGGCCTTTCTTCACTTGAAATGAATTCCGTTCTTGTTGCGGTAGCACAAGCAAAAGCCAACGACATGGCGGAAAAAAGATATTTCGCTCACGTGTCGCCCGACGGAGTTGATCCATGGCATTGGTTTGCGGAGGCAGGGTATTCGTTCGAGGACGCAGGCGAAAATCTTGCGATCGATTTTTCGGACTCCGCCGATGTCGAACGCGCGTGGATGCAGTCCGCCCTGCATCGCGAGAATATTTTAAATGCGCGCTACACCGAGATCGGCATTGCAACTGCGCAGGGCGTCTATCAAGGGCGGCCGACGACATTCGTCGTGCAGGCATTCGGCACGCCATCGGAAGTGAGAGAAGCCAATGAGAGAGTGATTCCGGCCGGCGAGGCTACACTTGCAGTAACAGCGGTCGCAGCTGGCACGGATGTGCAGGTGCTTGGCGAATCGCAGCAATCTACCCGCGAGAATTCGGAAGTGGAGGTCTCTACAATTGGATTGCCGTGGTGGGGATACGCGCTCGGCTATCCGCGAGATACGCTTCGGTATGCCTACATCGCCATCGGTCTTTTCGTGCTCTTCGCTCTTGCCCTCGAAACAGGATTTGAGATCTGGTGGCACCATCGCAAACACGCGATACGCGCAGGCATGCTTCTTGTAGTAATGTCTCTTTTCTTCGTTGTCGCAGAACTCCTTTTTTTCACCGAGCCGGTCTTGGCCGCTGCCGGCATACCGCTCTAGAGAACAAAAAACCCCAGAGGTCGGTTCTCTGGGATTTTTTCCTCAGAGGTCGGTTCTCGGGGTAATTTGCGAGGCAATTACTGCGTGGATTTGGCGCCGGAGCGGAGGAATTCCTCGTAGCGCATCTCTCTTTTTCCCTCCGGCTTCACTGTGTCGATGACAAGACCCCCATCCTCTACGTGCGCGTCTATTATTCCCACACGAATCCGCCGGTTGGCGGATATTCCGTTTTTTTCAAAAAAGGCGTACGTCCCGGGCCAGCCCTCATATGCGCGGATTTTCAGCAGGTTCTGATACGCGTCGGCGTTCAAGTCGAGTAGGCCGTCTTCTTTCTTGATTTTTTCCGTATATGTTGCGATGTCATGGTTCTGCTCCCGCGCCTCGATCTCCCCGGCGACCCAGAGTGGGAGAATCTGTGCGAGGAGCGTTCCGCCTTCTTTCATGATCATCTCTTCGAGCTCGGAAGCGCGCACTGGCCAGTCCCGGGGGCTGACGGCCTTCTGTGCAGCTATCGGACCGTGATCCATTTCACTGTCGAGAAGGATAATGCTAACGCCCGTAGTTTTTTCATCATTCAAAATTGCGGAGCGGATAGGGGATGGCCCGCGAAGGCGCGGCAAGAGCGATGGGTGCACATTCAAGAATCCTCGGCGGGGAACCGAAAGAATGCTCTCCGGAATTATCTCTCCAAAATCAACCACGACGCCGATGTCCCATTTTTCGCTCTCTATCTTTTTATAGTCATGCTCGACCGAGATTCCGCTCTCGCGCGCCCATAGAGCGACCGGCGTCGGGGCGGAAGAGAGGCCACGGCCCTTCGGCGCGGGAGGCGGAGTCACGACGAGCGCGGGCAGAAAACCTGCCGCCTTGAGAGCGTCCAGCACGTATACCGCGATGTGCGACGTGCCCAGAAATACAAATCGCACGTTATTTTTGTTTCCGCTCTTCTTGTTCGTCATATATGGCAGTTGCCTTATCGCTATAGAGTATGCCATCGAGATGATCCATCTCGTGTTGGAAAATGTGTGCCAAAAAACCGGACGCGCCGCGGGTGAATCGCACGCCGTTCTCATCGTATGCGCGGATTGTGGCCTTCTCCGCACGCATGACTTCGCCCCACTTCTTGCGTATCGATAGGCACCCCTCGTGCTTTTTTGTCTTTTGGCGGGAGAGCTTCAGCAGCTCTGGATTTATGTACACGAGATCCGGTAAGGCCTCCTCCTCCTCCTCCTCCTCCTCTTTTATTGCATCTTCTCCTTTTTCTTCGGACCCCTCATCAGGGGCGTTCCTCCTTCCTCTAGCGAGCGCTTTTCCAGAAACTATAAAAAGCTTGAGCGACTCTCCGACTTGCGGCGCGGCGAGCGCCACGCCATAGTCTTCTTTTGCGAGAAGCGCTTTCATTTCCCCGATAAGCTTTTGGATAGGTTTCTCCTTGATTTCGGATAGTGGGATATTCGCGGCTGTTCGTCGTAGCACGGGATTCCCGTCTTGGACTATTTTTCGCATGTTCGGAACTATATCGTAGAATAGTTCCATGATGAAACATATCTCCGACAATCTAAAGAGCTCGCTCAAGAAGACCAGGGAGACGGAGCGCGGAGAGTTGATGAAATACTTTTGCGAGCGAATCAATGCAGGTCGGCTGCGCGATGGCCTGCCGCTCATCACTATGGGGCGCATGGGCAAAACTCTCGAGAAAATCCCGACGAAAGATCTCTACTACCTAAAAAGTGTCTGCGACCAAGCACAGAACTTTTCCAAGAAATTTTGGTGGGAGTTAAACCCTGCTAAGCACACCGAAGGGTAGGCAAAACTGGTCCCACAAACTGTGGCATGAAGTGAATCTCGCCCCGTAGCCAGCACGAAGTGCTGTGGTACTTGGGTGGGAGATTAACCCGAAGAAACAAGAAACATCGAGACGAGAGACGAATAGAGGAAAGAGCCGCGTGAGTCGCGCGGGTTTCCCCTGCGTTCAGGCCGCGGCTCTCGCGAGGTAGGTCCGACAAAACGGGAGGTCATTCTGACGCGCAATTTTCTCTGCGCGTGAGCGCAGGCGTGCAATGACCCGACGTTGTTCCGGTTTCTGGAGGAACTTCTCGACGGCTTCACGCAATGTTTCGCCATCTTCCCGATCGGTACTCCAGTAGGTGAGAAAGCCGTCGTCGGTAGCCGTAGCTTCTGCTATGATCTTTCTTCTCAACCGCGATCCCAATCGGGAGCGTAGATACTCGAGAGAGCCAGCAACTGTTGCCGCGATTCTACGGCCCTCCAGCACAAACAGCTGACATTGTGCCGGACTGCCGGGACGAACACCCCGTATGCTGAACGTTTCCATGACCATCTCCTGCAAACAAAAAAGGACTCCCTAAAAATAAAAAAAACATATCGATACTGAAGAAGAGGTGAATTGAAAGTGAAAAAGCCGCGGCGGTGTGCGGCTTTTTCGCACTGCGTCGGCGGCTATTTACGCTGTTGCCATTCGCAGTGGAGTTCCCGAATTATCGACGAGTTGTTCCAGAAGAAATTCTGGATAGCAGGCCGATGTTCCATCGGTGTCTCAATACCTAACCCGCTCCACGCAAGGGCAAAGCCGTTCGGGTCCAGGCAGCCGATTGCATACATGTGTGGCAGCGGAATACGCATCAACCTGCCGTTCTCGTGCATCGCGAGCAGGTACAGATGCCCTCCACAGTAGCCGACAAGCGCGGCGTTTTCTTCTCTCAGTATCAGGAATCCGCACGCACCGAGGCCAACCGGCGGACGAATCGGGATCAATTCGGGGTGAGGCGGGGAGCGGCTTCCTATTGCGGCATATTGCGACGGTCGCATTCGCATGGCAGTTCTCCGGTAACTATGCTGTTGCCACAGTACATTACGCTGCCGTATCCGCCAATTCGCTGGAATTTTGCACGTTGTAGCGTACAATGCCCGGACATTTGTATGGCATTTTCATTTTCTCCGAAGCTTGGCATTGATCTCGGGACGACGACGGTTCTCGTGTTCGTGCCCGGAAAGGGCATCGTCTTGAACGAGCCGTCGGTTGTCGCTGTGTCGCAGGCGGAAAATAAAATACTCGCAGTCGGAAATGAAGCGAAGGAGATGATAGGCCGCACGCCGGGAGAGATTATCGCGTACCGGCCTATGAAAGATGGCGTCATCGCCGATTACCGCGTGACAGAGGCGATGCTTCGCTATTACATCCGAAAATCGCTCGGCCGCTGGAATATATTCCGTCCTGAAGTAATGGTCTCTGTGCCGGCGGGCGTTACTTCGACGGAGAGGCGCGCAGTCGTGGAGGCGGCGACGAAGGCAGGGGCGCGCGAGGCATACGTCGTCAAAGAGCCGATACTCGCTGCAATTGGCGCTGGGATTCCTATTCACGAGGCTAGAGGGCACATGGTCGTAGACATAGGCGGAGGGACCACGGATGTAGCGGTTATTTCGCTCGGTGGGATCGTTGCATCGACATCGGTGAAATGCGCGGGAAACGCAATAGATCACGCTATCGCAGACTACGTAAAGAAAACAGCGAATCTCGGGATCGGCGATAAGATGGCGGAAGAAATTAAAATCCAGATCGGCTCCGCTGTGCCGATTGATCAAGAACTGACGATGCAGGTGAAGGGCCGCGATCACCTCACGGGGCTTCCGCGCTCGATCGAAATAGGCACGAATGAAATTGTGCGCGCGATAGGGAAGGAACTGCGTACGATGGTCAATTCAATTAAGGACGTTCTCCAAGATACACCGCCGGAACTCGCAGCGGATATCATAGACAACGGCATCATCATGACGGGCGGCTCGTCGCTCCTGCGGAATCTGCCAGAACTCGTATTCCGCCGCACGGGCGTGAAGGCGCGCCTCGCAAAAGACGCGCCGTTTTGCGTCGCGATGGGGACGGGAGAGGCGCTGAAGCATCTTGATACGTACAAGAAAGCGATAATCGCGAAGAGGTAGCTCGCATATCTGCATCTCTTCGGGTACGGGGTTTTGTCTGCTGCCAAACCCCTGAAGTCTCGCGCCGTCGCGCTCCGAACCCCCTCATAGATTCAGATATGCCTCGCTGGAGTCGTTTACCGGCCGCTTTCTTTGCGCCTCGCATCCACCGCATTTTCTCAGTGCTTCATTTCCCTGTGGTCATTCTCGCAGTTTCTCGACGTCCGCAATAAGTTTCTGCAAATCCCTCTTGATATCGTCGAAGCGCACTTTTTCGGCTTCTTCGGCACGTTTCTCTTCCTCGTCTTCTTCCGCAATATCTTCGACATCTTCCTGAAGTTCATCAACGTCCTCCTGAATCTCGCCGATGTCTTCCTGCATTTCTTCGATGTCCTCGCTCACTTCTTCAAGGCTCTCGGTCGTGTAGTTGATGGTCATCTGTATAAATAATGAAAGATAGATGGCCTCGAGAGAGACTATAGTCGTGAGCAGCAGAAGCATGCGATCGAAGGTGATGAATTCGGTATACGCCAAAAGAAATGCGGCAATAAAGATAATTGTATGAATAGCAATAGAGGCGGGCGAACCAATCGCCCGTGTTACCGCGAGTGCGGTATTGATAATGCGCTTTGGAGTCTTCATGGCAGCATTTTAACTCGAATTGCTATAATGCCCCAGTGGATATAGAGCTTATTGGCAATGTGCATCTTGTCGCTGGTGGGAACGAAGTGCTTCCGCGCGTGCTCGAATTCATCGAGGAGCGTGGCACAGAGGTCCACGGAAATCCTGATGTATTTTTAAGAGAATACGTGCAGTTTGGCATTGACGATGCGCGCGATCTTCGATCGCGCGCGTCTTTGCGAGCAATCGGGAAGGGAGGTCACCGCGTATTTATTATTCTTTGTCCCGGCATGAATATAGAGGCGCAGAACGCTCTCCTTAAAACGCTCGAAGAACCATCCGCGGGTGCAGACTTTTTTTTCATAATGCCCTCACCAGAGACGCTTCTTCCGACGGTGCGCTCGCGCGCGCAAACGCTCCAACTTGGAGATTCGCGGAGCGCCTCAAAACTGGCATATGAATTTCTCGACTCGGCAATACAGGAACGCCTCGAATTGATAAAACCGCTTCTGACGAAGGAAGATGACGATAATGAAGAGCACGGTGCTCGTAAACGCGACATTGGAAAAGTCATTGAATTTTTAGCTTCGCTTGAACGCGTGCTCTCGAAGAAGGAAGCGAAGGCGGAAATGCTGTGCGGCATTCAATCGATCTATCGCGCCCGGCGCTTTGCCGGCGATAAAGGCGCGCACATAAAACAGCTTCTCGAGCACGTGGCCCTTTTGGTGCCGCGCATTCCCGTAGTAAAATAGAGCCATGGCTTACGATTTCAAAATACTTGATGAAAAATTGAAGGATGCTCGCGAATGGCTCGCAAAGGAGTATCGTATGCTGCGCACCGGCCGCGCCTCGCCGGCGATTCTCGATGGGATTTCTGTCTCGGCATACGGCTCTATTACTCCGCTCAAGCAGGTCGCGAATATCGGCGTTGAGGATGCGCGGACATTGCGCGTGAACGCATGGGATGCTTCTATCGTGAAAGACATCGAGCGCGCCATCGCCGCAGCAAATCTTGGCCTCGGCACAAATGCCGACTCTTCGGGCCTGCGCATTACTTTTCCAGAGCTTACTTCCGAGCGCCGCGAGCAGCTCACGAAAGTTGCCAAGCAAAAATTGGAAGAGGCGCGCACCACGGTGCGGGTCGCGCGCGACGAGGCGTGGAAAGAAACGCAAGAAAAAGTGCGCGCAAGCGAATTGACAGAGGACGACAAGTTCTCGTTCAAAGATGAGCTGCAGAAGAAAATAGATGCAGTGAATGAGGAGCTTGAGAAAATGTTTGAAGGAAAGGAGAAGGAAATGGCAAGTTAAGCAGCAGGGTGTAGGAACTTCTAAACTCGCTTCACTCGTTAAGAATTTCTAACATGACAATATTGCTCGTCATTGCGATTCTCGTTTTGCTTATCGTCGCTCACGAGCTCGGGCATTTCATCGCCGCAAAGATTTTCAAAGTTCGCGTGGAGGAATTCGGCGTAGGGTATCCGCCACGTGCATTCCTGTTCGGAAAAGTCGGCGATACGGAATATACATTCAATTGGCTACCATTCGGAGGTTTCGTGCGGCTCTTTGGCGATGAGGGTGAAGGGCAGCATGGCCAGGGAAGTTTTGTGGATGCTAAGCGAGGCGTCCAGGCGGCCGTATTAGTGGCCGGCGTTATCGCGAATATCATCGCGGCATATTTCTTGTTTGCAGGAGCGTTTGCGCTCGGGATTCCGAGAGTTGTCGATGATGGTAGTAGTGCGGCCGTGCATCTTGTCATTGCAGATGTTATCGAAGGATCACCCGCCAATGCTGCGGGGTTGACTCCGGGGGATGAGATCGTATCTGTGTCGGACGAAAGCGGCAGCGCGCCACAGGAGCTTTCGCCTCGGGCCGTCATCGATTTTGTCCGTGAGCGGGGAGGCGAGCCTCTTCTCGTCACCTATGCGCGCGCGGGCGCCACGAGCAGTGCCACTCTGCGGCCGGCGCACGCCGTAATAGCGAATGAAGCCGGCCGGCCGGCGATAGGGCTCGCGCTCGTTCTTGTGAGCAATGAGCCGCTGCCCCCCGCCAAAGCGCTCAAAGAATCGCTCTCTCGCACTCGCGATGGGACGATTATTGTCGCGAAAGGTTTGTGGACAATTATTCGGGACGCACTTTCGGGCTCGCCGAATCTGTCGGAGGTCGTTGGCCCTGTAGGCCTTGTCTCTGTCGTATCCGATGCGGCGACGCACGGCGTCGGGAATCTGCTTGCTCTTGCAGGATTCATTTCTATCAATCTTGCCATCATAAACTTGATTCCGATTCCGGCGCTCGACGGCGGTCGCCTTGTCCTTTTGGGCCTTGAGACGGTGATGCGCAGAAGCGCTCCGCGTCTCGTCGCGCAAGCTATAAATGCCCTCGGCGTTTTTCTGATAGTTTTTCTCATGATCGCTGTGACATATCAAGACATCGCACGATTGCTCTCATAAAACAGTTACCATTAATGTACATATGTACAATAATAGTAACTCTCGTAAAGCACTTAGGTAGGTTTTATGTGTCTCTCTGGATGAGTACAAGCCCGTAATATGCATTTCCCGAATTCTGTGTAAAATGGGCAATCATGCGCCAGTCCACACTTTTCACGAAAACGCGGAAATCTGCGCCGAAAGACGAAGTGTCGAAAAATGCCGAGCTCCTCATTCGCGGGGGGTTTATTCATAAAGAAATGGCGGGGGTGTATTCATACTTGCCTTTAGGCCTCCGAGTTCTCAACAACATTATCCACGTCATCCGCGAAGAAATGAATGCAATCGGCGGACAGGAAGTTGCACTTCCCGCACTGCAGAGCTCGAAGGTATGGGAGGCGACGGATCGTTGGAGAGACGACGCGATAGATGTGTGGTTCAAGACTGAACTAAAAAGCGGCGGAGAGCTGGGGCTTGCGACGACACACGAGGAGCCGCTCACAGCGCTCATGACGGAATACATCCAATCATACAAAGATCTGCCGAAATATGTATATCAATTTCAGACGAAGTTTAGGAACGAGCCGCGCGCAAAAAGCGGAATTCTGCGCACGCGCGAATTTTTGATGAAAGATCTCTATTCGTTCAGTCGCGATGAGACAGAATTTCGCGAGTTCTATGAATTGTGCGCGGCAGCATACAAAAAAATATTCGCGCGTCTTGGTATCGGCGACAAGACGTACCGTACGTACGCATCCGGGGGCTCCTTCAGCAAATTCAGTGATGAATTTCAAACTGTGTGCGGCGCCGGTGAAGATACGATTTATGTGCACAAAGAAAAAGGAATCGCGGTAAATAAAGAAGTGTGTACAGACGAGGTGCTCGCTGACCTCTCTATTCCGAGAGGAGAATTGCAGGAAGAGAAGGCAATTGAAGTCGGAAATATTTTCCCGCTCGGCACGCGTTTTTCAGATGCGCTCGGTCTCGTATACAAGGACGAGACTGGAGAGGGAAAGTCGGTTGTCATGGGTTCATACGGCATCGGGCCCGGTCGCGTTATGGGTACTATCGTCGAAGTTCTCTCAAACGGCGATGGCATTATCTGGCCGAAAGAAGTCGCACCATTTGCCGCGCATCTTATTTCTATCTCTGGAGGAAATGCCGATGTCGTTTCTGAAGCAGATCGGTTGTATGATCTCTTAACTGCGCACGGGATTTCGGCTCTCTATGATGATCGAGAGCTCCGCGCGGGGGAGAAATTTGCAGATTCGGATTTGATCGGAATTCCAATTCGGCTCGTCATTTCCGAAAAAACAATTTCGGAGGGCGGCGTTGAAGTCTTAGACCGCAAAACGGGAGCAACGACGCTCGTACCTGAAAGTGGTATTATCGAGTACCTCAAAAAATAGTTTCAAATTCTAAATTTCAAGGCAATTTTAAATAGTATGAGGAGGACAGGAACACGGTGGTGGAATCGAATACTCGAAGCGTTTTCGAACGACATCGGTATCGATCTGGGTACAGCAAACACCCTCGTCTATGTGAAGGGACGCGGCATTGTCATCAATGAGCCCTCGATTGTCGCAGTGAATCAGAAAACGGGGCAGGTCGTTGCTGTCGGGGCGCAGGCAAAGGACATGGTCGGGCGAACGCCTACACACATTGTGGCCGTGCAGCCTGTTGTAGACGGCGTCATTTCGGACTTTGAAATAACTTCTGAAATGCTTGCGTATCTCATCAATAAGGCGCAATCGGGCCATACGAAACTTTTGGGCCCGCGCGTGGTCATCGGCGTTCCATCGGGGATTACGTCCGTCGAAGTGCGGGCTGTGCGCGATGCCGCGCGCGATGCAGGCGCGCGAGAGGTTCACATCATCGAAGAGCCAATGGCCGCCGCTCTCGGGATCGAACTGCCGGTGCATGAGCCGACCGGTAATATGGTCATCGATATAGGCGGCGGCACTACCGACATCGGCATCATGGCTCTCTCTGGGATCGTGAATGCTAAGAATCTCCGCATTGCCGGAGACAGATTCAATCGCGATATCGTGAGTCATGCGCGGAATGAATATAAAATCCTCATCGGCGAGAAAACTGCGGAGGAAATAAAAATCGCCGTCGCTTCCGTGGCGCCCGGGCGGGACAAGCTTGAGACCATGGCGCGCGGACGAGATCTCGTTACCGGACTTCCACGCGAAATGTCCCTTACCGATCAGGACGTCCGCAATGCGATCGGCCATTCCATTGAAGAGCTGGTAGAGGCGGTCAAGGAAGTCTTGGAGACGACGCCGCCGGAAATTATTTCCGATATCATGCAGCGGGGAATATATCTCGCCGGCGGGGGAGCGCTCATCAAGGGATTGCCCGAATTTCTCACTCACGCAATCGGCGTTTCGGTGATCGTGGCACCTGACCCTCTCACGGCAGTCGTCCGGGGAACGAGCGTTGTCTTAGACGATTTAGACGCATATCGCGAAGCGTTGCTGCGCAACGATGATGAGCTGGTACCGACGGAATAGGATGTCCGCGGGGGCAGGAAGCCCCCGCGGAAGCTCCGGCGGGCGCAGACGCCTTCTCGCTGCATCTTTAATCGCAGTGATGTTGCTCGCGATTAATTTTTTAACTGGCGGAAGAATTCACGAAATCGCGCGCGCGGCGGGCGGGAGTCTCTGGAGCGCGGGTAACGGTATCGGAAAAACGATAGAGTCGAGCGGTTTGTTGCGATCACGAAGGGCGCTCGAGGCAGAAAACACGGCGCTGAAAAACCAACTCGCCTCCTCGGAGGAGCGAGCGGCGGCATATCAGGTGCTGCTTGCTGAAAATGCGACACTGCGCGAAATGCTGAACGTCGTCGAAAAAGAGCGAACGAGAGTTTCGGACGGCTTGACTGCCCCTGTCGTTTCCTCCCTCCGCGCGTCCCCCTATGGCACATTTCAAATCGGGGCGGGCTCGCGCGATTCGGTATCAGCCGGCGATCTTGTACTGTCGTCAGAAAATTTTGTCATCGGGACAGTCGCCGACGCTGGCGCGCGCAATTCACTCGTGAGCCAAATTTTTTCGGCAGGCATGTCTTCCGAGTCGCTCATCGGCGACGTTGCTGCGACAGTCGAAGGACAGGGAGGAGGGAATGCCCGGGCTAGCGTGCCGCGGGGATCCCTCATACGCGCGGGCGATCCGGTCATTGCTCCCTCCTTTGGCGGGCGTGCCATAGGAATTGTTGGCGATATAAAGAACGATCCGGAAGAGGCCTACAGCCGCGTATACATTCGGCTTCCAGTGAATCTTCACGAATTACAGTTCGTGTACGTAGTAAAACAATGAGTTATGCGGTTGCTGCTCACCTGTGCTGGAATCGCGAGCTCACTCTTTGCGCCTGCATGGGTGACGTTACTTTTTATGGGCGCGCTGGCACTTCGCTATCCCGCATGGGAGGTCCTTCTCATAGGAATTCTTATGGACTATCTCTGGATGCCTGACGTTTTGTATTCACTTCCGCTGTTTACGATTACAGCATTTATTCTCGTGTGGGGCTTTGAGCCGCTGCGGAAAGAATTTCTGCTATCTTGATAACATGAAGCGTTCGAAAAAAATCCACGAAATTGCGCCGGACGAGATTTTTTTGGATTCGTCAAATTTACCGAGCCACAACCAGAAACAATTTGAAGGGCGCGTGGAACGGCCCGTTGCCGCAAGGAGAATTATTGCGGTGGGTCTCGTGTTTGCCGCGATGATAGTTACCTTTTCGGCACGCTCGTTTAATTTGCAGGTTACGCACGGCTCCGAATACTCGGAAATATCGCGCAACAATCGTCTCGAGCGTTCGATAATTTTCGCTTCTCGCGGAATCATTTACGACAGAGAAGGCCGAGAGCTCGCATGGAACGAAGCTCGGGAAATAGCACGGAGCGTTCCCGACGTATCGGGTCCAGATGAAAGAAATGTAAGTGCGGGCGCGACTTCTTCGCGCTATGCACTGCGCAGATATACGGAGCTGCCCGGACTTGCGCATGTGCTCGGCTTCGTGCGCTACCCGAAGGCAGATGAGAGCGGGGCTTGGTGGCGCGAAGAGTACACGGGCGTGTCCGGCGTGGAACTCGCGTTCGATTCGACGCTCAGGGGGGCAAATGGCAGCACGATGGTCGAAACGGACGCCTTGGGAAATATAGCTCGGCAGGACATTACGGTGCCTCCCAAGGAAGGCGTGAACGTGACGCTCTCCATAGATTCGGAAGTACAGAGCCGCCTCTTTGCGTACCTTTCGGCGCATGCCGAGCGGCAGGGATTTCAGGGGGGCGCTTCCGTCATCATGGATGTCGAGACCGGCGAGCTCTTGGCGCTCGCGAGCTTCCCCGAATATGACAACGACGCCTTTACCGCAGGCGATGCAGCTTCCGTGCGCGCCGCTCGCAGCGATTCGCGCACGCCGCTTCTCAATCGCGCGATTGCGGGTGCATACACGCCCGGCTCCATTGTGAAGCCGATTTTTGCGGCTGCTGCGCTTAACGAGGGAATCATAAGTCCGGAGAAAGAGATCCTTTCAACCGGTGCGATAACCATTCCGAATCCATACGATCCTGAAAAACCATCTGTGTATCGCGATTGGACCGTGCACGGTCTCGTGGATATGCGAACGGCGCTCGCCGTTTCGTCGGATGAATATTTTTATACGATAGGCGGAGGATACGGCGGCCAGCAGGGGCTCGGTATCAGGCGGCTCGACGAATATGCGCGTCTCTTCGGGCTCGGCAGTACGACGGGAATCGCGCTTTTGGGTGAGGTGGAAGGCATCATCCCGACGCCCGAGTGGAAAGAAAAAATTTTCGGCGCGGATGATCCGTGGCGAATCGGAAATACGTACCACACGGTCATCGGGCAGTATGGTTTTCAAATGACGCCTCTGCAGGCCGCGCGCTTTGTCGCGGCGATCGCCAATGGCGGCAGGCTCTTGCTACCGCACATACGAATGGAAGAGGAGAGTGAGTCTGTGGACGTAGACATTCCGGATGAGTATCTAGAGATCGTGCGCGATGGCATGCGCATGGCTGTCACATCCACGCGACACGATGCGACGGTAAAGGCGCTGAATATTTCTGGCATTCAAATAGCTGCAAAAACCGGGACGGCGCAAATTGGTGCACGCAACGAAGCGATGAACTCGTGGTCAGTCGGATTCTGGCCGGCGAACAATCCGCGCTTCGCGTACGCGACAGTTTTAGAAAGGGCGCCAGCGGGAACGCTCTCTGGCGCCGCGCCGGCGATGCTCCCTTTTTTCCAGTGGCTCATCGCGAACAAACCTCAATACGTAAACTAGAAAGTAGAAAGTAGAACGTAGTACGTAGTGGCATGTATTTCTACGTTCTTAAATTGATCTGTACATTCGGCCTGATGGCCTCAGTACCGCCTCATCGACATTCGGCGGCTTGCTCTCGCAGGCCGAGCAGGTATAATGCTCGCGCTCGCTAGAAAAATCACATGACTGATGAAACAAATTACTTGAGCAAGGAGAAATTCGACGAGTTCACGAAAGAGCTCGAATATTTGAAAACAGTGCGCAGGCGCGAAATTGCCGAACAGCTCGAGTACGCGCGCTCTCTCGGCGATTTATCGGAGAATGCTGAGTACGAGGAGGCGCGAAACTTGCAGGCCGCGACGGAAGATCGCATAAGGAACATTGAGGAAAGCCTCTCGCGTGCCCGGATTATCGAACATTCCAAGGGAAACGCGGTTTCTCTTGGCAATTCAGTAACTATTCAAAAAATGGGCGAGAAAGAGGAGCACACGTACGAAATTGTCGGCTCTGCGGAGGCGAATATGCAGGAGCACAAGATCTCGCACCTTTCTCCCCTGGGCTCTGCCTTGATGGAGAAAAGAAAAGGTGATGTGTTCTCATTCGAGACCCCCAAAGGCGCGCAGAAGTATCGGATCGTGAACATAAAATGATTTCCGGTTTTTTCCTCCGAAATATATAATTCCCGAGCGCACCTTTAGCTCAGCTGGTTAGAGCGTTCGATTCACATTCGAAAGGCC
The DNA here is from genome assembly GCA_001004265.1 of Parcubacteria group bacterium GW2011_GWA2_51_10. Lineage (GTDB taxonomy): Bacteria > Patescibacteriota > Minisyncoccia > Phycocordibacterales > UBA2100 > UBA10103. The sequence continues at coordinate 547 of LCQS01000012.1, read as the reverse complement.
GTAGGTTCGAATCCTACAAGGTGCACACTTCGACTCGCTTGGCTTCCCTATGCAGGCGCGAAGAAGAAGACGGGCCGTAGTATACCGGTAGTACGTGCGCTTCGGGTGCGTAAAGACCGGGTTCGATTCCCGGCGGCCCGAAAGAATGTCATTTATAGATGACATTCAAGCGGGCTGTAGTATACCGGTAGTACGCATCCATGGGGTGGATGTAGACCGGGTTCAATTCCCGGCAGCCCGAACGTAACGAAGTGGAGTGAAGTGCTGACGGCGTGAAGGGGTCGGGTGAGCTGCGAGTTTCGGAGCAGCGCAAGACCTTGCGAGATTCGCAGCGAGCTTGTGAGCGTCGGAAAACCGTGGGTTTCCGAGGACGGTAAGCCCGAAAGTTGTTGCTTTCTCTAGGTTACGATATTCTATTCATCACCTCGTTAGTAATGAGGGCTCATAGTAAAGTGGCATTACGCGGCATTCGCATTGCCGAGGCCCGGGTCCGATTCCCGGTGAGTCCACCAAATTTGATTTGACGAAAAATCCAACTCGCGCGCGG
>LCQS01000011.1 GCA_001004265.1 Parcubacteria group bacterium GW2011_GWA2_51_10 | reverse complement strand
CCATTCCGCTCTCCGCACCACACGTCTTCGTATGCCTCGCTCATCGGCGGCGGCTCATCTCCGCATCCGGGAGAAGTGACGCTCGCGCATCGCGGCGTTCTGTTTCTGGATGAATTCCCTGAATTTCACCGCGACGTCGTGCAAGCGCTGCGAGAGCCGATGGAGGATAAGATCGTTAGCGTTTCGCGCGCGAAAGGATCCGCTGTATTTCCCGCTAATTTCATGTTGATTGCGGCCTTAAACCCATGTCCATGCGGATTTTGGGGCAGCACAAGATGCGAGTGCATGCCGCATCTCGTGGAGAAGTATCGCCGAAAGATTTCCGGGCCTGTTGCTGACCGCATAGACATGTGGGTTTCCGTCGGCGAAATACCGCCCGAAAATCTCCGGCTGCGTTCGCGGCGCGTCACGGATCAAACTGAGACGGCGCGAGAGCGCATCCGCGAGGCGCGCGAGCGACAGATGGCACGATTCACACATGTGAAAAATATTTCAACGAATGCAGACATGCGCCCGAAAGACATTGAAGCGCTCGCGCGGCTTACACCAAAAGCAGAAGACACGCTTGTCGCTTCTGCACGAGCGATGAAGCTCTCGCCGCGCGGCTTTCACCGCACCATCAAGCTCGCGCGCACGATCGCCGATATAGCTGGTAGTGATTCAATCGAACCTGATCACATGCTTGAGGCACTGCAATACCGCGCACGGGAAATGTAATTTTTATGGACCGGTTACCGACTCAACCAATAAGAGCGAACGAGGGAATTATTAAGCCGCACGAGATCATACGGAAAAAAGCCGAGTCTATAACTTCGATGCACGACCTCTTGGATCATGTGAGAAGCCGGGGACCGCTTTTTGTAAACCGACTCGGAAATATCGGATCATCAGTCCTCGCGAAATACGTCGGGAAATCGGGCTGGGAACATATCTCGCGTCGGGGTGATGGTTCGACGGAGAAGAAAGACGTCGATCCCTGGCGCGAGAACGGGATTTTCACTGGATGGAGCTTATGCCCGCTCGCAGCATATGCGCTCTATGACACACTGAGAGACAGGGCAGAAAACATTAATGTGAATGTCGTGAAAGTATATACAGATTTTGCCGCCGAAGAACGCACCGAGAATCCAGGGCCTCTTCCCAGCGGGGAACATTTCGTCGTAAAAGCAACAAATCGAAGTACGGGAGAAGCATACTATTTTGATCCAACATACCGCCAGATTGACCATAGATACCCCGGAACAATTGCGATAATTCCTGAAAAAGATTTGGGAAGATTCTATCGCGATACGGCATCACGGAGGCCTGTCGAAATTACACCTACACACTATCAGCAGTTTGAAACAGCAGCGCAAAACTGGAAACAGAAAGAGAAAAGCTATCAGCGTCTATTGGACACTCTCCGATAAGGATGATTGTCGTCATCGTCAGAAAGATCAAGGATGTAAGGGGTTTTCTTGACGGGAGTTAACCGTTGTATATACTTCGGTTATGAAAACAGTCATCAGCGTAAAAGTGGATAAGGACGTACGTGATAAAGCGCGAAAAGTGGCCAAGAAAATCGGCGTACCACTTTCTATGGTCGTGAACCAGCAGTTAAAGCAGTTCGCTGACGAACGTCGAATCGAATTCTATGAGCCGCTTGTCCCTAATGCGAAAACGAGAAAGATTCTCGACGAAGCGCTGCGTGACATTCGAGAAGGGCGAGAGAATAAATTCTCACCTGCATTCACAAACGCAAAAGATATGGACGAGTATCTTGATGCTCTCAAATGATCATCAGATTACATAGGAAGTTTGAGAAACAATTTGCGCGTCTTCCGAACAAACTGCGCGACCAGTTTAAAAAACGCCGCGATATCTTCCTGGCAAACCCCTATGATCCAATCCTCAATAATCATTTGCTGCATGAACCATACGCAGGCTGTCGGAGCATTAACATAACCGGCGACTATCGTGCGATTTACTTCCACGAAAATCCCAACATGGTGCGGTTCATCGCAGTCGGAACGCATCACGAGATCTTCGGCACATAATGTCATTTCTCAATCCTCACAACAAAAACTCGCCTCGGTATCGTGAATAAATCAAATGTTTTCCTTGCTTTCTGAAAAGTGAATTCGACGCGGTGAGAGGCCGAGTGTTTTGAGTCGCTTCGACACGAAATCTTTCATCGCCTTTTCCGTTTTGAATGGAACGACTTTGTTCTTATCAATGACAGCCCATTCTCCGATTGTCCGCAACACGTCAATTTTGTTAAAGACAATATCCGTCACGCCATTCATCTGGATGGCGCGCTCCAAAGTCTGCATGTTCATCCAGTTGCACTGGCGACGGCGACCGGTCGTCGCGCCATACTCCTCGCCCGCATCGCCGATCTTGTCGAATACCTCTCCTTTTGGCTGGAATTTTTTACTGCCGACATACGTTTCATAAATCTTCGCAACCCCCCACACATTTCGTATCGAACTTGGCGGCAGACCATTGAGGAGCGCCCCAGCCGTTGTGCAATGGCTCGAAGTAACATAGGGATAGTCTCCCCAATCAATGTCGAGGCCGAATCCCTGTGCACCTTCTGCAAGTATTTTCACCCTTCGACTTCGCAGAGGGCGAGCCGGCGTGTACCACTCTTTGTAAAGATTCACGAGGTATGGTTTCAATCTTTTTACATCGCGCGCGCGGACGCCCGTGCGGCCGTATTTATCTCTATACGCAGGGCCGTTGCCGCGACCTGTTGTTCCTATCTTTCCTCCTTTTTGTTTATCCTCCCCTTTATGAGCATTCGTGATGACGTGCGTATTTTCCGCTATGAAAATTTTTCCCTTGGTGGACACTCCTCCATCCTCTAGAATTTTTATCTCACGAAAAAATTGCTTTGGATCAAGTACGCATCCGGAGCCGATAATGGAGCGTACGCCAAAAAAAACCCCTGCAGGGATATGGTGCGTAATGAATTTCTTACCCTTATGAAAGATGGTGTGCCCTGCATTGCAGCCGCCGTTGTAGCGAAGGACATGCGTGTACTTCTCGTTTTGACATAAAAAGTGGGCGACTTTGCCCTTACCGCAGTCTCCGTATTGGAGATCGACGATGACATCCATCAATAACTGACTAGACATTGCTGCCTCATAGTAACATTACACAGCCGCCGCACAATCGTGCAGCAGTTGTGAATTTTCAATCTCAAATTTTCAATTTTCAACGCTTAAGCACTAGAAAGGATTGCGGATGCCGTTGCGAATTTCAAAGTGCACGTGCGAGCCCGTTGACTTGCCGGTGGAACCTACGTAGCCGATAACTTGCCCCTGAACAACATTCTGTCCGACTGAGACGATGTTTTGAGAATTATGCGCGTAGAGAGTTTGGGTCCCGTTTGCATGCTGTATGACAATGTACTTGCCGTATCCGCCGTTCCATCCCTCTTGCTTCGAGACGATGACGCTGCCCGCGGCAGAAGCAAGAATGGAAGCGCCGTTGGGAGCTGCGAGATCAACGCCGTTATACCCGTGTATCCCCTGCGTTTTAAGGCCGCCGACGAGAGGGCGCAGGTAGTATCCGATTTGCGAGGCTGTGCTACCGCTCGGCACGCGCGAAACACGCGGGCGCACGACAGAAGCCGGCACCGCTGCGATTTCCCCATCAGGAATAATTATTTCCGTCCCGATGGAAAGAGGGCCGTCGGAAAACTCGTTAAAGCGAGCAATCTCATCCGCGTCCCCGCCATGACGCTTCGCAATTGCCGCCAGGGTATCGCCCTTCTTTACCGTATATTTCACGCCTGTGACCGGCAAAATCGTGAGCATCTCCCCGACCTTAAGTTTCCCTCCTCGCGGGATATCGCTATTGGCCCATAGAATGGTACTTGGCGATACGTCGAACATCTTCGCAATTCCCGAAATTGTATCTCCATCACGCACGACGTAGACGCTGATGGCAGCATTTTTCGGTCGATCGATGTCCGCTATTGTGCCAGAGGGTCCTTCTTCGGGTAGAAGAGCGGTGTCGTCTATGATGGTGATGTCGCCGCCTCCGCGCGCAGGAGCAGGGTCAATGTTCATGGCGGGCCGCAGGAGCGGCATGACCTGAAGGCTGGATTTTGGCTCCGGAAGTTCCTCCTTTTGCGAGTTGGTCCGAAGCGCGGAAAGGAAGTCACTGAGCAAGCTCGCGTTTGCGGAATTCGGCAGCAAGCTGCCAACCATGATAAGCAGAGATATCAAAGAGATCGCCCGCATCGGCGTGCCTAACCTGCTATATGTCTCCGCGCCCTGCTTTCCCACGTCAGCGTGCGGATCCTTTTTTTTACTTAAAATAAGCCAAATTTACACGGCTCGCCACTTGGCTATTTGCAATATCAAAGCAAAGTCCTTGCCCGGCACCGCCAGCAAACTTTTAACTTTTTTGTATTGCCATTTTTGCCTTACTTAAAGCCGTTTTTCTAGGATGGTCAACCGTTACCTGAAGAAAAATGGCTCAATACCTATGTTTTTAAGGTACTTTGCCGAAGCCATACCGCTCCATCCCTACGCTTCACTCTATCCTCATTTGGAGATCGCGGCAACAGCTTTAATATTCGGCGGGTGGATAGTGGGGTTGTCAACTTTTCATTCCGGATTTGTACTGTGTGGAGCCCGGACGAATTCTCCGGCGGAATTCGTCCTTAAGCTTCAGCGCGCGACGGCCTTCGACGAGCTCAGGCCGACCAATCTCGCGCGCCTCCAGAGACTCTACACGGCACAAATCCTTCACTCCCGAAAGCGAGCGGGTATATGTCTTTGAGGGTCTCTCGCAGGCCGACGGGCCGAGAGTGAGCGCCCCGCCAGCAGGCGGAGACAGCGACCCGAGGAGACATACACCCGCGAGCGGACTGATATACTCTGCCGATGAAGCATCTCGAAAACCTCAACGAACGCCAGAGAGAGGCAGTTCTGCACACAGACGGACCTCTCCTCATAGTAGCGGGGGCCGGCGCAGGCAAAACGAAAACGATTACACACCGAATTGCACACCTTATTTCAAAGGGAGTGCCAGCGCGCTCAATTCTCGCCGTGACATTCACCAACAAGGCGGCTGGCGGGATGCGCGAGCGCGTTCAGTCGCTCCTCCCTCGCGAAAAAGGGGGACTTCCGCTTATCGCCACATTCCACTCGCTCGGCGTGCGTATTCTGCGCGAATTTCACGAGCGAGCGGGAATCCCGCGCGGGTTCTCGATTTGGGATCGGGACGACAGCGTGCGCGCTATAAAGAAAACTCTTCAAAAATTAGGTACAGAAGAATGGAAGCCGAGCGCGATTCTCTCGGTAATCTCGCGTGAGAAAGGAAACGGAACCGATTTCAAAGAATACAGCCAACACAACCATTCGCGATTCGAAAGAGCAGTCGCCGATATATGGAAAGAGTACGAAGAGTCGCTCGTTAAGGAAGGCGCGCTCGATTTCGATGATCTCCTTCTGCGCACCCAGCAACTTCTGTCAGGCTCCGAGGAGGTAAGGTCGCTCCTCCAGATGCGCTGGCCTTATATTACGATCGACGAGTATCAAGATACGAACCGCTCGCAGTATGAAATCGCGCGCTTGCTCGCGGGAGAGCGGCGAAATATTTGCGTCGTCGCCGATGGAGATCAAAACATTTATAGTTGGCGCGGGGCGAGCGTAGCGCACATGCTTTCATTCGAAAAACAGTTTCCCGGAACGAAGATCGTGCTCCTCGAGGAGAACTATCGCTCAACACGGACGATTCTTGCCGCGGCAAATATGATCATAGAGAAAAATACGCAGCGCATACCAAAGAACCTTTTCACTCAAAGGGAAACAGGAGGGCCAATCGGCGTGTATCTCGCGCGGACGGAGGGAGATGAGGCGTGGTTCGTCGCAGAGAATGTCCGGCTTCTCATGGAGAAAGGTACGCCCGCGAGTGAAATAGCCGTATTATATCGAGAGAATTTCCAGTCACGCGTCCTAGAGGAGGCGTTCCTCGCGGCGGGGATCCCATATCGCGTGCTCGGTACGCGCTTCTTTGAACGGAAGGAAGTCAAAGACGTGCTTTCATACCTCCGTGCCGCGCTCAATCCTCGGAGCACGAGCGATCTCGCGCGCATCGTGAGCTCTCCCCCGCGCGGAATCGGAGCAGTGACGCTCGCAAAGATGTTGGCAGGAAATGACGACGTGCTCCCGCCTTCTGCACGCGCAAAGGCGCGTGCGTTCAGGGCGGCACTTGCCGCTATAGAGCACGCGGTAAAGACATTGCCAGCTTCCGAGACTGTATATTTCGCCTTCGAATCAAGTGGAATGGAAAAACACTTCAAAGAAAGTCAGCGGGGCGGCGGGGAGAGAGAAGATGGCTCGGAGCGGATCGACAACGTGCGCGAGCTCGTCAACCTCTCCACGAAGTATGATTTTGAGGCGCCGCCCGCTGGCATCGAGCGCCTCTTAGAAGAAGCAGCCCTCATGACCGATCAGGATTCGCTCGATAAGAACGAAGGCGGCGCGATGCTCATGACGGTCCACGCATCGAAAGGTCTCGAATTTGACGTTGTATTTGTAACGGGGCTCGAGCAAGGTCTGTTCCCCGAGTCCCGCGACGATAACAGCGATCCTGAAGAAGAGCGTCGGCTCTTTTACGTGGCGCTTACGCGGGCGAGAAAACAGATTTTTCTCTCGAGCGCGGGCGAGCGGAGCAAATGGGGGAAGCGCGAATCGACTATTCCATCCGAATTCCTCAGCGACATCGATCCGCGCCTTATTTCGCATATGGACTATCGAGATTTCGCCTCCGTACGCGGTGCCACTGAAAGAATCATCGAGTAGGTTTTAGCTACTTACTATTTACTATTCGTATGGGTCGGCGTTTGGGTCAACATTATCTCGCGACGCGATGGCCCGCGCATGCTCTTGCGCACGCTGCTGCAATCAAAAAGGGAGACACTGTGCTTGAAATCGGGCCCGGAAAGGGCGCTCTCACTCGGGTACTTTTGGAATTCGGAGCAAAGGTAATCGCCGTGGAGAAAGATGAGACGCTCATTGAGAAACTACGCACGACATTTGCCGGCGAAATCAAAACAGGCAAACTTAAAATTATCGCGGCAGATATTCGCGACGCGTGGGATAGTCCTTCTCGTGCAGAAGGAGGTAGCAAGCCGTATCGTGAGTAATAAAGAGAGCATTCTCTCACTTTCAGTGAAGGCATATGGATCGCCGCGGCTTGTGAAAAAAGTGCCAAAGGGAAATTTTTCACCGCCTCCTTCCGTGGATTCTGCGATAATCGCGATTTCAAACATCTCGCGCTACTTCTTTAACGAAATGCCAGAGGAGAATTTTTTTAGGGTCGTTCGAGCCGGATTCGCCTCGAAGCGAAAGTATCTTTCCAATAATCTTGGTGAAAAGTTCGGGAAGAAAAACGCGACTGCTGCACTTTCCATCTGCGGCATCCCGGAAAAAGCGCGGGCCGAAGAAACCGTCCTTGAAAAGTGGAAGTGCCTAACAAAACAGCTTATAGCTTCTAGAGACTAGCTTCTAGAAGCTATTGTGAGGAGCCCATCATCGATATCGAAATGCCGGGGATGATGATAAATGGGATGGGCGTAACGATACAAATATAGGGGATGCCCGTGAGTCCCAAAAGCCATTGTCCGGAGTGCGTAGGGAGTCCGAACGGATAGGTGCGCGTGAAGGGGGTCCATATGAACGAGCCGCCGCGTGGCGGCCCTACAACTGCATATACAGCACCGCTAAAAAAGCAGGGTATCACGAGACTCGCCCGTCCGCCGAATTCGAATGCGTAGGCTGTCTGTGGAGTCATGCCTAAAAGAAGTACCGAGAGAAGAAACGTCGCGCCCACTGCGTACCCCAACGTCCTCAAATAAAAAACCATGTGCATATCGTATCACTGTATGGGAGTATGTGAGCATGAACTGGTTTACCTTGCGAATACGTTTTGCACTTGCAATCGTAGTAGTTCTCATTATTGCTATCGTCGTCGCTTCAGTATTTGACAGACGCGCTCAGCAGTTGCGCGAGGACGACTCAGACACATCTGCTTTTTTCGCGGAACCGGCAGGAACAATGTCCCGCTTTTTCGCGCCGCCAGAATATGAAAGTGAAGACTCTCGAGGAAGAGGAAGTATTATGCCACTCGCATACGAATTCATGTCGTCGAACGAAGAAACAACGTTCACTCCAAACTTTTTCTCGACGCAGGACTCGCCACGGGGGAGAGAAGCGGGTACACAGGCAGACACGCAGACTGACGCGGTAAATTTTTCGTCGCTATGGAACGCCTACTCATTTACGACTCGCGGATGGATTACCACTGCATCATCAAAAAAAGAACGCACACCGCTGGAGCAGCGGCTCTTCGACTACGGCAACTCCGCCGGCGCAATTATCAGCTCCCTCGACAGCGAACATGAGTCAATGCTGGCGACCCTAAAGAATTTCTTTGACAACCGGGCGAACACCGAGCGCGCCACGGCAGTTACAGCTCTTGCGAACAAGTATAGGGAACTGGGTGAAAAAATGGAACGCATGGCGAATATTCCCGTGGAAGTTGAGGACGCCCACGAAACTCTCGCAACGACATACCGCGAGATCGCAAATGGATTAGAGCATCTCACGCGGGCCAAGAGTGATGAGGAATTACTTGCGGCGGTCAATTCATACAACGCATCCGCCGATGAATTTACAAAAAGTTTCGTCGCCCTCGCCACACTTTTTTCTGCATACGGCGTTACTTTCAGCGCAACCGACTCTGGGAGAATATTCGTGTTTGCTCAATAGGCGGCTGCTACCAAAAGCAGCCGCGTTGTTCCCTGAATGCTGAAAGCTCGCAGCTGACAGCCGTCATTTTTGCATCCGTGCGATTTGTCCTCTAGAAGCTAGTGCCTAGAAGCTAGAAGCTCTTTTCATGGGTTATACTTTTTATGTGAAGAAGAAACGCGCTACAGACTGCGAGGCCTTTTTGGCGTGGCGGAATACGTGTGGATTTGCCAACATTTCTGTTACCGCGACGCTCTCCATCGTAGTTTTACTCGGGGCATTTCTGTGGCAGCTTACGGAAACTATAAGCGCCAAAAACGACGCGCCGGTAGCAAATACGGCGGTATCCGGAGCGCAGTCCGGCGTGCCGGAGCCGGAGTACGCTGCCCTCTTTGGCGAATCCGCATCGGGTTCTCGCGCGGGCGTATCGGGAGAAAACCTTGCGAGTATCGGCACGAGTACCATGGAAAAGCTCATTGGGAGCTATGTCGCACTCAAAAATGAGGGTAGCTACACGCCGGAGGATGGCGAGCGGATCGCAGGCGACCTCGCGCAATCCCTTCGCGCCTCTGTTTCGTATGAAGAAGTGCGAGAGAACTCCCTAAAAACGCATGCCGATACTTCGTACACTGCGATGCTCGCATACAGAAGCAACATGCGGGTTGCCTTAGAGCCGCTTTTGGAGAATACCGAGTCCGAGCTGGCGATTTTCGGTCGCTACGTTGAAACGGGCGATAAAGAAAATCTCTCGCGGCTTTCCGAAGTCGCTGCGCGATACGGAGAGGCGGCGGCTCGCGCGCAAAAGCTCGTGGTGCCGAAAGATGCTCTTCGTTCCCATGCATCAGTTGTAAATTCGCTCCTGCGGTTTGAGGCGACGCTCAATGAGATGACGCGGTGGGCGGACGATCCGATGGCGGCGCTTGCCCTTCTGCGCGCCTACAACAGCTCCGAGGCAGAAGTGTTCGCTTCATTCAACACACTCGCCGCGTATCAGAAGAAAAAAACACCATGATTCCCGTTAGAAATAACCCGCCCCAGAGGCCCTTCGGGCGCGCCAGCGCGGGCGCGATTTCTAACGGGATGACGCTCTCGAAAAAAATCTTATTTCTATGGTTTGCGGCTTTCCTCACGATACCTCTCCTCGCATTGGCGCAGGGATTCAATCCTCGCGGAGTATTCGGCTGTAATCAAACGGGCTCCTACTCGATGAGCGTCGGCTCCCTTGGTGCAATCGGTGGAACGTTTGTGCCAGTTTCAGATGCAGCGGTAACCCTCAACACCGGATACCTTGTGTATAAGGAATGCATTCTGCGCGGGATTGCGAATCGCCAGAGCGAGGAGGCCATTGTGCGCATGGTGAATCAAACGACCAACCAATTCCTCACGGGGAGAAACGGTGGGCCGATGTTCCCCGAGAATCTGCCGCGTGCGCAGCTTGAGGTAACTGATGCGGTCATGGTGGAGATACTGAATGGTAGTCGGCTGAATATGATTAATCCGGCATTCCAAGAAGACGTCGTGCGGGCAGTTACGCGAAACTATTATTTACAGACGCGCGCTCCAAATAGCTCTCTTGCGTGCTCATATGGCGGCTCGGCGCAGGATTGGAACGCCGTACTGCTTGGGAGACAGTTCGGAGGATATGGTGATCTCGTCGCGCTTGCAGATCCTAACTGCAATCCCTTATTTTCATATCTCGGAGCGCAGCGCGCTATCGAGAGTGAACAATATGCGCGAGTAAATGAGATGATGACGCGGCTTAGCTGGAATCGCGGCGTCTATGATGTAGAGGTTATTGACCCCGATGGAACGCGGCGCGTCACGACGCCCGGATTTCTGGTTGCAGGAACAGTCGAGCAGCAGCTTGGCTCCGGATTTCGGCGACAAGAGAATGCGGATGATATAGATGAAATGGTGAGTGCGCTCTTTGCAGGAATTGGGAATGTCATCCTGTCGGAGGCAGGGGGCCTCTCCGGACTCGTCCAGCGAATCGCCGGAAGACCATCGTACCTCGATCAAGTCGTCCTAGAAGCATCCGCCGGATTGCGCGACAGTGCGATCAACGCGGCGCTTCAAATACTTCTCGCTGCCCGCGATGTGGAGCAAGCGTACCTCGAAGCCGAAAACAAAACGGCTCAAGCGCTCCTCTCCTACATGGCGAATTTGCGCGTGGCCGAAAATACGTGCTGGGAACTTATCATTCCAAAGGCAACGGAATACGCCGCGCGCAGTTCCGATTCGTTCAATCTGCGCATCGCAACAACAACTACCCGCTCTCAAGAGCTTATCGACTCCCGCATCGGCCCGCTCGCGTCCACTACCTCCGCTCGTATTAGACTATCGAGCGCGGCCCTTGAGAACGTCGAGAAACTCATTGACGATGTAACAAATACGAACTCTCCCGAAGCACAAGGCGCCGCGCTTCAGGAGCTCGACACACTCGTTGCACGAAAAGCGCTCCATAACCAGTACGACTTGAGCGCGGCCCAGCAACAGTTGCAAGACGTAGAAGATAATGTGGGAAATCTGATTGCGAATACCATTAAAGCATGGGGGGACAGCACCGATCCGAATATCGGATGGTGCAATGTAAATAATCCGAACGTCGTACAGATGTGGGCAGAGAGATGGAAACAATGAGTATGGAGAGATATTCAGGAGCTCGGTTCGGGATTCACAACGGAGCGTCAGTCGCCACGCTCTTGATACTTCTTGCAATATTAACTGCACCCTACCCGGTCAACGCTCAAGATATGCCTACGATGGGCTGTGGGCCGGGAAAGGAGGTCAAAGACGTTCCCAGTCCGGACGGCGGTTCGCCGGGGCAAATTTGCGTGTATAAGGGTACAGGCCAATATGCGGGACAGCTTATTCGGGCGGACGATACGCAAGCGCTAAAATGTGGTTTTCCTGATTTTTTTTCAAATATAACGTTCTGTGTGTGGAATGCGGCCGCGGCTGGGATAGGCTCCGTTCTCATTTCTGCTACTGCGTGGCTCCTTGCGATCGCAAGCTATCTTTTTGATTGGCTCGTGATACATACCATCGTGGAATTCGGAGCGAAGGGAGAGCTCTATGACCAGGTGAAATCCGGCGTTGAGTCTGCGTGGACGGTATTACGCGATCTCTCGAATATTCTCATAATCGGAGTCTTCGCTTTCATCGCTGTTTCTATCATTCTCGGGCTCAAGGAATTCGGTCAGAAGAAATTAATTGCTAATGTTCTTATCATCGCCGTTCTCATCAATTTCAGTTTACTTTTCACGAAAATAATCATTGATGCTTCCAATTTCACAGCGCGACAATTTTATCAGTCATCTAAGATAGTACAGCCGCAGACTGGAACAAATTTGGGAATTTCTCCCATCGAGACCGGGTATTCGAACGTTGGCGTATCCGGTTCATTCATGCAACTCATGGGAGTTGCCAGTATCGGCCATACGTTCAAGGCGCTAGAGACTGCCGCAGCAAGACAGGACAGTTGGTGGCTTGCAATAGTATATGGCTTATTCGGAGCGGCAGTATTACTGGGCGCTACCCTAGTTCTGCTTTACGGATCATTTCTTCTTCTTTCGCGGGCGCTCTTGCTTATTTTCCTTATGCTAACATCCGCTATCGCATTCGCTTCATATCTCATCCCAAAAGCGGCGCAGAGCGGATTCGGGTGGAGCACGTGGTGGAGTTCGCTTCTAAAGGCAGCTGTATTTGCCCCGCTCCTTATGATTTTCCTCTGGATAACGATTATGATCGGACAGGGTTTAACAAAAACGAAAGATGGAACGCTCGGCGGCCTGCTCACACAGATGAATGACAGTAATATGGGCGCCTTATTTTCATATCTAATCGTTCTTGGATTACTATTCGCTTCAATCAGAGTCTCCAATTCGTTCGCAAAAGGCATAGCGGGATTCAACTTTTCTTCATCGATCCTGGCAGCACCATTTACTCTTTCATCACAGCTTATTGGCGGGCCTCTTGGAAGAAAAATCTTCGGTCGTTCACATGCCTCCGAAGCACTGTACCTCGGTACGCAAATTGATAAAGAGAAGGCCGATGTCGCAAGGCGCCGCGTTGAATCAGAAATGAGTAACAGGCCGTTTGACGAAATGAAGGAAAACAGCAGACTCATTCAGTTATTGAAACAAAAAGAAAAGCAGGAAGAAAAAGCAAAGGCCAGCTACAACGTCATGAATAGGGCATCTGCGAAGACTCTCGTGACCGGCCTTGGTGTAAGCGGCATTGTTTCTGGTGCCGATAATAAACCCACGAGTTTTGCCGAGACATCAACTGCACGAGCTCAAGCCGCGGCCGCAAAAGCGGCAGAAACGACTATCTCAAAGGACGAGGCGGCCACTTATCTGCAGGATCGGTCAAGAGAGCGCCGAGAAGATCTCGAGCTTACAAAGAAACAGCACCAAGAACTCATACGTACTCTCTCCAAAAAGGCCGACGAGCAAAAGACAGCCGAGGGAATCGAAGATAGGCGCGTGGCCGCGAAAGATGAGCTCGAGAAAGCTCAGGAGAACGCGGCTCTCGAGAAAGGCAGAATATCCAATGAATACAATACAGGACGAAAAACCCGAGCGGACTACGATGCAGAAATTCAAGCGCAAGACAATATAATTCGAGCCGCTCGCAAAAAAGTTGATCTAGCGGAAAATCGCATCACCGAGATCGAGTCCCCGATCAAGAACGCGGAGGAGCAAATGAAAAAGACCGAGGAGCAAATCACCAACCTTAATAAAGCAATCGAAAGCGAGGCAAAGAAAATGGCGACTGCGAGCGCCGAGAACGCACGTGATGTGGCGGCAAATATCGCCCGCGGAAACTTGAACCGATTCGGAAATGTCATGCGACGCTCTGTCGGTCTTGAATTGAAAGATGACGTATTCGCGCAGAAAGCGCGCGGCCAGGCGAAGAAGAAAATAAAAGCAAAGAAGTATAAGGAGGAACTGGACGCGAAACAAGAAATCGTTGACGAAGCGGAAGGTAAATCAGGTGAGTCCGAAACTGAAAAGCATTGACGTATGGAACCAGCGATTATCGACCCGGATGAACAGGAGCTGCAACAGCATTTCAAAGACCGTTTTACGGAGTTGCCGAAGCCAGTTCAGAGCGCGATTAAATCTGTCGATATTCCGAAGCGCCTGCGAGAGCTCGCCCAAAAAAATCAACTGCACTTGGATCAATGGGAACTCTTGGAAACTGAGGTCAACCTGATTCTTTATGGCTTCCAGCCGGCCGAAAAACTCGAAGAAAATATCAAAATCGAGGTCGGCGTTTCCGAAGAAGCCGCCCGTGCCCTTGCTGATGACATATCTGCAACGGTCTTCGAATCTGTGCGCGCAGCACTCGAGAGCGCGACAGCTAATACGTCAAAAGAGAGCGGGGACGAAAACCCACGCCCGCTCTCGCCTGCACTGGCTCCTTCCTTGACGTCTGAAGAAGGAGACAATTCAGTAGCGGTACCCACCGCTTCGCCTACGCCAGCCACGCTCATGCTGGCACCCTCGACTCCACCAGCGCCTCCTCCGCAGGGTGCGGCAGTACGCGCTCCTCTTTCGGAGTCATCCCCAACGCGTGAAAAAAGCCACGAGCGGCAAAATCCGGAAGGAGATCCGTATCGCGAGCAAATTACGTAAACTGACAAGGAAAGCATTGTATAATTGCAACATGCAATTCCAAGTTCCTCAATTTATCGAAGTCGAGGATAAGATTTTCGGGCCGTTCACGTTCAGGCAGTTCGTCTACATTGCGGGCGGCCTTGGTGCAGCGTATCTCCTCTCGCGCATTCTTCCGCTCTTCATCGCCGCCCCGCTTGTGCTTGTAGTCGCGGCGCTTGCCGCCGCGCTTGCTTTCCTCAAGCTGAATGGGCGACCGTTTATTAGCGCACTCGAGCATGGTTTCTTTTATTTCGTGCGCGCGAAATTATATCTCTGGAGCAACAAAAGAAAAGCAAAACCAGCTGTAATGCTCAAGGAGGGAGAGGAAGAAAAGTCACTCGTGTACGTGCCCCGCCTCTCCGATAGCAAATTGCACGATCTTGCATGGAGTTTGGACATAAAAGAGCGCCTCGCCGAAGGAGAGGCGAGCGAACAAGCACATTTCGATACACTCGCGCCGGTGCGAACCGCGCGTGAAGCGATGAGAAAGTAAAGCACTAGTTAGTAGTAAGTAGTAAGTAGAGCAGAGAATAAAAAAAATCGGAATATGAATTCAGGTTCACTAAAAAATAAAAGCGGTTAACTATCTCTATGCCAAATCTGACAAACGTCGCAACGGGAAGCAAATCGACGCAGGACTTCGTGCCGGTGCGCGAAGTGCGCGACGGCGTCGTGGTTTTAAAGGACGGGTCACTCCGTGCTGTTCTGCTTGCGTCATCTCTTAACTTCGCGCTCAAGTCGGAAGATGAGCAGACGGCGTTTATCATACAGTTCCAGAATTTTCTCAATTCGCTCGATTTCTCCGTTCAAATTTTCATAGAATCGCGCATGCTCGATATCCGGCCGTATGTCGCGACACTCGAAGCGGCGTACAAGAAACAGCTCGATGACCTCATGCGCATTCAGATCCGCGAATATATCGAATTTATCAAAAGTTTTACGGAAGCGGCAAACATTATGACGAAAAATTTCTTTGTCGTCGTTCCGTATGCTTCCGCCCCCATACACGTCGGCGGCGGGCCTGCGTCTTTCTTGCCGTGGAATAAAAAAGCGAGCGGAGTCGAATCGGCGAATCGTACATTTTCTGAGGCCGCGTCCCAGCTTGAACAACGCATCGGCATCGTTCAGCAGGGCCTCGTTCGAACCGGCGTGCGCACCGTACAGCTCGGCACAGAAGAGGCGATCGAGCTTCTCTATAAAATGTTCAATCCGGGAGAGGAGGGGAAACCAATGCCGATAGGGACAGCTTCTAGTGACTAGCTTCTAGGAACTAGCTATGAATCTTTTACAAATCTTCAAGAAAAAGCAGGCGGCGCAGAAGGCGGAGGTGCTTCCCATCCTACCGGAAGAAATTTATGCGGCTGGCGTCCTCGATCTCCAGGATGTGATCGCGCCGCACGCGCTTAAAGTGAGCTCCCGCGAGCTTGATCTCGGCGAGAAGATCGCGCGCACATTTTTTGTCATTTCATACCCGCGCTTTTTAACGACTGGATGGTTTGCGCCGATCATCAATATGGACAAAGTCCTCGATATTTCGATATTCATTCACCCGATGGATACGAGCGAAATGCTCCGCAAATTCCAGAAAAAAGTGGCCGAGGTTCAAAGCCAAATATCCACGCGCGAGCAGAAGGGCATGGTTCGCGATCCGATGCTCGACACGGCGTATGCGGATCTTGAAAACCTGCGCGATTCCTTGCAGCAGGCGCAGGAGCGCATTTTCGAAGTGGGCCTCTATCTCACGATTTACGGAAACACGCGCGAAGAAATAGACAAAGTCGAATCCGAGGTGCGCTCGGTCCTCGAATCGCGCCTCGTCTACATCCGGCCGGCACTCTTCCAGCAGGAACAGGGATTCCGATCGGTCCTCCCGATTGCAACCGATGAACTCGATGTGCATACCAAATTGAACTCCGCTCCTCTCTCATCGATTTTTCCCTTCATCTCGTTCGATCTCACTTCGAACCGCGGAATCCTTTTCGGCATCAACAGGCACAATTCATCCCTCATACTGTTCGACCGTTTCTCGCTGGAGAATTTTAATTCGGTGTGCTTCGCCAAATCGGGAGCCGGAAAAAGTTACATGACAAAATTGGAAATTTTGCGCTCGCTCATGTTCGATACCGAAGTTATCGTCATTGATCCGGAGCGCGAATACGAGTATCTCGCCGAAACCGTCGGAGGCCGCTACTTCAACATCTCGCTCTCATCAGAGCACCATATCAACCCCTTTGATCTTGCGGTGCCGCGCGAGGATGAGAACCCTGCCGACGTTCTGCGCAGCAATATCATCGCGCTCGTTGGCCTCTTCCGCATCATGCTGGGAGGACTCACGCCCGAAGAAGATGCGATCGTTGATAAGGCGATTACGGAAACGTACGCATTGAAGGACATCACGCCGGAGGCGAATTTCGCGCAGATCGAGCCGCCGCTTCTGTCGGACTTTGAGCTCGTGCTCTCCGGCATGGAGGGGAGCGACTCTCTCGTCCAGCGACTTTCAAAATACACAAAGGGCACGTGGGCTGGATTCATGAACAGGCCGACAAACGTGGACATGAACAAAAAACTTGTCGTTTTTTCAGTGCGCGACATGGAGGACGACCTAAAGCCCGTTGCCATGTACATCATTACGCACCACATTTGGAACACGGTTAGGAAAGAGCTCCGCAAGCGCCTCCTCGTGATAGATGAGGCGTGGTGGATGATGAGAAGCGCGGATACTGCGTCATTCCTCTTTTCAATTGCAAAGCGGGGCCGTAAATATTTCCTCGGCATTTCAACGATCACACAGGACGTTTCTGACTTTCTCAACTCCCCGTATGGAATCCCGATGATCACGAACTCCTCGATACAGATACTCCTGCGACAGTCGCCCACATCTGTTGATCTTGTTCAGCAGACGTTCAAACTGTCGGACGAAGAAAAGTATCTTCTCCTGGAGTCCGACGTGGGTGAGGGAATCTTTTTTGCCGGCCTCAAGCACGTCGCAATCAAAGTCATTGCCTCCTACACGGAAGACCAGATCATCACATCGGATCCGTCGCAGATTCTTGCGATCCGGAAAGCAAAACAAGAACTCGAGGATTCTGCGTCCGCAGGAGAAACGCAGGCCACAAATATCCCCCGTATAGAAAATCTGAACGCCGCAGGGCCGTCGTCGTCTCAAAATGCGGAAACTCCGGTTTGATTGGGGACTCCGCGCCTGCGACTGCCGCAGTCGCGATATACTATGAATAACATGCAGAATTGGAACACCGCCTTTTTTCTGCTATTTCTTTTCTTTGTTGCGCCACTTGCTCATGCGCAGTTTCTCCCGCAATCGGCACCGAATCTCATTACTGTCACCATGCGCCCAGAACACCCGGGGCCACTTGCGCGCATAGAACTTACCGCGCACAGCTCTTCTATTGATCTTTCTCGAAGCGAGTTGCGGTGGCACGCAAATGGAAAACTGCTCGTAAGCGGCGCGGGCGCGACAACGGCAGAGGTGGTGGCAGGACCGCTCGGATCCGTCACATCTGTGAGTGTGAGCGCACAGGATGGCGCCGCGCGCGCAGAAGGGAGCGCCGTGCTTCGCCCTGTCGAGCTCGATCTCTTGTGGGAGTCCGATTCGTATACTCCGCCCTTCTATCGCGGCCGCGCCCTCCCTTCCGCCGGATCGAACATTCGCTTACAGGCAGTCGCGCGCCTCAAGCGTGCAGGCGGCACCCTTATCCCCGAGCGGGATATCGTATACACGTGGCGGCGCAATGGATCGGTCGTTGCTTCCGCATCTGGGAAGGGGAAATCGTCGGCCACGCTTCCGGCACCATCCCTTTTTGGGGCGGATACGATTTCTGTAAGCGCAGCCTCAACGGACGGCGTTCTTGAGGGGTCATCCTCCATCCGCATTCCGTCACTAGAGCCGATCCTCTTTCTCTACGAAGATCACCCGATTTTCGGAGTGCTCTACAATCGAGAGCTTTCGGGGCAAAGCACCGTTGCCGAGTCCGAATTAACATTTGCCGCAGTGCCATACTTTGCAAGTACCGAGAGCCCGGACGACCGGAATCTCAAGTGGCAATGGCGAATTAACGGGAGGGAAATTCCAGCTGATCCACGAGAGCCGAGCATGCTCACCATCAATGCTGACCGATCTTTCGGCCGCGCGCAAATCGACCTTCTCCTCACACACGCGACGAATTGGTTCTTACAATCGGCAGGTTCGTGGGCAATCACGTTCTCGCCACCAAATGCATTTGAGGAACAGGGCTCGTTCCGCGATTCGCCCTAACATATGCACACGAAAGCACTTCGGTACGTTCTTTTTTCCTTAATAGCGCTCTTTCTCCTTGGCCTTGCGTGGTGGTATTTTTTCTTGAACGCGAGAATTGAAAGTATAGAGCAGCGCGACAGTGCGCGAGGGCTTGATGAGCCCGCGCCTTTGTTTAGAAACACAACGGGAAGCACATCTGGTAACTTCCTAAGAACGAGCGAGGGCACCGCCGCGACAACAACAGCAGAAACGAAAGCGGCGCCAGATATGTGGCAGATCAGCAAAACGCCTGTCGCCGGAGCTCTCTTTCTGCGAAACGGAGATAGAGAGCGATTGTACTTCGCGGAACGCGGAACCGGATACGTCTTCGAAGCAGATCCAGAAACTGGCTCGATCGTGCGTCTCACGAACCGCCTTTTCCCAAAAACATATGGGGCGGCATTCGCCGCAAGGGGCGGCGTCATGCTCCTCTCTCTCGACGAGAGCGGAAATTCAATCACGTTCGTCGGTGCGATGGCAGAGCCCGTCGCGACAAGCACAAAGGAATCTGCAACAAGCACGAAGGCATCTTCGAGCGAAGCGCCGCTTTCGATTTCCGGTCTGTCGCTTCCTGATGATGTCTCCACTCTTGCGGTCAACCCTTACAGCCGCGAGTTATTTATTCTGGGACGAGTGGCAAGTGGGGGAACGAGCGGCATCCGCTCATCGTGGGATGGAAAAAAACGCATAAAACTTTTTTCCTCATCGCTTACCAATTGGCGGCCAGTGTTTCTCGACGACGGCCGAACTTTCATCACCCAAAATGCCGCGGATGGCGTAGCGGGATTCGCGTATGAGGTAAAAAGTGACGGAACACTCTCGGCAATCCTGCGCAATATCCCCGGTCTTTCCTTTCTACCGAAGAGTTCTTCTTCCGCACATCTCTGGAGCTCATCGGCTGGAGGAGTGGTTTCGCTTTTCGCGCGAATGAGCGGCACTGACTCGACAGTCGAGCTTTCGTTACGAACTTTCGCAGATAAGTGCGTGTGGGCACCAGAAAAAGCACCGATTATCTACTGCGCGGTTCCGCAAGAGACCCCTCGCGGCC
Organism: Parcubacteria group bacterium GW2011_GWA2_51_10; assembly: GCA_001004265.1. Classification (GTDB taxonomy): domain Bacteria; phylum Patescibacteriota; class Minisyncoccia; order Phycocordibacterales; family UBA2100; genus UBA10103. The sequence continues at coordinate 5,667 of LCQS01000011.1, read as the reverse complement.
TACTGGATAACTGGCTCCGAGGAGCCGCGCACACCTCGGACGATTGGTGGCGCGTCAATGTTTCAACTGGTGAGGTAGACTTGGTGTACGCCGCGCGCGCGAATGAGCCACTCGACGTCCTTGACCCTATGATAGATGCGGCGGGGAAGAATATCGCATTCGCGAACACGCGAGATAACAGCCTGTGGAACCTGCGCATCTCGGAAAACAAAGAGGATGAGACCGGTGCGGCACGACAATAGTATGAAAAACATTCTAGAGACTATCCGCGTGCGAGCAATAAGCGGTCTCTATGCCGCCTTCGTACCGCTCGCGGATGTTTCTGAATCCCCGAAGTTGCAAAAGCTCTATGACAGCGACCAAGACCTCTCGACATACATCAACTCGCTCTTTACGATCGCGATCGCCGCAGGAGCGATCTTCGCCGTTCTTCGACTCGCCTACGCGGGATATCTCTACATGGGAAGCGATATGTGGGGGAAAAAGCAGGACGCGAGAAACATCATCCGCGATGTATTCATCGGCCTCCTCTTGCTGCTTTCGATATGGATTATTTTGCACCAGATCAATCCGAATCTTTTGAATTTGAAGATAGCGTTCAGTGAGTTGCCGAAGCAGCAAGTAGTTACGCCCGCGCAATACAATCTGCGCGGCGTGCAAGTCTCAGAAACAGAACAGCAAAGAATGAACGCCATCCTTGCCGACGAGCCGAACGCGCGGCGACAATTGGCAGGCCGAGTCAGCATTAACAAAGCACCATGCGCATACGTCGGTCAGCCGAGTTGCACGAACGTCGGCAATGTCGGTCAGAATGCGATTAACGGCCTTCTTCGCACCAAGGCAGCGTGCAGTTGCGACATGATCGTAACCGGCGGGAGTGAATTCTGGCTACATGAAACCCACGGGGCCCAGAAGAACATTGTCGACCTCGCCAACACCAATACGCTGAACAAATATCTCACGGGCTCGTCGGCAGATCCGCCAAACGGCACGACAGTCCGTAAAGAAGGAGGCCTCTTCAAATTCGAGAGCGCAGGCGCGAGCACGAAAAACACCGGCACGCACTGGCACGTCGTGTTTTGAAAAACAATTACGACGCTGCGTACTTAATGACAACACGGCGATTCCGCCCTTCGCCTTGAGATTCGGTTTTTACATTCGGCGAATCGGCAAGGACAGTATGCACGATGAGACGCTCATAGGAACTCATGGGCGTCAGCTCAACGTCGTACTGGAACGAGCGAGCGCGCTCTGCCATCACGAGCGCTTTTGTTTCGAGGTCTTTAATTTGTTTCGCGCGGTAGTCATTCACATCAATCAGAAACCGCATTCGCTCGTCCCGTGGCTCGGATTCCTCGGAGGACTCGTTGGCACGCTCTTCTTTCGGCGAAAGACCAGCCAGCTTCTGCTCTGCAATTTTTTTGACAAGGTGATCGATCGCAAAAATCGTATCGCCGTGAGAGCCGATAAGGGAGCGCCCATCGTCTGTCTCTATCGAGAATACGAGCTGCCCAGCTATTGTATTGACAGCGATATCTTTATACGACACATCGAGTGCACTCAAGAGCTCTACGAGTATGTTGCGAATAGCATTTTCATCCATCGGGCCACTATACCCCGTACCGCATCTCTCAGCAAAAGTCTGGCGTCAAAACACTTTACGATTTTGCATTACAAATCTCTGCAGCGCATGTGATACTTCCATGAGCTGGCTACGGGGCGAGCCCCGACTCATCTTTCAGCAAAAGTCTGGCGTCAAAACACTTTAGGGAGTTTGCCTGGACATTATTTTTCGGGACGAAATCTGCGGCCGCCGGCGAGTTCCTGCCCAATCATAAAAAGATTGCTCGTCACCCAATAGAGAGGTGCCGCCGCCGGCACCGTGTACGCAACGCCGCCGACAATGAGGGGTAGCACATAGCGCATTTGAATGTCAAAACTCTTTGCCATATCTGCACCAAATGTTCCCCCTGCGAGCGGCTGTTTTTTCCGCTCGCCCATCGAAAGGCGCGTATAAACGATTTGCGTCAATGCGGCCAGAACCGCAAGCACGATGCTCTTGCCGCCCATATCTATGAGCCCTAAAAATTCCATGCTCGTAGAGGGGGGAGCGGATACAAGGGGATAGAGAAGAGATGAATTCACTTCCGGTAGACCGCCAAGGGCGAAGATCCAGTAGAGCGCGAAGAGAATCGGAAGCTGTATGAGTATCAGAAAAAAACTCGCGAATGGATGAATGTCGTGCTCGCGATAGAGCGCGAATATCGCGCGGCCGAGCTGCTCGCGATCATTCTTGTATTTTTCCTTAAGCGCATCGATCTGCGGGGAAATTTTGCGCATTTCTTCCTGCGCTTTTACGGCTTTGCGCGATAGGGGAAAGAGAATTATGCGCACAACAATGGTGAGGAGAATGACTGCGAGCCCGACGTCGTGCGCCGGTAGTATGTCTATCAAAAAAACGAGCCCATTATAGAGCGGGTTATATACTACTGTATGGAACAAACTAGAGAACATAAGAGGTATTCTACCCGGTAGTATTTTTTCGGCTAGTTTTCGCGCGACTTTTCCAGAAGATCCGCGATGTCATGCTTGATTTCAGCGTACGTTGCTCCCAGTGCGGTTTTCTTGGCATAGAAAACGAGAGCAGTGGAGCCGCGCGCCCTCGGAACACGCTCGAGAACGGCAGCGCGACATCTTCTTTTAATAAGATTGCGCTCAACCGCTTTGCTGGAAACCTTCTTCGACACGACGCACGAAAATTTTACACCGGAAACCGCGGCAGAAAGAGCGCCATGCGTGAGCGTGAATAACTTTCCGTGCTCTCGCCTAAAGCGAGCCTTCTCAATTTCTTTAAAATCACCTCGCGAGAGGCTGTATGAGTGCGCCATCTATGCGGAAAGCCGTGAACGACCTTTGCGACGACGTCTTCGCAAGAGATTTCGCCCTCCGGGAGTCTTTGTGCGCACTCTGAATCCGTGCGTCTTCGCGCGTTTCCTTTTTTTTGGCTGATATGTCCGCTTCATGAACATAGTATACAGCAAACAGCGGACAGTGAACAGAAATGGATTTTGATGGCTGCGGTCGCTCTCGTCGTTTTTGGCTTTTTTGCTGTCCACCACATATCCCCACGTTATGAACATGCGTGAAAGATTCATGAGTGCTTTCCGAAAGGAGCAAGACGCGTATAATGCTCAGGCTATGCAGGGAACAGTAATGTCGAATCGTGAGTTATGGCAGAATGCCCTCGTCCAAATCGAACTCGGAACTTCAGAAGCTAGTTTCCGCACATGGTTTCGCAATACGGACATCGGTGGCCGCGATGGAAGCACCGTGCATGTCGCTGTCCCTAGTAAGATTGTCAAAGAATGGCTCATCGAGAAGCACCATAAGCTTATTCTGAAGGCGCTCCGTTCGCTCGACGGCAACATCAGGAACGTCGAATACACTGTGCATCGCTCCGTGCTTCCCAGAGAAGAGCGCAAGCAGAGCCGCCCTCAAAAGGAGGAAAACGCGTCGTTCGATTTGCAGGCGCTCTACATAGATAAACGCGACAATTTGAATCCACGCTACACATTCGATACGTTCGTTGTTGGCCCATTCAATCAACTCGCTCACGCTGCGGCAAAAGCAGTGCTCGACCGCCCTGGACTCGCCTACAACCCGCTCTTCATATACGGCTCAACGGGACGCGGAAAGACGCACCTCATTCAAGCGATCGGTAACTACTTCAAAAAAGCTCACGCGAATAAAAAAATCCTCTACGTGACGTCTGAGCGCTTCGCTGTCGATTACATTAACGCGGTGCGCGCTGGTCGCGCGAACGGCTTTAAAGATCAGTACCGCCAGTATGATGTTTTGATAATGGACGATGTGCAATTCATCGCGAATACTGAAAAAACGCAAGAAGAACTTTTTCATCTCTTTAATGCACTCCACGACAACAACAAACAAATTGTTTTTTCTTCGGATAAGCATCCGAATTTCCTTCCCGGTTTCGAAGACCGCCTGAAAGGGCGCTTCAGCGCCGGCATGATCGCGGAAATTCCCGAACCAGACGTCGAGTCGAGAGTCGCAATAATTAAAGCCAAACTGGAACAGCACGGTTTCAGTATTCCTGAAGAGATTATTGGCTTCATAGCGGAGAGCGTGCGCGGCAACATTCGCGAGCTCGAAGGCGTGCTCAACATGATCGTCTGCAAGTCCCAACTGAAAGGGAAGGGCGTGTCGCTCGCTGATGTGCGCGCTCTTGTAAAACACAACGTGAAGCCGAACAAGGGAGTCTCCGTCGAGGAGATTGTGCGCCGCATCGCGCAGTACTACGAAATACCGGAGAAAAACATCTACGAAAAGACGCGAAAGAAGGAGGTCGTGAAGCCGCGGCAGATTATCATGTACATGCTTCGCGAGGAGTTTGGTGTTTCCTATCCCTCGATAGGAGAGAAGCTCGGCGGACGCGATCACACTACCGTTATCCACTCGTGTGAAAAAATAAAACGGGACTCAAAGGCAAGCGCGGTCTTGGAGCAAGAACTCGAACACATCCGCGCACTTATACACGCATAGTGTGTGAATATCCTGTGAATTCCGCACTGGAAAGAATCGAATAACTATGCGTATCAAAAAACTTTTCAACAGTTACGACACATTCGTGTCCGCTATCAGAACGTATTCAACAGCCCACAGATTCTGAAATATGCATGAAGGTCGCAATAAAACCGACTTATACACACTCTCCCCAGCCCTAGTAGTAGTAATAGATTATATATAGAAAATAAATTATGAGGCTAACAACGACAAAAGAAAAAATTCTTCAGGCAGTCACTGTCGCTGAGCGGATCACGGGAAAGAAAGAGTCACTCCCTATTTTGTCGTGTATTCTTTTCGATGCATCGGAGCATCTCGCTGCACGCGCGACGAACCTGGAGGCAGGAATTGAGATTATCATACCGGCCGATATTGAAGAGCGAGGAGCTGTAGCAGTGCCTGCTGGGATTCTCTCGCAAACATTGCGCGCTCTCCAGAGCGAAAAGTTGACGCTTAAGACTGACGGCGGAAATTTATTGATCGAGTCGCGCGGGACAAAAACCCTGATTAAAGCCATCCCGCATGAAGAATTCCCGAAACTGTCGCTTACGAGAGAGAAGAAGTCTGTCGTCGTGGCACGCGAGCTATTTCTGGGCGGCTTGCAGGCGGTTTCCTATGCCGCATCGCTCTCTATGATACGGCCGGAGCTCGGGAGCATATACGTATCAGTCAAATCCGCAGATATCGTTTTTGCCGCGACGGATTCATTCCGGCTCGCGGAAAAAAAGGTGAAAGGAATTGGATCGGAAGACTACGGCGAAATTCTCATTCCGCTTAAGCATGCCGTGGAGCTCTCGCACATCCTTGAGCACATCCCGGAAGAGACCATAGAGCTTTCTGCCGCCGAGTCCGAACTGAAAATCTCTACAGGCGCTGTTCGATACGTGTCGCGTGTTATCGACGGCAGTTTCCCGAACTATCAAGAAATAATTCCTAGAACATTTGTCATAGAAGCAACTCTTTTAAAAAATGACTTTGCAGAAGCACTACGCAAGGCCCGCGTTTTCTCCGGTTCCGATATGCACGTGGGTCTACACCTATATCCGGCTCGGAAGATTTTCTCCATGACTGCGCAGAGCGCGG
>LCQS01000010.1 GCA_001004265.1 Parcubacteria group bacterium GW2011_GWA2_51_10 | reverse complement strand
CCGACTGCGTTACCGTCGCCGCAAGATTCTGTATCTCGGTAACCGTAAGTGCGCGGTTGTAAATACGCACGTCGTCTATGGAACCATTGAAGTATCCATCGAGACCATGCCCCGCTCTTCCCAACAGGACCGGTGCATCGGTAGAAGCAAGAACAGGAGGGACCGTGCCGGCAAAGGTAAGTGGCAGCTCCACTCCATTGAGGTACGCTTTCACGCGATTCGAATTCCCAATAGCGCTCCCGTCGTAGCGCAGGACGAGGTTGTACCATTGGTTAGTGCTGAATGCATTCAGCGCTGTCCAACTGTGAGTGACGGGAGTATCGCCATTCCGTATGATGAAGAAAATCTGATTCCCGCCTCCTCCATTTACGATCTGATACCCCCAGCCATAGAACAAGTTGCCACTCTGCAATTCCTTGCTGATGATCGAGGTTTGATTACTTGAGACAGTTTTCGCATTGAACCACGAGGAGACAGTGAGCTGCGTCACGCCGTCGAGAACATTGATATCTCCCAATGAGACAGTATCGTTCACGCCGTCAAAAGAGAGCGCCTGGTTCACCTTGCCAGCTACAGCATTCGCTGCCCACGACATATTATTGAGCGTGCCATGGAAATTGTTCCCCGACTGATCACTCGCAGTGAAGGTGGACCAGTTCATGCTGACATCGTCGAAGCTGTGATAGACGATCGGTGATGGGGGCGCACTCACGGCAGCCGCCTGACCTAGTTGAGAACTCGGACTACTCGTAGGCGAGTTTAGCTTCGAAAAGACATAGAGAGATGCAAGAATAGCAACAGCGATGAGAGCACCGCCGATACTAATACTGAAGAAATTAGATTTTGACATTCGGAATGGGGGTATCTCTCCTCTGTGGCCATCTTGATCACAGCCCAATACTTGTGAATTATATCTTCTAGAGCAGAAGAGGGTTCTCTTATCCACAGTTTTCTGCTCACACAACTTATCTCAATGTTTTTCCGTAACGGCTACAGACCTCGGACGAATCTCGTCCACTCATTTCTGTCGTCCACGTTGCCAGCCTTTTGCCATCTGGCTTGATGTGATAGGGAACAATTTTGAATGCTGTGATTCTCAAAAGGCCGCGGCACAAGTTGTGCCGAGGCAGCCGAGATGTCGTTGCGATATATAGCTCTATTCGCGACTCGCCTTGCCGAGATACCGTAAAAAAAGGTTTTACGATCAGTCGATTTGTCGGATGCGGCGCGCGTGTCGCTCCTCGCCAGAAAACGGCGTTTCGAGCCAGCGCTTGACGGCTTCTTTAGCCTCGTCGGGTGTGAGAAATCGGGCGCCAAGGGAGAGGGCATTCGTATCATTGTGCTTGCGCGTGCTCGAAAGAATGTCTAATCGCTTCCCACCTGCATCTGTTTGCTCGCGGCCGGCGGGGCCATAATAGAGAGCGCATCGCACACCTCTCAATCTGTTGGCTACGATCGCCTCACCCTGGCCCGAGGCGCCGATTACGATCGCGCGGCTGTCCTTACCGGCGAGTGCATCCTCCGAAAGTTTTTTTGCGGCGCGTGCGACTATTTCCGGATAATCATCATCCTTGTCGAATTCGTATGCGCCACAGTCATCGATGTCATGACCAGAGTTTGTGAGAAATTCGATCAGCGTCTGCTTCAGTTCGAACCCGGCGTGATCAGCGGCAAGATAGACTTTCATAGGTTACAGGTTTCAGGTTACAGGTTTCAGTAAACGCTTGATAAGCACTTCGAGCATTTTCTGGATTTCTATTAGCACGCGCATGTGTTCATCCACCGATATATGATACAAGTCTTTTGCCAAGAGCAATTGCGTCTCCAACTCAGCGGCGGAGCCGCTCGCGATTCTCAAAAATTGTGCGTAATCCTTTGCTGAAGACCGTTTGTTTCCCTCAGCAATATTTGATGGTATTGAAACAGAGCAACGTTGCATTTGACTTGCAAGACCAAACTTCTCCTCAGAAGGTAAGCTGCGACACAATTGATAAATTTGTTTAGCCAGCGCCATCGACTTTTGCCAAACATGCAGATCTCGATAAGAGTTGATTGCCATGTCGCTGTAACCTGCCACCTGTTCCCTGTCACCTGATGTGTTTTGCCACGGCAAGTACATGCTGAACTAATGTGTGCGCGTATCCCATCTCATTGTCATACCATGAAAGGACTTTAACGAGCGTGCCATCCACGACGCGCGTCATGGGAAGATCGGCGATCGCGCCGTACGGTTCTCCTAGAATGTCGGTTGAAACGAGTGGCTCTTCGGAGACGGTGAATACTTTCTTCCATCGCTCGGTTTGCGCTGCGGCCTTCAGCGCGCCGTTCACTTCTTCGACTGTCGTCGGGCGCTTCGCAACGAACGTTACATCCGCGATGGAGCCGGCGATGACGGGCACACGCACTGCGATTCCATCGAATTTTCCTTTAAGCTGCGGATAGGCAAGTGCGGTTGCTTTTGCAGCGCCCGTCGAAGAGGGGCCCATGTTGACGGCGGCCGCGCGGCCACGGCGGAAATCGTCGGGCGCGACGCCGTCCACCATTCCCTGCGTGGCAGTGTATGCATGCGTTGTGTTGAGAATCGCTCGCTCTATGCCGATCGCTTCGTCGAGAATTCCGATGATCGGGCTAATGGCGTTCGTCGTGCATGAGGCATTCGAGCTAATGTCGCACGTCGCGAATTTCTCCTCGTTTGCCCCGATGAGTATCGTTTCCGCTCCGATGCCTTTCACGGGAGCGCTGACGACGACTCGCTTTGCGCCCGCCGTAATGTGAGCTCGCGCTTTTTCCGCATCATTGAAGACTCCCGTGCATTCGACAACGATATCTACTCCGAGATCTTTCCACGGCAGCTTCGCAGGATCTTTTTCTGAAAATAATTTCACCTCCTTTCCATCAATAATGAGAGCAGCTTGGCCTGATCCTGTCGAAGAGTTAACTTCAAATGGTGCCTTGCCGTACACCGAATCGTGCTTCAGTAGGTATGCAAGATTCTCCGCTGTTGATAAATCGTTGATCGCAATAATTTCCAGGTTATGCCCCAAGCTCTGCCAAAGTGCGCGGAAGAATGTCCGCCCGATTCTTCCGAATCCATTTATCGCGATCCGCGCCATGTTTATCTATGAAATACAGCGGTTTCTAATTCCTTTATTCTCCGCGCATGTTCGTCTAGTTGCATTTGGATGACTGTATCGAGCCGACGGATGATCGCCGAGAATCCCTCTCGCATTTCTTTCCGCACATTCGCAAATTCCGATTTCATTTCGCTTCGAACATCAGCAAATTCTTCCTTCATTTCTCCGCGAATATCTTCGCTTTCACTTTTGATGAGTCTGGCAAGTTTGTCGAACTCGGATTCCTTTTTTGAGACCTTTTTCTTCATAGAGGCACTATATCACACCATCCATAATCAATTTTTGTCCAATTTGGGTAATCCACAGGTGGGGGTTGCAAAAGGCAGGTCGCGCGCCCACAATTAAACCTGCCGAAAATAGGTCCAATCTTATAAGCATAAGTTGTTTTTTATTGCATTATGAATCAAACGTTAGGAACAGTGCGAAAGAGCAAGGGGTTTACGCTAATTGAGCTTCTCGTTGTGATAGCGATTATCGGGCTTCTGTCGTCCGTCGTTATCGCATCGGTCAATCAGGCACGGAAAAAGGGCGCAGATGCCGCCATCAAGCAGCAGCTCGCCGATCTTCAGACGGCGGCAGAAGTTTATTATGACACTCAAACTCAGTACGCTGCAGCGGCATCTGACGCCTGCACTGTAGGGGTGTTTGCTGATACTACGGTAGGAAACATGATTACCGCGATGGATGCTGCAAATGGTTCGGGCGCCGTAACATGCCGAGTAACAGCTGGAAGCACGGGTGGATATTCTATTTCCTCTTCGCTCGTCAATGAGACTGGCGTATGGTGTGTAGACTCAAGCGGCGCAAGGAAAACTCTTGCTGCAGCTCCGGGGGCCGGCGACATAACCTGCAACTAAACATCTAAGCCATCCGTCGAATGACGAGTAGAATCTTTGTACGCAAACTCCCGCTCCTGCGGGAGTTTGTGCATATTGATCGGAGTTGATGACGCTATAATGCAGTAATGATTGAAATTGTACCGACAGCAGTTGTATTGAAGACGGAGGACCTGCAGCTGTGTTCGAAGTTGTCAGCTTTCGCAGAATGGGTACATATCGATATAGACGACGGCATTTTCGCGCCAGTTATTTCATGGCCGTACACAAAAAAAGGAATATATGAGGTACCCGACTTGTCGGCGCTTGGGAATCTTAAAGCCGAGATTCACCTCATGGTCGAAACAGAACGGAAAATCGGACTTCTTTTTGCGCGCGCAGGCGCGAGGCGAATAATCGGGCATGTGGAAGCATTTGACACAACAGAAGCGGCGCACGGGGCGCTCGATGTGTGGAAAAAAGCGGGAGCGGAGGCGGGGCTTTCGATTCTCTTAGACACGCCGCTTCCAGTCTTGGGGCCACTAGTGCCCGCATGCGATTTCGTTCAGGTGATGTCCGTGGCGACTATCGGCCTTCAGGGAGCGCTTTTCGATCCACGGGCGATCGAAAGAATCGCGGAGCTGAATGCGCTCTACCCCGAGCTTCTCATCAGTGTCGACGGAGGCGTGTCGTCCTCAAATATTGTTGATTTAGCACGGGCGGGTGCGCGGCGATTCTCCGTCGGCGCGGCAATATCCAAATCAGCCGATCCAGCAAAAACTTATGCGGCATTGAAGATTGCAGCTGAATCAGCATCAACGTAAAATTATTGTATGTCCGACATGAAATTCCAGAGCGACGAGTGGGATGAATTCGGCCGTCCACGTGCACGAAGCGGCTTCGACTTAACGGCGTGGCTCATCAAAAGTGGTCTTGTTTCTAATCGCAAATCGGCCGAATATCTATTACTTGGGATCGTAGTGGTCGCGGTTTTCATTGGCGGGTTTTTCTTTTTCAGTGGTGGCGAAGGCTCTGGAAGGGAGGAGCTTGATCGCATCAAAACAATTGATCAGCGGCAATTTGAGCAACCTTGACGACAATTATTTATGCACCAGCGCGGATTCACCCTAATAGAGTTGCTTGTGGTGATTGCAATAATCGGCATGCTCTCTTCGATTGTTCTTGCGAGTGTAAATAGTGCTCGCGCGAAAGCGCGAGATGTGAGAAAGCAGGCAGATTTCAAGTCAATAAGTACGGCTTTGGCATTTTATTATGACAAATATGCCTCTATGCCACCAAATTATGTTTCCGGCAGTCAAGTTTGCGATGGGGGACCCAATCAAGTCCAGTATGACCAGCTTATGACACTTCTTATTACCGACGGTTTCCTCGGCCAGATACCGCGTACCCCAGGTGGTGGAACGTATTGTTATTACAATTACGGTGCCAACACCCCATATGGCGCTCTTATGGTTACCTATTTAGAAGCCGCGCCCGATACGACGACCGGAATTTCTCCGTCATGCCGACCCTGGCTCGCCGGCCAAAATTGGTGCGACAAAAGCAGTACTAAGGCCTATTGTATCTGCAACATTTACTAAATCATTTAAAATCTTGCTACTAAAAGGAAACTTGAAAGGTGATTTGAAATCTCACGGTGCTCGCTAAATTCATGTCATTCTAGTACTCTATCTGAATGAAGGCCATTCTTCTCATACACGGGCCGAATCTGAACTTGCTCGGCAAGCGGGACGCCGCGCACTATGGAGGCGCGACACTCGAGGATATTGAAGCGCTCGTCAAAAGCGAGTCGGAGCAATTGGGCTATGCAATGAAAGCATTTCAGTCGAACCATGAGGGAGCGCTCATTGATTTTTTGCAGAAGGAATCGCCGAATGCGGCAGGAATTATTATCAATCCGGGCGCGCTTACTCATTACAGCTATGCTCTACACGATGCGATCGCAGATGCGGGGCTTCCTGCTGTCGAGGTGCATCTTTCTGATATCAATTCTCGCGAGGACTGGAGAAAAATTTCAGTCATTGCTCCCGCCTGCGTCGCACAGGTGCGCGGCAAGAAAGAGGAAGGGTATCGCGAAGCTGTCGGTATGCTCCATTCGCACCTCTCAAAAAAAACATGAGCATCACGCCCGCGACGAAGCTCACTGCGGTTTTTGGGTATCCCGTGGGACAGAGCTTGAGCCCGCTTCTCCATAATGAAATATACGCGCGTGAGGGCGTGGATGCTGTCATGCTCGCGTTCGAGAATCCTGACATCGAGAAACTCGTCGCCGCGGTGCGTGCGCTTCCGATACATCTCACTGCCGTCACGATCCCGCACAAGGAAAAGATCATGCCGCTTCTCGATGAGATTGACACTGTGGCGCGGGAGATCGGCTCGGTAAATACAGTCATCAATGAGAACGGAAAGCTCAAGGGCTTCAATACCGATGTAATCGGCGTTGCCGTGGCGCTTTCAGGTCTTCCTTTGAATGGGAAGAACGTACTTCTTCTTGGCGCGGGCGGTGCCGCCCGCGCCATCGCCTACCATCTTAAGAAAGAAGGCGCCTCGATCTTCTGCTTTGACCGAACGTTCGCAAAAGCGGAGGCATTATGCAGAGCATTTGAAGGAGAGGTGCTGAAAGAGGTAAATGAAAGCGGCGCCGCATTTGATGTCATTATTAATGCAACTCCTGTTGGAATGCTGCCGAATGTCGATGACTCACCGATTGCGAAAGAAATAATTCGGCCGGATGCAATCGTGTTTGATCTCATCTACAAGCCGCGCGAGACGAGGCTCCTTCGAGAAGCTAAAGAGCGCGGTGCAAAGACAATCTCAGGCATTGTCATGTTTCTCGCGCAGGCACTCCAGCAGGAGCGTTTGTGGCTCAAACGCGAGATATCTGATGCAGAATATGTTAATCTGCTGGGATGACACACAGAGTCATCAAGCAAATGCCGACGGCGGAGCAGATAATCCGGGAATATCCGATTTCGGACGCGGCGCAGAAAAAGGTAGAGGCTGATCGGAATGAAATCCGGAATATTTTGTCCGGCAAGGATAGCCGGCTTCTTTTTATCGTCGGCCCCTGCTCGGCATGGCCCTACGAGGCAACGCTCGAATACGCGAAGCGCCTCAAAAAACTGTCAGATGAGGTCCAAGACAAGGTAAAAATTGTCATGCGGGTCTACATCCAAAAGCCGCGCACCATGAAGGGGTGGCTCGGTCCCGTGAATCAGCCGGAGCCATACGCAGAACCCGATATTGCGGAAGGAATCAAATATTGTCGCAAGCTCATGGTGGAAATTGTTGAGATGGGACTTCCAATAGCGGATGAGGCTCTCTTTACGCACAACGCAAAAGGATTTGCGGAACTTCTATCGTGGATCGCAATTGGCGCGCGAAGCGTAGAGGATCAGGAGCATCGGATTTTCGCCTCCGGTCTGGATTGCCCTGCGGGGATGAAGAATTCCACGAGCGGCTCAATAGAAGTTGCGATGAACGGCATCGTTGCAGCGCAGCACAAGCACCACGCGGTCTTCGACGGCTACCAAGTGGAGACGCAGGGAAATCCGTACGCACACCTCGTCCTGCGAGGCGGAGCGAGCGGTCCTAACTACGGAGTCGAGCATGTACACAAAGCAAAGGCGCTCTTCGAGAAGCACAAAGTTAAAAATCCGGCAATTATCGTTGACGCAAGTCACGACAACTGCCTCGTGAACGGAAAAAAAGACGCCTCACTCCAGCCCACTATCGTGAAAGAAGTGCTCGCGACGATGAAAGTCCACCCTGATTGCCGCGATCTCGTCAAGGGCTTCATGATGGAGAGTTTTATTAAGGAAGGCAATCAGAGTCTCGATAAGACGACGTCTGAAACGATTGATCGTGGCGGCCTTTCGATCACCGATCCGTGCCTCGGATGGGAGGCGACTGAAGAGACAATACGTTATGTCGCGCAGCATAATTGACATTACATCTCCGGACGTTCGCTCCTATTCCATTCTGATCGGGACTGGAATCGGCCAGAAAATCGCTGAAACAATATCGCAAGAAGCAGCTGGCATGCGCGTTGCGGTGATTACCGATAGCGGTGTCCGAGCGATTTTAGGAGAGCAGTTTTTAAGAGCTCTCAAAACTGCGGGATTATCCGCTGAAATTTTCGAATTCAGGGCAGGAGAAGAGAGCAAAAACCAAGACACGATAACGGCACTTCAGCACGCGCTCCTTGAAAAGCGGTATGGCCGAGATACTTTGATTGTCGCCCTTGGTGGAGGGGTTGTTGGCGATGTTGCAGGATTTGTCGCAGCGACGTATCTGCGCGGAGTGCCGTGGATAAACGTGCCAACGACGCTCCTTGCGATGGTAGACAGTGCAATCGGCGGAAAAGTCGGCATCGATACTCCGTACGGAAAGAACACTATCGGGGCATTCTGGATGCCGCGCGCGGTCCTTATGGAAATCGAATATCTATCGCAGCTACCTGCAAAAGAGATTCTGAACGGACTCTTTGAGGCGGTGAAAACATTTTTCACTTCCGATAAAGATAGTCTCGCTCTCGTCGAGCGCCTTGACCCTGCTCACCCTGCGGAAGATTTGGCAAATCTTGCACAGATTGTCGAAGCATCCGTGAGAATAAAGGAAGGAATTACCAAGCGCGACCTGCGAGAGGAAAGTGAGCGCAAGATCATCAATTTCGGGCATACCATAGGGCATGCGATCGAGCTCCTGTCTCGCTACAAACTCCCACATGGATATTCAATAGCGTGGGGCATGCTGGTCGAAGCGAAAATCTCCGAATTGCTCGGGCATCTTTCGGAGGGCGATTCACGGCTGATTTTCGCGACACTCTCGCGCCTTGGCATACAGTCGGCTGATTTTCCTTCATTCAATCCGGAGGAGATTATTGAGGCGACGAAGGGGGATAAAAAAGTACGCGGCGGCAAACCGCATTACGTTCTGCTCGAGCGCATCGGCTCCGTGTATGTAAAGGATGGCCTATACGCGCATCCTGTGGACGACGAAGTTGTGAAGAGGGCACTCCAAAGTCTGTAAGGAAAATTATTGATATACTGCTGGACAATGAGCATTACTGATACTGAAGTGCGCGAGATCGAATTGAAGGCGTACGCTATCCGGAAAACAGTAATCGAGATGCTATCGGAAGCGGGGAGCGGCCACACTGCGGGCCCCCTTGGGATGGCGGATATTTTTGCGGCGCTCTATTTTCACGTACTGCATCACGATCCAAAGAATCCTAAATGGGCGGAGCGCGATCGTCTTTTTCTATCCAACGGACACATTACTCCCGTGCGCTATGCGGCGATGGCGCACGCCGGGTATTTTCCCCTCGAAGAGTGCATGACGCTCCGAAAGTTCGGATCGCGCCTGCAGGGGCATCCCGAACGTACTTTTTTGCCCGGCGTTGAAACGACATCAGGGCCCCTCGGGAGCGGTCTTTCCCAAGCGTCCGGATATGCTCTTGCGGCAAGAATGGATGGTCCGCCAGCCGGCGGATTCAGGATTTTCTGCGCGATGTCTGATGGGGAGCATGAAGAGGGCAACACCTGGGAAGCGGCAATGTTTGCGGGGAAATACCGTTTGACGAACCTCACCGCGATTATGGATCGCAATAACATTCAGATAGATGGCAACACCGAGGATGTGATGCCACTTGAGCCCTTAGCGGATAAGTATCGCGCATTCAATTGGCACGTGATTGAAATAGATGGGCACAATGTCGCACAGTTTGTTGAGGCATGCGACGAGGCAAAATCAATCAAAGAAAAACCGACGATGATTCTCGCGCATACGACGCCGGGCAAGGGAGTTCACACGATCGAAAACGATTATCGCTGGCACGGTACGCCCCCCGGAAAAGGTCCGACGGATAAAATTCCCGCCGACAAACAGAGAGAAGTTTTTCTAGCGGAGCTCGAGGAGGCGCAAAAATCCATATGAGAGCAACGCAAGACAAGCGTCGTCATATGATTGTTCTCTCGCGCGGGGAGGAGGTTATAGCTGCGCTTACGAAATACTGCGATGAGCATGGCATCCATGCTGCGGCTTTCCACGCGATTGGCTCAGTCGATCGGGTAAAGATAGGATATTATGATCTCAAGAAACGCGAGTATTTTTTTACGGAAGAATCCGGAGAATTCGAGGTTGCGAGCATGAACGGAAATGTGGCGCTCGTCGAAGGCAGGCCATTTATTCACGCACACGCGGTGCTTACGGCGTGCGACGAGGGAGGACGCGTGCTCGGCGCGCATGTAAAAGAAGCCCACGTTGCCGTAACGCTTGAAGTGTTCCTTATCGCTTTAGATATTTCTCTCTCGCGCGAGTACGACGAGGAGGTTGGACTAAAATTATTAAAGATATGATCAACGCCGATGCAAAATTAGCGGAGAATATTTTTGATAAACCAGCGCAAGCATCGTCTCGCGAGGGCTTTGGGAAAGGCGTTGTTGAGGCAGGAAAAATGGATGAACGCATTGTGGTTCTTACTGCAGACTTAGCTGAATCTACACAAGCGCATCATTTTGAAAAGGCGTTTCCAGAGCGATTCGTACAAGTGGGCGTGGCGGAGCAGAATCTCGCAACAGTTGCCGCAGGCATGGCAAACTACGGAAAAATCCCATTCATTACATCCTATGCCACATTCTCTCCCGGGAGGAATTGGGAGCAGATTCGCACGACGATTGCAATTAATAACGTGCCGGTCAAAGTGTGCGGCATGCATGCGGGAGTTTCAGTCGGACCGGACGGAGCGACGCACCAGGCGCTCGAAGACATCGCGATGATGCGAGCCCTACCGCGTTTTATCGTAATTTCGCCGTGCGATGCGGAGGAGGGGCGAAAAGCAACGCTCGCAGCGGCAAAGTCGGGAACGCCCGTGTATCTGCGATTCGGTAGAGAGAAAACATCGGTAATGACGACCGCTGAAACTCCTTTTGAGATCGGGAAGGCGAATATTTTTTGGAATCCGCCATCGCCCGGACGCGCGGAAGTGGCTATTTTTGCTACGGGTCCGCTTGTTCACAACGCGCTTCTGGCCGCGCGCGAGCTGGAAAAAGAAGGCCTCGGCGCATATGTGGCCGACATACACACCATTAAACCGCTCGACGCGGATACTATCGTGCGGCTCGCGCGCGAAGCGGGAGCCGTTGTCACTGTCGAAGAACACCAAATTATTGGAGGGCTCGGAGGTGCTATAGCGGAACTCCTCGCGTCCGTGTCGCCGACTCCCATCGAATTCATCGGCGTTCACGATGCATTCGGCCAATCCGGAACCGCGAAGGAATTAATTGAACACTATGGCATGGGCGTGGGCGCGATTGTTGCAGCTGCCAAGAAAGCAATAGAACGGAAAAAACTCTGAACTTCTATAATTTTTCTCGGAATTTTGGAATGTGCGACCTACGAGGTCGCACATTTGCTATATCGGCGTAGTAACGAAATCGGCCGGCCGCTTGGCGTACCACTCTTCGATTTGGGCATCAGCTAGAAGTCCGGTTTGTGCACCCACGTGCTGAACGACGGATGCTGCGTTTACGAGTCCTCGGAGGAGGGCATCTTTTGGTGCAAGGCCTTTCGCAATATATGCAACAGTCGTCGAGGCAGTCGCGTCTCCCGCTCCGGTACGATTTTTCGGCGGTGCCGGGTCCGGATACATCGGCGCAAACCACGCGCCACTTTGCTCGAGTATGTACGCCCCCTTTGGTCCGTCCGTGATGCACACGATCCGTGGACCGAGGGCGCGCACCCTCTCCAATAATTTCTTCGCGTCCGATTCGTCCGTATGTAAAATCGTTTGCGCCTCTTCTTTGTTACAGAAAAAGATCTCCGTGACTGCATATATATCCTTGATTTCTTCTGCCCCGAGCTTTATCTGGAAGGTCCCTGGCTGGAAAACAAGTTTCGTTTCGGGATGCGCTCGCACGTATGAAGAGAGTTCATGATGAAACTCTCGAGCATTTTCCGAAATAGATGAGAAGTATAGGTAACGCGGCGGCTCGCCGAAATTCGGTAGGTGATAGGAATAGTCTTCGTGCTTGATGAGAATAGTGCGTTCCGATCCGAACATTAAAACGTAGTGATAATTGGTGCGTTTTCCTTTTTCAATTGTGACGAATTCATCCGCAATGCCTTGCGAGCGCAGGGTTTCGAGGCAGTGCGTGCCGTTTTCGTCATCTCCCATCCATGTTGCGAGAGCGGAAGAAAGCCCCAGCCGGCGTGCCGCAACAGCGGCATTTGCAGAATTGCCGACGGCGCGTACTTCCGTCACCTCCTCATATGGGATTTTCTCGGCAAATCGCACGCATAATTCTCTTGTGCCGTGGAATACATGTTCCTCAGCTTCTTTCAGGCGTATGAAAGCATCCGTCGTAATGTCGCCCACGGAAACGAAGTCATACTTCATGCATATAGTTTACAGTGAACCCCGAAGGACAGCGAGCTGCCAACGGGGCGGGCAGTGAACAGTGAACAGTGAATGAGCTGAACCCACTAAGCATTGATGGCTATTGCAGTTGATCTATCTCACGGGGTATACTGCCGCGCATGTTACAGCTTGAAGTTAAGCCGCGAGATGCGGAGGAATCGAATGATGCGCTACGAGGGGAGGGCCTCATGCCTGCCGTGTTCTATGGGCCGAAAGAAAAGACGACGCCAATTGCAGTCGACGCGCGTCGGTTCACGCACACGTGGAAGGAGGCAGGAGAGACGACTGTCATTACGCTCACGGGTGTCGGGGAAGAGAAAGACACGTTGATCCACGACGTGCAGTTTCATCCAGTAACAGGACTCCCCTTGCATGCCGATTTTTACGTTCTCGAGAAAGGCAAGAAAATCACGATTAACGTCCCGCTTTCATTCATTGGTGCCGCGCCGGCAGAAAAGGAAGGCCATATTATCGTCAAAGCGCTTCACGAAATCGAAATCGAGGTTGCGCCGGCCCAGTTGCCGCACGATCTTCCTGTCGATATCGCGCAGCTCGTGAATGTGGGCGATCATATTACTGCAGGCAACGTGAAGATTCCCTCGAGTGCAACGCTCATCACTGACCCCGAGGATATTGTCGTATCAGTAGTCGAATTCAAAGAAGAGAAGGTTGAGGCCCCAGCTCCTGTCGCAGGTGTTGCCGCCGAAGGTGCTCCCGCGGCAGCGGGTGCAGAAGCCCCTGCAGAAGGCGGCGAATCAGCCGGCGGAAAGGGAAAAGAAGAGAAAAAAGTCGAGAAGAAGTCGGAATAATTGTTATACTAAAGCATGCACACGACACGCATGCGGGTCTGTTTTTTTGCGTTTCTTGTCATTATTTCCCTCTCTTCGGCGCCGTTTTTTTCCCGTGCGCAGGTGAGCAACGTGGAGCAGCGCGCAGCACTTCAGGCGGAACTTGATCAAATTGAAAAAGATATCGCAAACAATAAAGGAACGCTCTCCGAGCTGCAGAAGCGTCGCACGACGCTCGAACGCGACATTTCAATACTCGATACAAAAATAAAGAACGCGCAGCTGCAGATAAAACAGACCGATCTCACGATAAAAAAGCTTCAGAGCAATATCTCTGAAAAAAAGTCTTCCATATCAGAAGTAGACAAAAAAATCACGAGAGAAGAGGATTCGCTTGCGCAAATCCTACGGAGGACGCGCGAAATAGACGACATCCCGATGAGTGCGCTAATTCTTTCCGCGGGCTCCATTTCTGATGTTTTCAGAGAACTTGACGAATTTGCCACAATCGAGCGGGCTCTCGATGAATCATTCGATGAAATGGCGGCACTTCGCGCGCAGCTTAGCGGGCACAAACTGGAACTCGAAGAAAAAGAGGACGAAACGCAAAAAGTACGCACGGCACAGGTCATAGCTAAGCAGGCGATCCAAAGAGATGAGGCGGAGAAGAAACAAATTCTTACCACAACGAAGGGGCAGGAGAATACTTACCAACAGATAATCGCCGACAAACAGAAGCGCGCGGCGGAGATACGCACGGCACTCTTCGGGCTACGCGATTCCGCCGCCATTCCCTTCGGCACTGCGTATGAGTACGCGAAAGAAGCATCTCGCGCGACTGGTGTGCGGCCTGCGCTCATTCTTGCAATTCTCACGCAGGAATCCGATCTGGGGAAAAATGTGGGTTCATGCTACATGACAAATCTCGAAACCGGAGGGGGCATTGCTAGGACGACCGGCCGCGTGTTTGCCACCGTCATGAAGCCGTCCCGCGACATTGAACCGTTCAGAGAGATTACGAGCGCACTTGGCCGCGACTGGTCTACGACGCCTGTGTCATGCCCGCAGGGAGTCGGATATGGTGGCGCTATGGGCCCGTCGCAATTCATTCCTTCGACGTGGATGTTATACAAGAGCCGCATTTCGGCGCTTTCAGGGGAGAGCATACCTGATCCATGGAGCCCGCGTACCGCGATTTTCGCAACAGCGCTGTTAATGAAGGACAATGGGGCGGATGCGGGCGGTCGCACTGCGGAGCGCCGTGCGGCCCTTAAGTATTTTGCGGGAAGCAACTGGAACAAGCCGGCGAACGCCATCTATGGCGACAGCGTGATGGATCATGTGGATAGGATTCAGTCTGAAATAGATATTTTGGGTGGATAGTCCAGCGCGTTTCTGAGTCCGTCCAGTGTGATATAATTTTCTGCAAGAAAGACTTATGCCAGCTATCAAAAAAATCTTAGCGCTCCTTATATACTGTTTCGTTGGGCTGGGTTCATATTATTTCATCGTTTCAGGATTTCTTAACCCGTTTGCGAATGATAGGGATGTGGCCAGTTCAATTTTCGCAATTGTCATTTTCATCGGGATTGCATATATGAACCATCATTATTTATGGCGCGACATGCCAAAAACTACTCTTCTTACGCCGACAACACGAGTTGGCCATATGGTGGTGGCTGTAGTCTTAGGTATGTTTATAGTCATAAGTCTTATCTTTCTGTGGTTTTTGCTACCCATATTTATTTGATCGTGGTTTGAATACCACTGAATAGATCAATAACAGAATACTATCTCGTACCGAAGCTAGTACAGAAGCTGTACAGAAGCTTGAAAATAAGTCGTTTTTGAGCTATTGTTATCAAGCTATGAAAAAAGACATACATCCGGCGGATTATCGGCAGGTAATTTTTGACGACTCCACGTCGGGGAAGCGTTTTTTGATTGGTTCGACTATCACGACAAGCAAGACAGCAAAATGGGAAGATGGAAAAGAATACCCAGTTTTTAATGTCGAAATTTCAAGCGCATCGCATCCTTTCTACACGGGCACTTCGAAGACGATTGATACGGCA
Organism: Parcubacteria group bacterium GW2011_GWA2_51_10; assembly: GCA_001004265.1. Lineage (GTDB taxonomy): Bacteria > Patescibacteriota > Minisyncoccia > Phycocordibacterales > UBA2100 > UBA10103. The sequence goes on along the minus strand of LCQS01000010.1, from coordinate 3,255 downwards.
GGTCGCGTCGAAAAGTTCAAAACGCGCGCGTCAAAGGTTTCTAAGAAAACCGCCAAGAAGAAATAAGGACACTGTTTTAAAGCCGCGCCACACTTGTGGCGCGGCTTTACTGTAACCTGTAACCTACGACCTATAGACCTATGAGCGAAGCGAATCACATAAATCCTCTCGATTACGCCGAAGATCGGCGCGTTTCCTATATGGTGCAAGAGTGGAAGCGCCTCACGAAAGCGGAGCAGGATGCGGCGGAGCTCGTGGAAGTTGATTCTTCTATGAAACAGCTCGCGGAGAAAGAGTTGGAAGAAATAGCGGAGCAGAAAGAGGCACTCCTCTCGGAAATGGAAAAGATTGTCGGCTCACCTCTCGATGCTGCCGAACGCGAATGGCCGAATGAAGTAGTGCTCGAAGTGCGTGCGGGCGTTGGGGGTGAGGAAGCGTCACTTTTTGCAGAGGAGCTTGCGCGGATGTATCTGCGCTTTTCAGAAGGGAGAGGCTGGCGCTGGCGCGCACTCGAAGAGTCGCGAGCGACCGTCGGCGGATATAAAGAGGCGCAGTTCGAAATAAAAGGCGAGAACAGTTCCTATGTGCTGCGCTTCGAGACAGGCGTGCATCGTGTTCAGCGCGTTCCTGCGACTGAAAAAGCCGGAAGAATTCATACTTCAACTGCATCAGTTGCTATCTTGCCGATATACAAGCGAGCGAAAATAACAATTAATCCGGCGGATTTAGAAATAGAATTCTCGCGCTCGGGCGGAGCAGGCGGGCAGAATGTTAATAAAGTGGAGACCGCAGTGCGCATCATTCATACACCAACTGGTCTCGATGTGCGATGCACTTCAGAGCGAAGCCAGCAGCAGAACCGCGAAAAGGCGATGCAGCTTCTTATAAGTAAGCTTCAATTGCGTGAGGACGAGAAAGCGGACAGAAAACGGGCAGCGGAGCGCAAAGCGCAGGTCGGGACGGCTGATCGCTCGGAGAAAATCCGCACCTACAATTTCCCGCAAGATCGGGTGACAGATCACCGCATCAAGGAATCGTGGTCGAATGTGGAAGGGATAATGAACGGACGTCTCGATGATATTCTTGCCTCACTCGACGCGGCGGACAATGCTGTCGGCACGTGATGCTTTGACTTTGACCGCCCATTTTTGCTATAGTGCCCTTTCATTATGCCGGGAGATACAAAGGACATTCAAACGCTTTTTGAAGCGGGGACGCATTTCGGATATTCTCGCACGCGCCGACATCCAACAGCCGCGCCGTATATTTTCGGCACGAAAGATCGGAGCGACATATTCGACCTTGAAGAAACACAGCGCAGACTAGAAGCCGCGAAAGCGTTTGTCGCCTCAATAGCAGGAAGTGGTAAACAGGTTCTTTTCGTCGGGGGAAAGCACGAGGCAACGGGGATCATCAAAGATGCCGCACTGTTGGTTGGCGCTCCGTATGTTGCGGGCAGATGGATCGGAGGCACGCTCACAAATTTCAAAAACATCCGGAAGCGCATCGACCGCTTGGAGAAATTAATGAGTGAGCGCGACAGTGGTCAGCTCGAAAAGTACACGAAGAAGGAGCGACTTCTCATTGACAGGGAAATTGATGAACTGCTCGGGCGTTTTGGCGGCCTTACGAACATGGCCGATCTTCCAGCCGCCCTTTTCATAGTAGACACGAAGCACGAGAGCACGGCGGTGCGCGAGGCGAATCAAATGTCAATTCCGATCGTCGGGCTCGCGAGTTCTGACTGCGATTTTTCTCCCATACAGTATCCCATTCCAGGAAATGACACATCCGTTCGGAGTATCAGACTAGTCGTGGAAGAAATAGTGGAGGCGGTGAATGGAGGAAAGAGGAAGTCCCAATCCGCGAATGATGCGAATGCTACGAATGCGTACAAATAGAACTACAGCAGAATTCGCAGACATTTGTAGATTGGAATAGATTTGTAGATTGGCACATCTATGGAAATTACAACTGAGCTGATCAAACAACTCCGTGACGAAACGGGAGTGTCTATCATGCAGTGTAAGAAGGCGCTTGAAGAAGCTGAGGGTGATTTGGAGAAAGCGAAAGTAATTCTGCGCAAACACAGCACTTCTGCAGCGTCGAAAAAATCTGATCGTGCGCTCGGCGCGGGGATTGCTGCAGCATACACGCATGCTGGCGGAAGCGTCGTAGGTGCGGTCGTGATGGCGTCAGAAACAGATTTCGTTTCGAAAAACGAGGAGTTCGGAAAACTGGCATATGAAATCGCGATGCAGGTAGCGGCGATGAATCCGCAATACAAAAGCCGCAAGGACGTAGGTGATTCAGAGCTCGCGAAATTACGGGACGTGTTTGCAAAAGAGGCTGTGAATGTGCCGGATAAGGCGCGCATGCAAGCGATCGAAGGGAAAATTGACAGCTATCTCAAAGAGCGTGTGCTGCTCGAACAGCCGTACGTCAAGGACCCCTCCCTTACGATAGGAGAGCTCATCAACAGTGCGATTCAGAAATTCGGTGAAAAGATAGAGATCGTCCGATTCGAAAGACTGAGCGTGCGTTAATACCATGATTTTCGCCTCGATCATTTTCTTTCTTTCTCTCTTCGCTATCGTGGGCTTATTTGCGCTCAAGCTATGGGAAGAGCGACGAGAGCGCATTCTCTATCCGGATTTTCGCGATACGGCCGATTCCCGCGCGCTTCTCCTTAAGGGTCAGCTCATTCGAGGGAGGGAACAGCTCGCGCGGCTGCCGCCTGCGGCCCTGCATCTCGCGCGCTTCTCGATCCACATTGCGGCTCTCAAGACAGCAGAATTTGCCCGCTACCTGGAACGGCAAGCATACAAACTTGCCGATCTCGTGTCGCATAAGCATCGTTTCGAGCGGCGCGACACGAACTCCGATTTCCTGAAGAAGATCCAACAGCATGCGATGCGATCGTCCGATCGAAATGAGGCAAGAGAAAATGGCGCAAACGGCAAGTCAGTTTCGCCCGAGCAGAAGAAAAATCCTAAGACAAATATCAATGAATAGCCAGAATGGTGAGTCCGGATTATAGTATTGCAGAAGCCGCCTTAGCTCAGTCGGCCCCGTTAGAGCCGGAGTAGCTCAGTTGGTAGAGCAATTGTTTTGTAAACAATAGGTCGCGAGTTCGAGTCTCGCCTCCGGCTCTAACGGGGTAAATGTCGCAACGCTGGCGCCTGTCCCGTAGCTAGCGCGAAGCGCTATGGTATCGGGATAAAGCGTAAGTCCCCGGTTCGAGTCCGGGAGACG
>LCQS01000009.1 GCA_001004265.1 Parcubacteria group bacterium GW2011_GWA2_51_10 | reverse complement strand
AGCGTAAAATGATAGCTAAACCCAAGATCAGGATCGGAAACTGCGGATGCTGGGCGCGTGGAAAAAGATTCGCTCAAAGCACCTATAACGTTCGCCAATTGGCCTGTTTTCCTACTCATCCCAGTGGGCTCATCGTTGAATTTTATTGTTTGCCAAGCAACCCATGATGGACTAGCGACTGTTTTAACGCGCACGTAGCGGATATTGGTGAGAGCTGGTGAGAAAGTTACCTTAAGCACATCTGCCGATTGAGTGAATCCAGACAGGGTGCGAACAAGTGTCGTAGGATTCGGGGTCGTTCCAGCATAGATTTCATGCACAGTGTTACCTGACGGACTTTGTTCTACCACCAATGACATATTGGAAAGGGTTTTTTGGGCTCCGAAGTCAAATTCAATCCACTGTTCTGCACTGCCTCCGGAAATCCAACCTGTGCTCTCGTCAGCATCTATAGTATTTGCCGGAACATAATTGTCCCAGCTATTAGATGCCGTAGCGCTGAAAGCCCGTATAGGCGTCGCGGCCAATGCCCTTACTATCACCTCAATTGTTTTTGTTGCCTCTTTACCCGTCGCGCTTTGAGTTGCTTTGTAGTTCACGGTGTACGTGCAACCGGCGGCAGCTTGGTCAATGATTCCCTCGTGTACGCCGCTCGCATTCGTGGCGACCCACGGATCGCCCGAGCCGCAGGCGGTGGAAGTGAATGACGATGTGTAGTGGTCCGCGTTCGTTGAAGACCACACATACTTGAAGGGAGACCCGACCGATACCGTATCGCTTTCTTTTCCGTTGATGGTGAGCGTGGCAGTTGGTATTGGTGACTGAGAAGCGGTGACGTTGACAATTATCGACGTACTCCAGAGCGTGGCACCCGTCGGATCGCTGCATGAGAATGCGTATGTATGCGGAATGGTAATATTGCCGCCACCTTTAGAGGTGTTCTGAAAGTCCCCGTAATAGATAGTGTTCCCACCCTTAGCGCCAAGTGCGTATATAGAGAATGCGTTGTCAGCGCCCGGAGTTCTCGCGAGCCTGCAGCTTCCGGGTTGTATCCTGTTTGCTCCCCATTGGAAATACGGCTCTGCGTTGTATGGGATAGAAATCGTCGGGATGGTTGTGAGTGGTACGAGCGAGTTGTCCTGCACAGCCGGAGAGCCATCCACCCATGCTTGTGTCCATGGATCGAAGGCGCGAATCAAGAGTTCCGGCGGTGTTACGCTCGTCCCAGGCTGCGCCCAGTACGATGCGCATCTTGCGAGCCCATTGATCATTGATTGTTTCAGCCATGGTGTGTTGAACATGAGTAGATACGGCGGTTGGCCCGTCGTGAGAATACCTCCGTTGTAATCCCAGGTGAAAGGCATGAGTGCAGTCGCACCGGCCTTGCAATACGCCTCGGCTTGATCAGTCAAATCCTCAGGCCGCGGCTTCACAACACCAGGTGCAGTGAGGAAAAAAGCCTGAGGTATCCCGATCATTGGGATCGAATTGATGTTCCAGCCCTTCGCCGCAAGACCTGTCTTGATGTATGGCAAGAGCGAGGTCATTTTCCAATCCACCTGCGAGGGATCGCTCACATGCACATAAGTTTCAGCGTAGGCATAGGGAGCCACAATGTCGCATCCCTGTGGCGAAAAATTCCGTATCGCTCGGTCAGTCACAATGCGATATTCGGTCGTTGAAGCGACACTTTGGCCATACCAATTCAAATATCCCGCGATGCCGCATATCGTTGGGCGCTTCGTGGAGCTCGTCTGATTGGATTCAGCGACAACCGCGTGAATATCTTTCGCGATAGCTTCTCCGTCGAATGTCGGGTCGTCAAGAATATAAAAGCCAATCATGTCGGGATCCGTCATACTTGCGATATCGGCTCGCGCCTCTGCCATGATCTTTTCTCGATCGCACGCGCCAGGCTGGCATTCGAGTGCGCGATACTGCAGATCACGCACGATAAATTTCAGACCATTCCTTTTGATAACATTGTGGATGTCCGCAGGTATATTTCGATATATATCTAACATGATTATCCTAAAACCGCTGTCTGCCGCATCTTGTATTTCCGCAGCAGTCTCGACCGTATACGTCATACCTTTTCCGTAAAAGTTTGACCACGGGTAACCGGCGGGAGCGACGAGCGCTGGAGTCGACACGGGAGATGGATTCGGCGCTGGATCTGGCGTGGGCGTTGGAGTCTCTATAGGAATTGGCAGTGTCGGACTCGCCGGTGCTACAGGAGTGATGATGGGGTTAGGGATTGATGGAGAAGGAGTTGTCGGTGCTACGGGGGCGATGACAGGACTAGGAATTGACGGAGAAGGAGTTGTGGGTGTTATGGGATTTATTGTCGGAGAACTCGCAATCGGAGCGGCCGATGAACAGGTCGCCTCTTTAATCTTCGCGCGCGTAAGAGGCCCGACGTAGCCGGTATTTGCAAGTCCGACACTCCTTTGGTACTTCTTCGCAGCAGCTAGAGTCTGAAGGCCGAAAAATCCAGTCGGGGTGGAGTTCAGGTACCCTTCCGCTTGGAGGAAATCCTGGAGGAGAGACACTTCGCCCTCTGTTCGAGCGTCTGTCATGCGGTATTTCAGATTGTACTGGAGAGCGACGCATGCAGAGTTTTGTTCTGGATCGTAGTCGCCCGGCTGATATGGGGGCACCGGAGAAGGAGAAGGCAATGGCGACAAAGTTTGATTCTGATTCTGCTGTTGTTGAAGGGCCTGAAGCTGCGCAAGGAGTGCATTGACCTGCGCCTGCAAATCGCTGATAGACTGCGCAGAAACCAGTAATGGAGAGGCGAGCAAAACGAGGCCGAGGCCGGTTAACGCAGTTCTTTTAAGCATGGAGATAATTTCTATTTGTAATCTAAAAATCTTGGCACATTTTTGCGATTTGTCGAGGGCATTTTTACCAATTTTGGGGATAGTTTAAAAAGAAAACCCCCGGCACCGACCGGGGGGTTTTAGTACGGGCGGGATTGTTAATTCTCCCTCCCGCCTATGCTGCCGAGCAGGTTCCGGCGGGCTTGTTGTTCCGCCGTACGAAACTGCCCATCGGTTGTCGTTGCGTCAGGAGGCAGATCGCCTCCTCTGTTGCGCCTCGCTACGAAGATGAACGCAAAAGTGCCCGCCAGCACAAAGAGCACCAAAACGACAAGCACCGCGATCCCTACTGCACTCATACTCTCTCCCTCCTTACGGTGAACTCAACTTGCATTCTGCATCAGAATGTTCTTTCTGTCAAAATTGAACGCGGGAATTGAGCGCGCATTCACTACTTACGCGCGGCGATTATTTCCTCTGCGACACGGTAGTAGAGCAAGCTCACTACCGGGCAGGCGTTTCTTCATGCGTTAAATGAACTTATTTTCTGCTGACTATGATCTCTTCTGCGACATTGCGCGGCACGATTGCATAGTGCGAGAACTCCAGATTCGGCACGGCGCGGCCTTCAGTAAGAGAGCGCAATTGCGTCGTGAAGCCGAAGAGCTCCGAGAGCGGAACTTTCGCGGTGATGACGCGCGCTTGCCCGCGCTCGCCCATCGCTTCGATCTGCCCGCGCTTCGAGTTAATACTCCCTGTCACATCTCCCATGAATTTCTCGGGCGTGACGACTTCCAATTTCATGATCGGCTCGAGAATGACTGGCTTTGCTTGCCGGAGCGCTTCCTGCATCGCGTTTATCGCCGCGAGCTTGAACGCGATCTCCGATGAGTCAACGTCGTGATACGAACCATCATAGAGATCAACTGATATATCAACAACCGGAAAGCCCGCCTGAATGCCGCGCTCCATTGCTTCTTTGACACCTTTCTTTACCGGCTGAATATATTCCTGTGGAATGGCCCCGCCCTTGATCGAGTTGATGAATTCAAAATGATCTTCGCGCTCGACATTATTTTTTACTTTTTTGCCGGGCTCGATCGGCTCCAGCGGCTTCACGCGAATCTTTACGTGCCCATACTGTCCGCGGCCTCCCGTCTGCTTGATGTGCTTGTATTCGACATCCGCCGTTCCCTGAATCGTTTCGCGATAGGCGACCTGCGGTTTCCCAGTCGAGGCCTCGACGCCGAACTCGCGACGCATACGATCAACAATGATTTCCAAATGAAGCTCGCCCATTCCCGAAACGATTGTCTCGAGAGTTTCTGGATCGCTCGTGACGCGAAACGTCGGATCCTCATCGGATAGCCGCGATAGTGCGATACCCATTTTCTCCTGGTCGACTTTTGTTTTCGGCTCGATGCGCATCGAGATGACCGGCTCGGGAAAAACAATCGCTTCGAGCGCAATTGGATTCTCCTCGTCGCACAGTGTCTGCCCGATTTTTACTTCCTTCATGCCGACTGCCGCCGCAATTTCGCCCGCAAAAACTTCTTTCAAATCCTCTCTCTTGTCCGCTTGCAAGCGAACGATGCGGCCGAGACGCTCCTTTTTGCGCGTCGTCGCGTTGTAAACAAAATCTCCAGCGGAAATTTTGCCGGAATAGACGCGAAAGAATGAAAGCGCACCAACAAACGGATCAACCTGCAATTTAAAAACGAGTGCGGCAAACGGTGCGTCATCGGACGCCGGGCGCGTTTCTTCTTCTGCCGTTTCCGGATTCATTCCTTTCGCGGGAGGCACTTCCAAAGGACTCGGCAAATAATCTACGACAGCGTCGAGAACGAGCTGAACCCCCTTGTTCTTGAGAGAAGAGCCCGTGAGAACAGGGAAGATTTTATTGGCGATCACCGCTTTGCGGAGCGTCGCCTTCAGTTCTTTGAGGGGAATTTCCTTACCATCGAGGTAGGCGCTCATGAGGGCGTCGTCATTCTCGACGATTCGCTCGACAAGTTCGTGGCGATAGCTTTCCGCTTCCGCTTTCAAATTTTCCGGCACCGCACCGGCAACTACTATGTCACCCTTTTCTCCCTCAAAGTGAAAACTCTGCAGCGTCAGGAGATCGACGACACCTTCAAACTTGTCCTCAAGGCCAATCGGAATCTGCATGCGCACTGCTTTTGTGGAAAGCCGATCGAGAATGCTCGCGTAAGATTTTTCAAAAGACGCACCGGTGCGATCGAGCTTGTTGATGTAACAGATGCGAGGCACGTCGGCTTCCTCCGCATATCGCCAGTTCGTTTCGCTCTGCGGCTCAACGCCTGCAACGCCGTCGAATACGACGACCGCGCCGTCGAGGACGCGCATGGAACGCTTTACCTCGGAGGTGAAATCAATGTGGCCGGGTGTGTCTATAATGTTGAAGCGGTGTTTGTAGCTCGTGTCGCTGCCCATGTAGCTCGGATTCCAGAAACACGTGATGGCAGCAGCGGTGATCGTGATGCCGCGCTCGCGCTCCTGCTCCATCCAGTCGGTCACCGTGTCGCCCTCGTGCACCTCGCCTATCTTGTGCGACATTCCCGTGTAATAGAGAATGCGCTCGGATGTGGTCGTCTTCCCCGCATCGATGTGCGCAATGATCCCAAAATTCCTAACCTTCTCCAACGGATAATCCCTCGCCATATTGAAATGATTAGCAGAAGATACCACTATTGCGCACATCGTGCGAAAGGGGTCGGGAAAACTGTAGTTTTCCCGCGAAGGAGATCAGGGCGCAGCCCGTTGAGAACCGTGGGTTCTCAAGGAGCGATGTAATCATCGCGACGATGGGTGCTATAATCCCAAAATTTCTGACTTTTTCTAAAGGATAATCACGTGCCATAAAGATAAAACGCCCGAAGGCGTGAGTAGGATAATAACTTAAATTCTCAAAAAGTGAAGAGGCGGAAAGACGCCCCGTCTCCCCACCTCTTGTGCGTCGCCTCGCCAAAGCCGCACCGGTCATCGCTCGATGACTTGCAACCTTTCCGAAGGCACGAATTTCACCTCGAGGTTCGACTTGTCAGCCAGCGCACTACGCAATCTGCGCTTCCCCTCCTCGGGAAGCTCGAAATACGAGTACACCCATGCCCCGGTGACCCGATCTTCATGCGACAATCCGTCAAACTGCACACGGATCAGGACACCCCAGTTAGAACGGCGAATCTCAGCGTATCCTCCCTTCGCGTTCAGATACGCAAAGACGCTATGTCCGAGCATAGTCGCAACGGACTCGAGCTTTGGCCTGAAATGCGTGACGTATCTGCTAGGTCTGTGACCGTTCCGAAGCTCCCGGGCCGCAGAACTTGTCCATGAATCCTTGGCACGCCGCGCATTTTTTTCTTGTTCTGTCCCGCCTCTAAACCATTCGAACAGACGTCGCAACATTACAACCTCCTTCAAAAAAGAGCAGAAACCTTCTCTGCGAACCGCTACTGTACAGCTATTTTGAAAACCGCGCTATTCGGCATAATGAATATCGCGAGAATGTAACCGATGACGCCCGGAAATACGCCTGTCACTAACACAAAGAGAACAAACAATACCCGCAAAATCGTTACATCGATACCAAAATATTCTGCAAATCCCGCGATAACACCCGCGAGTGTTCCTTCATCCGGCAATCTATATAGCTTTTTCATCCTCCGATTATATCAAATGGAAAATTGATTTTGCCTTCGCGAAATTACCAGGCGAAATGGGCAAATGCTTTGTTGGCTTCGGCCATTCGATGCGTCGTTTCTTTCTTTGTGACTGCAACTCCTTCGCCCTTGTGTGCTGCCTTAATTTCATTGAGAAGAGATACCGCCATGGGCTTTCCTTTGGTGCCTTCCGCAGCTTCAACAATCCATCGAAGACCGAGCGCAAGGCGTCTTTCCGGTCGGACTTCACGGGGGACTTGATAGTTCGCACCGCCGACACGTCGGGAGCGAACTTCAACCGAAGGTGACGCTTTCTCAAGGGCGTCCTCAAGAATCGCGACCGGGTCGCCATCTTTTTTTAATTCATCCATTACCTTGTAGACGATCTTCCGCGCCGTATCTTTTTTCCCTCGCTCCATAACGTAGTTGATAAGCTTCGAGACTTTGAGCGAGCCGTACACGGGGTCCGGTTCGGGAAGATGCTTACGTTTGATTGGCCGACGCATGTTAGAGGTTCTTAGTGAGTAAAACGAGCTTAGAAACTCTTACACCCGCCAAAATTTTTCCTGTGGAAAAATTTTGGCGGGTTAAGAAATTGTAATTCACTTCGTTCATAACAATTTCTATGATTTCTTCTGCTTCGGAAGCTTGGCGCCATATCGCGAGCGGCCACGCTTGCGCGCATCAACGCCGGTGGCGTCGAGCTTGCCGCGTACGATGGTGTATCGAAGTCCGATGTCCTTCACACGTCCGCCGCGCACGAGAACTACAGAGTGTTCCTGCAGATTGTGCCCCTCCCCGGGAATGTAGGCGGTGATTTCCATGCCATTCGTGAGACGGACACGCGCGATCTTGCGGATCGCAGAGTTCGGCTTGCGAGGAGTCTTTGTCGTGACACGCGTGCAGACGCCGCGCTTAAACGGTGAGGAATAAAAAGAGGGTCGATTTTCAAGCGTATTGAAACCGCGCGAGAGCGCAACTGTTTTTGTGCGCCACGTTTTTTGCTTGCGTCCCTTGCGCGTGAGTTGATTGATTGTTGACATGAAATTAAATGCGCGCCAGGCGCGCACGCAGAATATACTATGCTCCCCCATGAAAAGCAATGCTCTATTGACGCGCTATTCGATCTACAGAATGATGCTGTAAGAACCAGGCTCAATCGAGTCTGGGCAAACCGAATGGAGGGAACATGACCCCGTACAGGATCGCGCAGTTTGAACCGCAGAAAGATCAGAAGGGATTCCTCGCGCGTTGGTGGTATAAACGTCGGCAGCGTCTGGAAGCAAAAATCAACAAGAACGTCGCTACATCGGCGAAGTTTCTCGATCGCATGCGCCCCGGATGGCAGCGCTGGGTTATCACCGAGACTCTCGACCCCACTTCCGGATTCCATGACGTACTGGGACAACTGTGCGGTGCGGCAGAACGCGGTAAGTGGCTCGGCGCCTTGGGTCGCGAGGCATGGGCGGGCTTCTCGTGTGTTCTCCCGTGGCGCGCCAAATACTATCGGGCTGCGTGGATCCGCGAGATCGAATCTCGGCCGACGCGACGATGATGGAAACGCCGGCTCGCGTGAGCCGGCGTTTTTTCATGCTCCGGCGATCGCGCGAGCGATGCCGTAAATAAATCGCCCTAACGAATCGCCAAGCACCAGAATAATAAGAACGAGAATACCGAGCCCGAGAAACATGTTTCCTTCGAGTCGGGCGCGCCACGCGTCATATCCGACTGAAATACTTTTCGGCAGAAGCGCTCCGAGCACTTTTGAGCCATCGAGGGGCGGGAGAGGAATCAGATTAAATATAAACAGCATTACATTTACGACTATGATCAGGAACACAATAGGTACAAGCTCCGGCGGAACAACACCCGAACGAATAAAAAGACCGGCAATGAGTGCAATGACAAGATTCGAAACCGGGCCCGCTCCGGCGACGATCGCTTCGCTAAATCTCCCTGGCCGCAGATTATAGGGATTATAGGGCACTGGTTTCGCCCACCCAAAAAGAATCGGGGAATTCGTGAGCGTGAGGAGAAGCGGGAGCAGCACCGACCCGAACGCATCCAAATGACTTATTGGATTCAAGGTGAGACGACCCATGAGGCGCGCTGTCGGGTCGCCAAGTTTGTCGGCAGCGACACCATGCATCACTTCGTGAATAACAGCCGACATGATGATGATGGCAACCAGAAAAACAGCCTGTGCGATATCCATTTTTTCATTGTAACGTATTCGACCAAGGGAGAGAATGCCATTGTCATTGCGAGAGTATCCGGGTGATGGTATTCTTCTGCGACCATGGCGAAAAAATGCGTCATAACAGAAAGATCGAGTCAAGTCGGGGGCGGCTATTCGAACCGTGTCCGCGCGACAAAATTTAATCCGACGGGAAAGCGCCGCCGTCAGATAAATATGCAGAAGAAGACACTCTTCATTCCAGAGATGGGGAAAAAGATCACCATTACTGTTTCAGCCAAAGGGCTTAAGACGATGAAGAAGAGAGGCGCATATCTGACACTTAAGACTGCTGGATTGGTCAAGTAGATTTTCTCCTTCGGATCGGTGCCCCACTATCCCCACTCATGTGCCGACCGGCACATGAGTGGGGATACTAACATTATTGATAATTATTGAATCCGCTGGACCGTGTTTCCATCGGACATAAACGTGATAGCCCCGTTTTTGCACGTGTCGTACGTAGGAATTTCAAAGCGTTCGAAAATTTCTATCACTTCTTTGTGTGGATGCCCGTAGCTGTTGTCGCAGCCACGCGAAAATACCGCGAATTCCGGATCAACAAAGCCGATGAACAGCTCTGATGATGACGTGCGCGAGCCGTGATGCCCTGCTTTAAGCACATTGGCGTGTAGATTCTTTCCGTCGAGCCCCGCCAAATATTTCTCGACCGATTGCGGCGCGTCGCAGGAAAACATAAAAGAAGTCCCGCCATACACGAGCCGTGCGACAACGCATCCAGTGTTCGTTTCCACATTCTCGACAGAGCGATCGGGAAAAAGAATTTCTAGATATGCGCGCAATCCTGAGCTGGTCGAAGGACCGAGATCAACTACCTGCCCGCGCATGGCTCGGACACGCCTTGCGCCCTCGCTTGAGATCGCATGGTCAAGTTCCTTCGCCTCGCCCGTATCTCCTTTCACAGATGACCCTATGGCGGCCGCGACGCGGTATCGAGCGAGCACATCAATAAGACCGCCGATATGATCCGCATCGGGATGCGTGGGGATTAGAAGATCAATCGTCTTGTCATACCACGGCATCACTTTTGATAGTTCGCGCAAAACAACCGAACTGCGCCCGCCGTCAATCAAAACCTGTCTGCCGGATGGCGCATCTATAAAAATGGCATCGCCCTGCCCGACATCTAGAAATGAAACCGTCAGTTTTCCGTTCCTATCTTCGAGAACAACTGCCCACCAAATGACGAGAACTGCAATAGAGAGGAGAAAGATGACAAGTAGACTGATTTTTGCACTCGTGCGCATGGGGACATTCTACATTCATATATTCACATCGCCTTCATGAAGCACAGTGCTATGATGCGGGGATTATTTGAAAATTGAAAATTTCCGCTATGCACATATATGAGCCGAAAGAATTTGAGATTCCGGAACTTCCTGGAATCTCGTCTGAATCAGTGAAGCAGCATATCGGACTCTACGAGGGATACGTAAAGAACTTTAATGCACTATCAAAACTCATTGCGGAACTTGCGACAAGTGATTGGGAGAAAAACGAGCTTGCCATTGCCGAACTCACGCGAAGACGCTCATTCGAATTCGACGGCATGCGCCTGCACGAATACTATTTCGCGCAGTTTGAAGGCGGCTCGACTGCGCTCACCACAAACGGCTCATTGGCAAAAATATTTGAAAAAGAGTACGGGCGAGGCGGTGGATTCGAGACCGTCATGAAAAAGATCGGCAGTATCCGCGGGCCGGGATGGGCGATACTCTATTTCGATCCGCAATCAAAGGAGCTACTCACGAGCTTTGTGGGCGAGCAGCACCAAGGGCATTTCGCCACGCTCCCCATAATTCTCGCGCTCGACGTGTGGGAGCACGCATTCATTCTCGACTACGGAGCGCTAGGGAAAGGTAAGTACATCGACGCGTTTTTCAAGAATTTGAATTGGAATGTCATAGAAAAGAGATTCGCGTTGCTGCAATAATTTGTGATACAGTCGTGGAATCCAGCAATTGGCTGGTGATCTTACGGAGATAGAAATGCATGATCTCGACCTTGAGCATGTTTTGAGCAGTTCCGACCCGGAAATTCGCGAGGGCGGAATGTCGGCTCTCGTGGTTTCAATCGCGCAGATCGACTGCACGGAGCACGATGCGGGATCTACCGCATGCCACCTTGTGAGATTGCTCCTTTCAACCGCGATGGACCAGCAGGCGACTGCGAAATACCTGGAAATACTCAGGATGTATCGCCGAGGAGGCGGAGCACACGAGCGCGTTCGCGTGCATATCGACCGCGCAATCGAAGAGCTCACGAAACGTGTTGCGCGACCAGTGAGCGAACCGACATATTCCTCGGCCGTGCCGGGAGAGGCATCGTTGACCTTCCCCAATGCTGCATATTGAAGGTCGTGTGCGAGCCGAAAACGGCCGGACTCAGCCCGGCCGTTTTTTTATGAATATAAATATTGCGAACATCAGAACGTACGCAAGAAAAAGCCAGAATCCGCTGAATTGTCCGATACTAATGGATGCAAATGGCAGAGAGCTAAAAAATTCCGCAACTGCCGTGATGTACGCGAGGAGCAGATACGCGGGAAATGCAATCACTGGCGCGAGAGGTCCCGCTATGAGGCCACCGATCGCGGCAATCGCCGATGCGATCATTGCGGGTGGGATGGCGACAAGCGCTAGCACATTTGCGAAAAACGAATAAATCGGGAGCAGCCCATTTTGATAGAGGAGAAGCGGTAGCACGGCAATCTGCGTGCCGATGGTGGACGCGGCAATCTCGCGCAGAGCAAAACGCTCCGTGATCCACGGAAGGTGCGGCTTCACGACCGGGGTGAACCAAATGAGACCGAGAGTTGCTATTACTGATAGTTGGAAGCCGGGATCGAACGAGAGCAGAAACGGATTCCACAAAACCATCGCGAGCGCAACGATGCCGAGCGCGCGCGAAGCGAGGTACACGCGGCCCGTCGCCCGGCCAATAACGCCGATCACTGCCATCGCGGCGGCGCGCACCGACGAAGCTGCGCCTCCTGTCATGAGCGCGAAGAAAATCGCGATGAATGCGCCGACAAATAATCGGAGCAATCGCGGTGCGCGAGAAAAGAGCCATGCCGCACCGTTCATGACAAGCATGATGTTGTAGCCGGAAAGAACGACAACGTGGATGAGTCCGACGGAAATAAACACATCCGTCAAACTTTCTCCAAGGCCGCGCTTTGCGCCCACGGTGATGCCGCCCGCGAGCCCCGCATGCGGCTCCGGCAGTGCGCTTCCGATTCCCTCCAGAAATTTTTGCTTTATCCAGATTGCCGATTTTTTTATGAGACTTCCCTCACCGCTCGAGAGGACTTCAACATCTGCAAACGCGAGCTCATACAGAACGCTGTCTTTCGCGAGGTATGCCGGATAATTGAACTGCCGTCCGCTGCCCGTATCGAACGCTTCCGGAACTCGAAGCAATCCTTCCGCGCGTACGCGATCACCATAGCGGACGGAAGAATGCGGCGGCGCAATCGCCAAAATTCCCGCATCAATACGCACCTTCTCCGTATCCTCCGACTCATGCCCACTGTCTGACTGTGGGGGTATGAGTACATCAGCATGAAGAAAGATGCGCGTTGATGACTCGCGCACATCCGGCTCTTCAAAAACCACACCTTCGATCGTCACTTCGGTGTTGAGAGCCGATGAGAGCGCAGGATCCGACGAAAGCGCTGCACCGTTCATCCGAAGAATTCCGATTGAAAATGACACGAGAAAGATCCCCATGATGATGAGCGGTCGGCGCTTATGCGAGTCGAAAAACGAAACGAGGAAGGCGGATACGCAGAGGAGCGCAGCAAAACCTGCCGCAGCGAAACCAAGCGGAATAAATGATGCTGCGAAAACACCCACAAGAATTCCTACAACGGCGGCAACAAGAATTCGAGGACCCATTAGATCGCGCTGTCGATCGCTTCGTTCACAAGACGGTCCGCTTCTTTATTTTCTTCGCGCGGCACGTGCGTGAAAACGCAATCCGGAAAATGTGCAACTAAAAGATTGTGAACCTTCATGTACTGCGGCCAGAGCGTCGGCTCTTTTACCTGATAGTTGTTCGAAAGCTGCTCTTTTATGAGCTCGCTGTCCATTCGAATTTCAATCGGCCGTTTCGCGAGGCCGCGTTTCTTTGCTTCCGAAAGAGCGAGCGCCACTGCTTCATATTCTGCCCAATTATTCGTCTGCCGTTCGCCCAAAAACTTTTTTAATTCAAAAATCTTTTTGTTGCCATCATAAGCAACAACACCTGCCCCGGCGGGCCCTGGATTATTACGCGCTCCTCCGTCAGTGTATATAACTACTTTGTCCACAAAGAAAAGATTAACACGCGGTCAACACCGTCTGCCTGCCCCGTAGCCAGCGCGAAGCGCTGTGGTACTGGGGTGTAAATTACAATCCTTTCCATCTGCATAATTTTACACGTGAATAACTCTATTCTGACAAAACATCCACGAGGCGAAGAGCGACCGCCGAGCCGCCGCGAAATGAATCGCGCTCAAGAGTCGCTAAGAGATGCACCCGTGCGCCCGGAAGAGGCGCGCAGGTGAAACTTTCCGGAGAGCGGAAAAAATCGAAGCCGCGCGCTTCATGTCCTGTGCGCGCGCACGAAAGCGCGAGTTCGATGTGATTATTATCTTTCCCAAATCGCCGTACGGATGAGACAACTGTATCTGAAATAAGAAACACGGGTTTCGGATTTCCAATGCCGAATGGAGCGAGACGAGAAACGTCTCGATACAATGCGATCGAGATGAGAGAAAGAGATGTGTTCGCATCGGACTTCGTGACCTCTTTTTCTGACTCGCGCGCCTGGAGATTTTCTGCCGCGGCCGACAGCGTGTCTTGCAGCAGATGTACCTTCTCGTGTGAAACCGTAAATCCTCCTGACTGTTTGTGGCCTCCGTACTCTTCGACTGCGCCGGGAGCCGCGGCAAAAAGATCGATGATCGAGAGCGCTCCGTCAGAGCGGCACGAGCCCTTGAGCCGCCCTTTTGCATCGCGCCCCCACATGCATACGATTCCACCGCGCTCCCCGATGATCGAATTGGCCGCCAGCCCGAGAAGCGCCGGCTTCCATTCAGGATTTCCTAAAACTACCACGCGATCCTCTCTAGAAAACCGCTCACGCACGCGCTTTTTGGCTTCCCGAACGATTGCGCCGACGGATGCCTTGCGCCTCGTGTTGAGCTGCTCGAGACGAGCGGCAAGCTGCTCTGCTTCGTTCGAATCACGCGTCGTGAGGAGCCGAAAGGCGAGATCGGGCTCGTCCATGCGGGACGCCGCATTGATGCGCGGCGCAAAAGAAAATCCGATGTCGTCTTCTGATAGTTCTTCCTTCCGCAAACGGAGTCGACGAGAGAGCGCGGTGATACCAACACGCCGCGATTTGCGAAGCACTTCCATTCCGTATCGCACAAGAACTCGGTTCTCGCCTACAAGCGGCACCATGTCCGCGACCGTTGCGATCGCGACAAGATCGAGGAGCCACTTCTCCCATCCTATGGGAACTGCTAAAAAGCGCGGCAATTTCCGATTCCTTCCTTCAGTAATGAGCGCTTGCACGAGCTTCCATGCCACCGCGGCGCCGCACAAATCGGGAAATGGATATCCGGAGCATTTCGGATTAAGAACGGCATACGCCGGAGGGAGCCCATGTTCCGGAGAGAGTTCGTGATGGTCCGTCACGATCACGTCTACTCCCTTTTTTTGTGCATACTTGATCGCTTCATGCGCCGTTGTGCCAACATCGACAGTAATCACAACCGTCACTCCTTTCGCGGCAAGATACTCTATTGCTTCGATATGAAATCCGTACCCTTCTCGGTCGCGATGCGGGATGTAGACTTCAAAATTCGCGCACCCGATTTTTTCAAAAAAGTCCGAGAGGAGCGCGGCGCCCGGAATTCCATCGCAATCAAAGTCGGCGTAGATTGCAATGCGCTCCCCTCTATCCAATCCCAAAA
This sequence comes from Parcubacteria group bacterium GW2011_GWA2_51_10, assembly GCA_001004265.1. GTDB lineage: Bacteria > Patescibacteriota > Minisyncoccia > Phycocordibacterales > UBA2100 > UBA10103. Next base: position 4,431 of record LCQS01000009.1, on the reverse strand, counting down.
AAATCCGCTCGACTGCTTTCTGCATATCGGCGAGCAAAAACGGGGAGTGCGTATGCGCTTCGTAGTCCGGATTGAGGAAGGCAGAAATTGACTGCTCCGATTCTATTCCGCGCTTATGTAACAAATTTCTTACGAGATCCGAAACGGGCATTCATGAGATTGTATCACCGGCGAGCGGCAATTTGCGCTATACGCTAAACGCTATACGCTATACGCTATACGTTATGAGGGGATGCATCTTTTGTAAAATCGTTGCCGGCGAACTTCCGTCATACAAAGTATACGAAGATGAGCGGACGCTGGCGTTCCTCGATATCAATCCTATAAATCCAGGGCACACGCTCGTCATTCCAAAAAATCCGGACGTGCGGAACATTTTTGATATTCCGAAACGCGATTGGGTGGCGATGATGGAAGTGGTCCATGAGCTCGCGGCCGCAGTCGAGAAAGCGCTCGATGCCGATGGCGTGAATATCATGATGAACAACCGCGAGCACGCGGGCCAAGTCGTCGATCATCCGCATATTCACATCATCCCGCGCTTCAAAGGCGACGGCCTCCAGCTATGGCCGCATAAAAAATACAAACCAGGGGAAGAAGGGATAATGCAAAAAAGAATTCAGCAGGCACTCGCAACCTGATGCCAAGTTATACTCTCCCGTTTTTAGAGACTGTTAGCTCAACGCTTGTATCGCGGGAAGCGTTCCTTTGAGCAAGTATTCGAGCATGGCGCCGCCACCCGTAGAAAGAAAGCCGAGCTGCTCTTCCGGCACTCCCGTCTCTTGTATTGCGGCAATCGTGTCGCCGCCGCCGATGACTTTTTTCGCGTCGCTCTTTGAAATTAAATCTGCGGTCGCGTGCGTGTATGAAATGTATCCGCGTTCATATATACCGGTCGGACCGCTCCACAGAATTGATTTCGCTTGCGCGATCAGGGGCGCGATCATTTGAATGGAATCGGGCCCAATGTCCACAATATTTTCGTCCGGCAAAACTTCATTCGCCTTCTTGGTACGCGCTTGCCCATCGGGCCGCTCGACAGTCACATCAACGGGTGCGAGAAAATGCGAGTGCGCAAGAACGTCCTCGTCTGGCAATTCATTCGAGATGAGAGAAATCCCAACTTCATACCCTTTCGCTTTGAACACATCGTTCGCGAGCGCGCCGACAATAAACAAATGGTCATACGCCGTAAGGAGTGATTTCACGAGCGGCGCTTTCGTTTCAAATTTTGCTCCGCCAAGGATCGCGAACGACGGCGATGCTGGCTTTCTCGCCGCATCCAATTGATTAACCTCGTCACGCAGGAGCAGGCCAGCATAGGAAGGCAAGAACTTTGGGATGCCCGTCATTGATGCACTCCTGCGATGAGCACTCGTAAATGCGTCATTCACATATATGTCCGCGAGCGCGGCGAGCTCTTTTGCGAACGAGTCGTCACCCGCGACCTCTCGTGGATCCTGTTGAAGATTCTCAAGCAGAATGATGTCTCCGTCTCGCATGGCGCCAATCGCACTTTCGACCGCATGCCCAGAAAGGGCCGGAACGAAAAAAACCGGAAAGAATTTCTTCATGGCCGCGGCCACAGGTGCGTTCGTATCCTTCGGATCTCGACCTATTTTTGAAATTACGATCGAACGTGCACCCGCCGAGGAAAGGTATTTGATCGTCTCGCATGCCTGCGTCAGTCTAAAAATGTCCGAGACATTCCCTGCTGTATTCAAAGGAAGATCAAGCCCAGAGCGCACGAGAACGCGCTTTCCTTTTAAATTTCCCTCTGGTACTTCGTCAATGCAGTGCATCATGCGAGCGATTGTAACAGAGCACCGAAGCGTTTTGCGTCTATGCTGACGTGGCCAACGATAAGACCCGCGACTCTTCCTTCTTTCATCATCGCGGCCGCATTCTGCTCACCTATAGACGCGCCATAGAGAATTTTGACGCGGTGTCCGATCTTTCCGTGCATGTCAACCATCGTTTTTGATATAAAAATCGCGATTGTTTGCATCTCCTGTGGACTGATGCTGCTCTCTCCTCCGATCGCCCATGCGGGCTCGTACGCGATAATGACGCGCGATGCGTGAGCAGGCGTCAGCTCCAAAAGAGCTACACGCAACTGTTCCTTAATCATCGTAAAATGCTCTCCGCCTTTCACGCGCACCGTTTCTCCCACGCACAGTATCGGGATGAGTTTACTCGAAAGCGCAGCTGCGACTTTTTTCCGAGTGTCTTCATTGCTCTCGCCCATGGCGCGCCTCTCGGAATGGCCGATAATGACGTGGGAAGCTCCCGCGTCTTTCACTTGCGGAAGAGAGATTTCTCCCGTGAATCCTCCGCGCAATTCAAAGTGCGTATTCTGCGCGGCAAATGAGATCTTCCTGCCGCGGTACTCTGCCGCGAGCCCGCGCAGAAACAAGACTGGCGGAGCCACAATAATGGAGACACCTGAAGCGCGCTCCGCCATTTTCTTCGTCGCCTCAAAAAGTTTCTTCGCCTCCCTGAACGAAGCCGGGTTCATTTTCCAGTTTGCCACAATGATTGTCTTCATGGAAAAAACTATAACACGTTCATTTTTGGATCTCCGGGAAAAAGAAAAGGGCGGCTGTACAGAGACAGACCGCCCCGCGACTTCAGTCTCGATGCGGACTTACGTCGCCTTCGTTGGCCTGTTCTTCAAACCGCTTTGACGCTCGTCGGTTGCGCCAGGCGGCAGAATTGCCGTGAGGTGCTTCATCTTACACTCCTTAAGAGTTGGTCAAGTGGCCGCACCCCAAGATACAGATCGGAGATTGGCCACATTCAGTATGGCACCCAGAAGCTGCATGTCTATGAGTCGCACTGAATTCAATCGAACGGCTTGTTGAACGGCTCATTTGGCGCCAAATGAGCCGTTCGCTATCCAACTCTTCAGCGAGGGAATCAGCGCCTTGTGGAACCTCTGGAAGCGCGCGAGATTGGTCGGCCTGAGTCCGACGAAGGCCGTCGCGCGCTGAAGCTAAGGACAATTTCCGCTGGAGAATTTGTCCGGGTTCCGCAAGACGCTGACCCCGAGCCTATTGCTCCCGCCAGAGCATCAATCGATAGTCCACACTCGCAGATGGCGTAAAAGGCGGGGGAGAAAATGCGAGCAAACGATCGTAGCTGTCGGTGCGGCTCTGGAATCCGGAAGTGCCGCTACACGACCCGTATGACCATTTCGTTCCCGTGCGTTTGTTTGAAACAATCGTGCCATTCATGGTAAGCGAGGCGCGAATGTCATTCGGCGCGTACGAACAATCGTAAAGATTGCGGCCGAAGTATCCCGATTGCGCCACAAAGATGCCGCGTACAGACATATTGTTAGGAACGACGAGAGGAATCAAAATGGAGCGCTCCGCGACCGCCGTGAGTCCGACCGAACCGTCAGTCGACGTGTACGAGATGTTGTTGTTCACAATGATATCCGGCGAGTAGCTTCCGCTATCTGCGGCAATGACTGTTACTTTTTTTGAAATCGTTCCTTCAATCCACGTCTTCGCTTCTGAATAGATGACGGAGCAGCCGGACGGAATCGCGTACGTGCCGACAAGCGTCTGCCCGGTAATTGTGTGGTAATCCCGCACCCACTTCGATGTATCATCGACGTGTTTGCTCCATGCGTAGCTCGTGCCCGTCACGCGATAGACAGAAACGGTGCCGCTTGAATTAAACACGAGCCGGAAGCCCCGCTGATCGCTTCCCCCGACAGAAGAAAAGGAACCACCTTGCTGGATGCCTCCTACTTGCACAAATGTGGGATTGAGCATGATGCCTGACGTTTGCGCTTTCACTTTGAGGGCGGGAAAATCGCTTGCGATCCCGGTAAAATTGATGGTCGCTGCAGGAAATTTCCAGAGCGGAAAGCCAGAACCGCCTCCGAATATCCCTGGCCTCGATTGCGTCGGGTTACATCCGAAGCTTCCGTCGCAACTCCACGTAGAAACTCCGCTCGTCACATCCGAGTTATTTGTCCCGTCCATGCGGATTCCGCCGTTTGAATGGTACGGGCCGCTGATCTGTCGATCCGCTCCCGCCCACACGTTGCCATTCAAGAGGTACGAGTATTCCGCAACAGACGGGCGCATGTAGCGCGCCGCGAGCGTGCGCGAAAAGCCAGTGCTCGAATTCGAGACTCCGCGCGATGAGAGATCGATCCATTGCGCCGCGCCGCACTGAAGCGCCGCCGTTGCGCTTACTGTTGCCTCCCCTATGCCCCCTCCTTCCGGATCGCTCACCTCATACGTGTACGGGCTCACGAGGCCCTGACCGGTCTGTGCGATTGAAGGATTATGCGCGAGAAACCATCGATAGTATTCGAGCCCCGCTTCGGCAACAGAAAATGCTTCTTCGCGCGCAACAAGCGAGCGGCCGTAGGCGCCCTGCTGGAGCACGTAGCCCGAGAGCGCGCCGAGA
>LCQS01000008.1 GCA_001004265.1 Parcubacteria group bacterium GW2011_GWA2_51_10 | reverse complement strand
TTTGCGGCTTCACCGCCAGGATGATGAGCCTGCTGGCGTCAAAGATGGTATGGTTATGAGGATAGGTCCTGACCGAATAAACCTTTTCGAGATGATTGCGCCGAAAATCATTGGGTTCGGCAACGAGGATATTTTCTTTCTGATAAAGGCCAGAAGCGATGATCCCCTTGATAAGGGCTTCCGCCATCTGGCCGCCGCCGATAAAACCAATTTGCTGTTTCATTCTGTTCCCAAAGCCTGTATTTGTCGGAGTTGATGGTACATTATTCGATGCAATCATAATCGGTTTCAGGTAAATATCAAATTCGATTCTTTTATACAATGTTTACTACCTTAGTAATTCATTGAATTTCGTGAAGGTACTTATCCCCCTTGTGGGGGCATAGTGAAATTATGGCACGAACGGAAGTGCTGTCCGTGACGCAAATAATATGAGAGGCAACGATGATCAACAAGGATTTACTGGAAATCTTGGCATGCCCCCAATGTAAAGGCCCCCTGCAGTTGCAGGGAGAGGATGGACTGTTGTGCGAAAAATGCTCATTGCTGTATGAGATCAAGGATGATACGCTGGGCGCCGCCGCGTAGAACTTCATTCACGACAATGGCTATCTTTAATTTTCTCATTTAGCTCGAAACGCCTTCTCAACTTTGCGAGAGATACCTTCGGGCGTCAGGTGATAGCGCTCAAGAAAATATTCCTGACTGCCCACACCCGATGGGAATTCGTCAGGAATCGCTATGGAGAGAAAACGCGATGTAATACCATTCTTTGCAATCAGCTCGGAAACTGCACCTCCCAGGCCTCCGATTTCATGATGCTCCTCGCAGGTAGCGATAACTTTCTTTCCTTTTAGAGCCGCCAGCAAACCGCGTGCATCGAGGGGCTTCAGCGTATGGCATGATACAACGCTTGCACGGATGCCGCGTCCTTTTAGTATTTCCGCCGCCATTTGTGCAGACGGCAGTATGCGACCAGTTGCAATGATGGCTGCGTCTTCTCCGCTTTCAAGGAGTGCAACTTTTCCGAGGGCAATTGATGATTTTGTTGTATGCACTGTGGGCTCGCCTTTTTTTGCGATGCGCATATACGATGGCCCGCGAAGCTTATTCATGCCCTTCAGGAGCGCTTCCACCTCCAGAGGATCTCCGGGTGAGATAACGGTCATATTCGGAAGCGCGCGCATGATGGCAAAGTCCTCCATCGGGAAATGCGTACAGCCGAACGTCGAATAACTGAAGCTACTTCCGCCTGCAATTATCGCCACAGGCAGATCCTGATAGCACAGATCGTTCCGTATCTGCTCGTACGCGCGCATCGAGGCGAACGTCGATATTGAATATGCAAACGGGCGTTTCCCAGAAAGCGCTAATCCCGCACTTACGCCGATGAGATTCTGCTCCGCGACGCCCACATTGAGATATTGCTTCGGGAAGCGGCGGATAAAATTCTCAAAAACGGAAAAGCCCAGGTCGCCAGTGACGAGCCAGACATTCTTGTCTTTTTCCGCAAGCGCGGAGAGCGTTCGTATGAAAGCGGTGCGCATAACAGTTAATAGACTTGCGCGAGCGTCTCTTCAAGATCCTCCGGGCGGACATCGCGGTAATGCCATTCCAGCTTGTTCTCCATTATCGGAACGCCCTTCCCTTTTATCGTGTGCGCGATAATGACCGTCGGTTTGCCTTTTCGAAGCGGGAGAGACGAAAGAGCCGGCAGAAGCTCCGCAAAATCATGACCGTCGAGAGAGGCGACCGCCCATCGGGACGCTTCCCATTTATCGGCGAACGGCTCGAGATCAAGCACTTCTTCCACCCGCCCGAAGCTCTGGATCTTGTTGTAATCAACAATGACCGTGAGATTATCAAGCCCGAGATGCCCGGCTAAGAGGATCGCTTCCCACGTGGATCCCTCATCGCATTCCCCGTCGCTTACGAGAACTACGTACTTCGCAGAAAGGCCGTCGCGCTTCCCGGCAAGCGCGAGCCCGAGCGCCATTGCCAAGCCGTGCCCAAGGGCGCCGCTCGTCGCCTCAATTCCTTTTGCGGTGCCGAGAACCGGATGCCCTGCAAGTTTCGTATCGTTCTTTCCATAGCGTTCCAATTCCTTTTGCGAAATGAATCCGTGAAGCGCGAGCACGCAATAGTAGCCGAGCGCTGCATGTCCCTTGCTTAGAATAAATCTGTCACGGCACGGGTCTCGTGCGGTTTTCGGCGTCACGTTCAGAATGGCCGAATAGAGGGCGGTCGTAATATCAATATGCGAAAGCGACGAGCCGATATGCGGCGAGTGGCTCTTTGAAGCAATGCGTATCAGCATTTTGCGCGCGGCAAGCGCGGTTTTTTTGAGCTGCTCTATGTCCGGCTTACTTTTGTGCATATAGGTCTCGATGCTCCTTGAACCAAGCGACTGTCTTTCGCACGCCCTCTTCTAATGTGCTCTTCGGTTTCCATCCGAGTACCTCTCGCGCCTTTTCTATATCGGCTTGCCATAGCGGAGAGTCGAAACTTCTACCCTCCATGTTCCCCCACGTGACATTCATGTCGCTGCCGAGTTCCCGCTGGATAATAGAAAGAGCGCTCTCGAGCGATATGGAAAGTCCCGTCCCAATATTATAGATACCGGCTTCCTTTTCTGGCACGAGTAAAAATGCATTGATAACATCATCGACATGAACGAAATCGCGCACGGTTGATGGATTCGAGAGTGATGGAGGCATGCCCGCGAGGAGAGAAAGAATAACAGCCGGGAAAAAACGCGTTGGGGCTTCATACGGGCCATACACGCTGAAGAACCGAAGTGTGGTTATCGGGACGCCCTTCTCGCGCCGGAGATGCTCGCCAAAAAGCGTCGCCCACGCTTTTGCAACGCCGTATTCTGTATCTGGTTCGAGAACCATGTCTTCGCGCATCGCGTCTTTTTTGGCTCCATATTCTGAAGAGGTGCCTGCATGGACGATGGCTTTCAGTGTTCCCGCCCTCATGCATGCTTCGTAAAGATGCGCAGTGCCATCAATAATGACACGGCGGATCGCCTCGCCGTCGTTCTGGCCGCGGTTCCCGCCGTAATGCGCGAGGTGAAAGACGAGCTCGGGTTTGCTCTCGAGAACGACGCGTTCGATATCCTCGCGCGAAGAAACGTCTGCCTCATGCAGAATAATGCTATCTTCGATGCCGCGGAGTCTCCACGAATCGCTTGCCGAGCGAACGCATGCATGCACTTTATCGCCGCGCGCACTGAGGGCGCGCACTAAGTTTGCGCCGATAAATCCGCCTGCACCCGTCACGAGCGATCTCATATCTCTTGCACCGAGCCGATTCTGGACATTCGGCTCATTGTAGGGTTCAGAGCTTCAATTTGTAACCCTTGCAATTTATCAAAAATCGTGCTTTAGTGCGAATAGCTTCACCGATCAATAAGGAGAGAGCAATGGAACCGTCACCTGATGTTGAATTAACGCAAGACGAGATTGACGCCGCCATCCCGATATTCAAAAAAATCGGGGCAATGATAGCAGCAAAACAGCGGCTGCCGAGCGCGTTGTATGAATTGCAGCTCCCGTGGCGTCAGTGTATTTCGACGGAGGTCGCATTTCTCAATTCGAGAGGCGAGGTTTTCCTCGCGCGTCGTCCCCCGCTCGCCGAGGACCCCGCTGAGCCTTATCCAGGATTGCTCCACTCTCTCGGAGTTACGCACCGGACGGAAAACGGCACACAGGCGATGCTACGACTCCTGGAAATGGAGGTCGGGGCTGATGTCACCCTCGATGGCCCGCACCGAGTAGTCGAACTCGACATACCGCCCGACGCGAGGGGGATATACGAGATGCGCATTCACATCGCACGGGTAACCTGCGGAACCATCCGGACAAAGGGCGAGTTTTACGACTGGTGTACGTTGGATTACGACGAACTCGTCTGGAGTCACAAAGCGATTATCCTGCCGATTGCACTCGGCGCCGCAGCCGCACGCGGCTGGATTTCGCCTCGATAATAAACCCTTCATACCAGGCGATTGTTTTTTTAATTCCCTCTTCAAAAGAAACTCGCGGTTTCCAACCCAAGACAGATCGAATTTTATCCGTGTTGCCGATATGCTTAAAGACCTGCCCAGGGCGGTCACCGATATTAAGGGTGTACTCTGTGAATACTGCTTTCTTCTTTGTTTTGACCGGTCGTATCTTCAGTATCATGTCCGCGATCTCAAGGACCGAAGTCGCGCGGCTATTGGCGATGTTAAAGACTTCTCCGTTCACTTTCTCGCCCGGCGCTTCGATTATCAGCTCTATCGCGCGCGCGAGATCCTCCACATACGTGAAATCGCGTCTGCTTTCCCCGCTGCCATGAATAGTCATCGACTCTCCGAGAAGCGCGCTCGTGATGAATCGCGGGATCAATTTCTCTAAATGCTGGTTAGGACCGTAGAGATTGAACGGCCTAATAATGACGGCAGGAATCGCGTGCGTTGTGATATATGAATACACGAGCCGATCGGCTCCTGTTTTAGCAGCAGCATAAGGGCTTTGCGGCTCTAGGGGATGCATCTCGTCCATCGTTTCTGTGCGAGCTGTCCCATACACTTCGCTCGTCGATGTATGAATGAATCGTTTTACAGAGCCCTTGTGCTGCAGCACGGCGCTCGTCACCACTTGCGTGCCGATGACGTCGGTTGAGAAGAAATTGATATCGTCGTGGATCGAGCGTGCGACATGCGTTTCCGCCGCAAAATGTATCACGATGTCGCACTGCGCGACGATGGCCTCGACGAGCTTCGCATTGCGAACGTCTCCGTACCAAAAATGAAAGCGGGGATCGGAATGGATCTCGTCCGGAATATTGCGCAGATCTCCTGCATAAGTAAGCGCATCGAGCACGTGGAACTGCGACCTCGGATATCTCTTCCACAGATATCGCAGTACGTTGCTGCCTACAAAACCTGCACCTCCTGTTATGAGAATCGACTTCGGTTCCTCGGCGATTTTGCGAGCACTTGCCGGCCGCGCGAACTTTTTCTTCGGTTTAACGAGACGCTTCATGGTCGCCCAGTAGTATACGTGTCTTGACGACAGAAACAACTCGCAGACCTCAAGAAAGACTCCGACATGACGCTATCTTCGCGGCCGCGTTAATCAGCGTTATACAAGGCGTCAGTCACTTTTCTTTCAGCGAGAACAGTTTCTTTAGTCGCTCTTCGCCCTCTATGCGAGACAAAACTCCATACAGAATATATCTCGACAATCGAGATTCCTCTTTAATAAGCTGCACAAGTTCCTCGCACTCGTGAGGAAACACCCATATGCTCTGCTGGAGCTTTACAAAACCCGCCTTCTTTAGGACCGCCCGCACCTTGTCGCGGAGTAGCCTATATTTTTCGGGGATGTCGAACGTTGCGATGCGCCACTTGTGGTCCCATACTGCTGTTGAAAGAAGTCTATGTGTTTCGTCGATGCTTACGCCGAGGGCATTTCTACCTCCCCTTGTAATCCCAAGATATTTGCCGCGCTCACGAATGTACTCGAATTCAATAAGACGCTGTATGGCGAGCTTTCGACGATAGCGATAGGTAGCTCGCTCCCGTGCGAGCCGATAGAACTGTTTTGTAGATCTTCCAGAAAGGAGAAAAGAGTACATCATGTCGCCGAGAGTCAGTTCCTCTAGGATATCTCGCTCTATGGAACCAAGGCGCGCTCGCATGCTTAGTCTCGAATATTTCCTTGACATTCATATGACTCTACCCTATGCGGCCGCGAGAGCAAGCGTCATACTATCAAATTCTTCGGAGTATTTGTTCATACCAACTGAAATTCACGATCTGATCATCGAGTGCAGGTAGTTCGCTTTTATTTCTCAAAAATGATTCCACCTGCCGGTACAATCCCGGTTTGAATTCCCTATCGAGAGCATCATCGACCTCCACGCGCTCAAGTTTCCCCTCACGGAGCACAGAAAGCTGCTCTAGCGGCAAGAGAACGAGCGTGCTTTTTTTTGTCCCAATGGTAACGCTCCACGGGCCGGGTAGCTCCCAATTCGCATGATACGAGAAAGGAACTCCGTTTTGTGTCACGCCCGCCCCGGAAAAGAGCGAGGGATGCGGTGCCCAGAGAGGTCCCACGGCTGAAAATCCTCTAATCTCTTTTGGCATCCCGCCGAGAAAGAATGCAAGATCAACGACGTGTGTCGAGTTGGCAATAAACCAATTATCTTCCACTTCTTTCGGCGTTCCGAATCTCTTAATGGATTCTTTTGCGGTGAGCTTCTCGGTAAATTCAAAAGAAAACGAGCGGAGGCCCTCTTCTGCCACGATTTCACGCGCTTTGATTACAGACGAAAGGTACCTGCGATTGTATGCAATGAAAACGGAAATTCCGGATTTTTGGGCTTCATCTCGCAAGCTCTGCAAATCATTTTTATAGAGCGCACCAGGTTTCTCAAGAAGAATATGAGGACAGCCAAGCGTAATTATTTCTTGCGCCACACGTGGAAGCTCTGGAATACCGACGGCGATTATCGCGTGTGAATAGCCTCTCTCCGCGCCCTCAAGAACTGCAACTCCACCGGCGCGCGCGCGCATGCCGGTTTCCTGTTCGAAGCCGGCGACTCCCGCCTCGCTCCTGCCGATAATGTCAAAATCCAAATCGAGCGCTTTCAAAACCGCCGCATACGCGCGCGCCATCTTTCCTGTGCCTACGAGGAGAGTCTTCATGTAAAAGGATAGTTCTCAAAATTGTGTCCTGCTTTTTTCAGAAAAAGCTGCACCGGCTCTAAGACCGCAAGATGTGTCTGTGCCGCTTCTCTATACGTTGGCAATCCGCAAGCCCCTGTTTTCAAAATGCCTTCCGCCACAGAGCCCGTGAGATCGCTCTGCCGCAGCAACGGTGCTTCGTGCTCCTCCCATTTCCAGCCGTTCTCTTTGAGCGAAATGCGCGCGGCCCCACGTGATTCTTCGAGTTCCGCGCGCATAGAGGGAGACGCTATGCTTACATTCAATCCTTCATGCTGTGGAAGCGATGTGACTGCCCCAATAGAACCATTCTTGAACCTAAAGACGAGTGTGCCGAAAAGTTCGAGGTATCCTTCCCGCTTGCTCGGAACGATCTCGCGCGAAAGAAGAGAGATATCCGTCTCGAAATCACTTGATCCGTTCAGATAGGAAAAAAAGTCGGCGTAGTGGAGCACACTCGTCATGAGACCGTAGCGAATGCCGCCCCGCGCATGAGAGAAGTGGGGTGTGGAGGAATACTTTTTGAGTGCTTTATGCAGGGGATACAGACGGCGCGGATGATTGACCCATGCGACGACGCATCTTTTTTCGAGAAGCTCGCTGATCTCCGCGTATTCTTCGCGACGATTGAACAGTATCTTCTCCAAGATCATGTAACGTACGGTAGCAGCTTTTTCAAGTAGACCTTTCACGGCCTCCGCCCTGTGACCTGAAGTTGTCGCGATAATCGCCAAATCGACTGAATTCGTCGCTGGCATTTCTAATTGGAAATCAATCTTGTGCGCGCTTTCCCGGAACTCCGCCGCGGTTTTTTTTGCGAGATCGAGAGCATCGGGCGACGGATCCACGATTGTTATAGAAAAAAGTGATGTCGAACGAAGAAGGCCAGCTAGATGGTGCCTACCGAGAGATCCCGCACCCACAAGAACAATAGCCGATTGCATATCCTTAGCGCTGCCATGTGAGCGCCTCTTTAGGAACGATCGTGTCTTCCGGAAGATCAATCGAAGCAGTGCGTCCGACGAGTTCTCGCATCTTTATCGGCGAGATGCCAGTACCAGGGCTTTTTGCGGTAAGCATCTCCCGCGTGATAACCGTTCCCTTCTTAATACTCTGTTTCGCGACGATGCTCTTTGCTAATTTCTCTCGAAGCGGAACAAGCTCGTCATACATGATCTTTTCGGGAGATCCGAGTATCGCTTCGACCCGGCGGATGGAAGCGACAAGCTCTTTAAATTCATGCGGCTCTAGAGACGCTGCATGATCAGATCCTTTCATTCTCTTGTCGAGCGTGAGGTGCCGCTCGACGATGTGCGCGCCCCTCGCAACAGCCGCAAGCGTCGGCAAAAGATCCATTTCATGTCCGGAATACCCGACCGGCAATGGACGGAACCGCTCTTTAAGCACGTCCATGAATTTGAGGTTGATTTTTCCTTCCGGGGAGGGGTAGAGCGAAAGGCACTGGAAGAGAATGAGGCGCGGATTGTGCATCGTGACGGCGTCCACTGCGGCCTCTATTTCCTCGAGCGTACTCATGCCAGTCGAGATCAAGACCGGCCTCTCTTTCTTTGCTACGTGCTCTAAGAGCGGAATATTGATAAGATCGGCCGACGGAATCTTGTACGCATCCACATTCAGTGCTTCGAGAAAATCTGCGCTTTTTTCATCCCACACGCTCGCGAAAAATAACATCCCCTTCTCTTCTGCATACTTTTTCAGAGCCCGGTATTGTTCTTCCGAAAGCTCTAGCTTATCGCGATGTTCGCCATAAGTGGCGCCGTATGCGTGCGGCGACATGTACGGTTTGCTAAGTCCCTCTTTGGTGAGAATTTCCGATGTCGTGCGCTTTTGGAATTTCACTGCATCCGCTCCCGCATCTTTCGCCGCATCAAAATTGATGTCAAAGCCGATGATGGTTCTACTGACCTATCCAGAAAGTGACTCTGCGCCGCCGGTTCATACCCTGCGACTGAAACCTAGCGTGATGGCTACCCAGGGTCGAATCCGTGTGGCGATTTTGGGGGCTGGTGGCTTTGCACGATCGGCCCACCTTCCTAATCTACAAAGTTTGGGTGACCGCTTCGCATTGCAGGCGGTGGTAACACGCACAGGGCACAGTGCGGCGGCAGTCGCGAAACAATTTGGTGCGGAGGTCCCTTTCATGCGCCCCTCGGAGCTCGCAAAAGACGAGACGCCAGATCTTCCGGTTTTTCAGCACGCCCTTCAATGGCTTAAGGAGAACGAGCGGTATGAGCCCGATATAGTTGTCCAGCTATGGGCGACTTCTCCCTATCGCAAAGCTGGCGATATAGACAAAGCGATCGCACTTCTTTCCGAAAACGACGACGCGGATTCCGTGCGTTCCGTCACCGTGCCCGCGCTCACGCCGTTTAAAATGTGGCGACGCGACAAAGGGAAATTTCTCACGCCGCTTCTGCAAAAAGAATTCCCTGAAATCTATGAGCGACTGGAGCCGCATTCGATGCCGCGCCAAATACTGCCCGACGTCGTCGCCCAAACGGGATACGTGAACGTGATCCGGCCGAACGTCATTCTTCATGGTTCTATGTACGGCTCCCGAGTGCTACCGTTCTACCATGATCCCGAGACCTATACGGAAGTGGACACGTTGAAGGATCTCGCACACACTGAACACATGCTTCTCAATAGGAAAGACGTATGAGCAACCTCTTTGACGTGAAGGATCGTGTTGTCATCGTGACGGGCGGCAGCGGCTTTTTGGGCGCACAGTTCCGAAGCTCGCTCGAAAAGGCGGGCGCGGTAGCGGAGAATTTTGACATTGATACGGGCGTGAATACAACCGACGAGAAATCCGTACAAGCCGCAGTTGCCTTGGTGCTTAAAAAACACGGCAGGATAGACGGGCTAGTGACGAGCGCGGCCGCAAACCCAAAAGCCGACGAGGAGGGCTCGAAGGAGCAGTGGATGCCGTACAGCGACTTTCCGGCCGATATCTTCCGCAAAGAAGTGGACATCAATCTGACCGGCTCGTTTTTAGCGGCAAAGGCTGTCTCAAAACCGATGACGGAAGCGCGCCGCGGCTCGATCATATTCATTTCTTCCGACCAAGGCGTCATCGGGCCAGCAAACTTTCTTTACCCGGAAGGTAAATTCAAGAGTATCGCGTACGGCGCCTCCAAAGCCGGCATCTTCGGTCTGATGCGATTCTTTGCCGCATACCTTGGACCTTTTAACGTGCGCGCGAACGCACTCGTTCCCGGCGGGATGTTCCGCCAACATGATCCAGAGTTCGCGGCGAAGAACGGCAAGCTAAACATGCTCGGACGAATGTCGAATCCAGGCGAATATGACGGTGCGGTCCAGTTCCTCCTCTCCGACGCCTCTTCCTATATGACGGGCTCATCTCTTACTGTGGATGCCGGCAGAACGGCTTGGTAAACACCGTTATGAATGATGAACTGACACGGCTTGCGCGGAGTCTGCGCGTTTTTTTTTGCGATTCCGACGGTGTCTTATTTTCGGGAAGCGTTCTCATGGGAATGCCGCACAAGGCAAAACAGCGCTCCCATATAGACGGGCAGGGCATATCCCTTCTGCGAGCGGCCGGCATCCGCATCGTGTTCATCACGAACGAAAAGGACGATCATGCGGCAGCGATACGAGAAACTGTCGAGAAATTCAATTCGCTCCCCTCCTCAAAACCGCAAAAAAATGACGGGTGGGAGCCCGTCGTCCTTTTTGAAGGGCGCGGGGGGGAAAAGAAGTTGGAGGCCGCAGAGAATTTTCTGCGCGAACATCATCTCACAATGGAAAGCGCCGCGTACATGGGCGACGACATTAATGATGCGCCGCTCCTCTTAAAAGTCGCCTTGCCCGCGGCTCCGGTTTCGGCAGAAGAAGCCATAAAAAAAATAGCGAAATTCGTTTCAGAACGTCCCGGAGGCGCAGGCGCGATCCGCGATTTCGTTAACACTATACTCGAAGCACGAGGAATAGATCCGCTGACTCTTCCTACGCAGTGATATACGGGGTTTCTGCGCTTACACTTTCTTTCCGTCTTTCGCGTCGGAAACCATATCGGCGGGCCAGTATTTTGGATCGATCTGCATAGCGTCCTCTATCGCAAGCGGCAGCAATCTTTCGAGTATATCTTCGGGGAGCGGCCCGGCCGCAGCGGAGCGGACGGCAGATTCGATATTCTTCACTTTATTGCTTCCGACGAGAACGGTGTGCACGGAAGGATTCGAGAGCGCAAAGCGTACAGCGAGTTCGGGAAGATCCATGCCGCACTCTGCGGCGATCCTCCCGGCCTTGTCGGACGCTTGCTTGAGAGGCGCGAGCTCCGGCGAAAGATACTTTGATGCAGAAGTGAGCGCGCCCTTGAGAAGCACAGAGCGATTTATAACGCCTATATTCTTTTTCTGCGCTTCCGGCAGAACGCGCACGACCATCCGTCGGTCGAGAATACTGTGCGCGAGCTGAAGTGTGTCAAAAAATCCCGACTCAATAGCCGCAAGCGGCGCTTCTTCGCCACGTGTCGATATCCCCACAAATCGGACCTTGCCACTATCCTTTAGCTCCTGCATCGCGCAAATGATGCTCCCGTCTCGTATGCGTTCCACAGTGCCGCCGTGAACCTGCACAAGCGCTATCTCGTCGAGCTTCAATTTGCGCAGACTCTCATCCACTTCCGCTTCCAGCCGCCGTGCAAGCTCCGCCTCGGACATGTCTCCACCGCGGTCGAGGACGTGCCCACACTTCGTGCTCACGAGAACGCCTTCTGCTTTCAAAATGCCTGATTTACCAATGCGTTCTTCCGCTTCTCCGTAAAAACGTGCCGTGTCTATGAAGGTAACTCCGAGCTCGACTGCGCGATGCAAAAGAGCAATCACATCTTCTTCTGTAGGTACAGTTCGAGGACCGATGCCGTAGGTATAACCAATCTCAGCCGTTCCAAGTCCGATGCACGAAACGGATAGGCCCGTTCGTCCAAGAATGCGCTGCGGAAGCTTTACCCCCATAATTATTTTTTGAAATGATACAGCCCCGTCGCTCCGATGTGCTTCCCTTTCCACGGATACTTTAAGGCTTCATTCTCGAGCCACGATAGAAGCGCCGCGACGCGCTCGGGCTTGTTCGGCAGTTTCGCATCACGAAGCACGTTCGGTATACGTTTTTTAAAATCCGCAATCAGACGATCTCCCGTAGCGCGCCCAACATCAAAGGTGTGCCACGAGAGTTTCATTCCGAGCTTTTTTGCCCACGCCTCGAATGTTTTCGGAGAAAAATAATGGATATCGGCGAGTGTAATAGGAGCATCAAATAGCTTCTCTAAGGTCTGCAGCACGAGACCGCGCGGATTCACCCAATTGGGACAAGTGAGAATGATGGAGCCATGCGGTTTAAGTAAACTCTTGAATTTTAATAGTGCGACATACGGATCATCTAGATGCTCAAGCGTGCCTAGCGAAACAACAACATCAAACTTCTCCTTCAGAGTCTTACTCCTAAAAATGTTCTCACAGCGGAATTCGATATTCGGAGACGTATGATCTTTCTTTGCAACCACAATCGCCTCGGAAGAGTAATCAACGCCCACTGTCTTCGCACCGCGCTTCGCGACTTCAAAAACAAAAAGGCCCGTGCCGCACCCAACATCAAGAACGCGCTTTCCTTTCCATGATAACGCTTTGAGCGCTTCACGTTCGTCGGATGGAAGCGCCGACCTTTGTTGTTCGAGGTTTTTCGTGAAGTGCTTCGTTTCGCCTTTACGAAAAATCTTGTTGTATATTTTTTTTAAATCTTTGTTTCTCATGTTGTTTCCGTTTCTGCCGTCAAAAGAATCGCGCGTGCCAGATGCTCACTTGCTTTTCCGAGACTCCCTGCCTGCTGGGCAACTATTTTTCCTCGACCAACTGAATCCAATGATGGGTCGTCGAGATAAGAATCCAGGGCCTTTACGAGTTCTTCCTCGGTGTGCACGATCCTGACACCGCCGGTTTCAAGCACTTTCTTGCAGTGATCCCGCTCAAAAAGACGGGCGGCAGAAGCCCAGTATGAGCGCTCGCGCGCATCGCCGTCAAACGCGATTCCGATCATCGGTGTGTCGAAACACGCGGTATCGAGAATGATCGTCGAACCGCAGTTCAGGACTACGTCACTATGCTGAAGCGTCGAGGCGAGCTGGCGCACGTCATCTGTGGAAAATCGCCAATCGGCTTTCCATGCATCACGCTCCTCTCCCTCTGGTACCCCCGGCTGATCAACAACAAGACCCGGAAATTCGGTCTGAAGAATTCTTTTCTCATCCGGATACGCAGGATGAAATCGCACCAAGAGCTGGGACTGTTGAGAAAGCCGGTTCTCGCGCACAAGTCGATAGAGCGTGCGGATAATATCCCGCTCATGCTTTACGAGCCATACACCCATCGCAGTATAGGTTATGAGTTTTTTTCTGGGATCGAGCCCCATGCGGGAAAAAAACTCCTCGCGAGAAAGCATAAATGACGGGTCCGCATACCAATCAAACTGTGGTACTCCAACAACCGTGATGCGATCACGAGGATATCGATGAAAGAAAGAGGCTTCCGCCGCAACAACATCATTATGAACAAGCAGATGATCGGGAGGGACAAGCAATGCGTCTTTGCTCGTGAGATTGTCCCAACTCTTTGTCATGCCAATCGTCGGTATGCGACGCGTGCGCGACGCCTTGAGAAGACGGATATCGTCAACCGCATACGTGCTCGTTGCGACCACAAGGTCCGGCTTATGCTGAATGAGAATCTCGTCATACAGATGAGCGTCAAAAAAGAGCAGAAGAAATTTCTTTAAAAGCGCGCGATACACATATGAATGCCCAAAGATCCACAAGATCCGCGCGCATACGTATTTGATAAGCGGGAGGCGCCCAGAGCCGTCTATCCCTTCTTCCTGCAATTGCCGTGTCGTATGCGTGGGGATACTATTTCGCGCAGCAAAAAGAGCTGCTGTTTCCCAGAATGACGCATATTTCTGAGGACGTGCGATCACCTCAAAACCGAGTGGCGTTAGCAGTTCTGAAAACTCCTCACGTTTCGAGGCGGGGATAAGGACGATGCAGCGCGTCTCGCGCGCAGCCGCAAAAACTGCCGAAAACCGCGGCATAAAAACATTCTTCAAAACCGCGTAATCAAATACGTTTATCAGTAGCGTTTTCACCCCGTTAGAAACCGCGGTCGCATGTAAGGGAGTTACTTTATGCATAGTGATTTAGAAATATGATATGGAAAACAACGAGCTTTTTCGCATATGACCGCGACCTGTTTCTAACGGGGTTCATGGCGGAGAAATAAGGGTCAATTGGCGGGAATGAAGGCTTCAACTATACTACACCACATGATAATCGTGCGAGCGCCCCTGCGCATCAGCTTCGTCGGCGGCGGCACTGATTTAGCTGCTTTTTATCGTAAGTCGCCCGGCCGCGTCATTTCAGGCGCAATAGACAAATATGTTTACGTGACAATTACGCGGACGCCGTTTCAAAAAGTATCGGTTCGCTATTCAATTGGCGAACTCGTTGATCACCCGCGCGAGCTGCAGCATAACCGCGTACGCGAGGCCCTCCTTGACCTTGGGATAGGAAGCGGAATCGAGATAAGCAGCTTCTCCCAATTGCCGGGTCAGACCGGTCTTGCGTCATCGTCCGCATTTTCCGTTGCGCTTATCAAGGGACTGCATGCTCTCCTCGGAAAAAAACTCGACCCAACAGCATGCGCTGAAGGAGCCTGCCGCTTGGAGATCGATCTTGTAAAAGAACCGATCGGAAAGCAGGACCAGTATGCTTCGGCTATAGGAGGACTGAATGTATTTCAATTCGATCGCAACGGCTCTGTATCAATTGAGCCTGTGTTCTTGGATTACAAACATATAATTGAGCTTGAGAATCATTTACTGCTCTTTTTCACAGGAATCGTGCGTGAAGCATCGTCAGTATTACTCGAGCAAAGAAAAAACACGCGCGATGGAAGCAATGTTGCCACATTAAAAAAGATGGCGGATTCAGTACATGCGTTCCGCGATGGCCTTATGGCGCGTGATTTCAAAGAGCTGGGAGGAATTCTCCACGAGGGCTGGACGCGAAAGAAAACGCTAGCGGGAGCAGTGTCCAATCCCGTTATCGACGACCTCTACAAACGCGCACTGAAACGTGGCGCATGGGGCGGAAAAATTCTCGGCGCTGGGGGCGGCGGCTGTCTTCTATTATTTGTGGATCCTAATAAAAAAGAGCAGGTGGCTGGAGAACTTCTTAGTGCGGCAAAAAAGCATGGGCTCGCGGATGCCGCTGTAATTCCCTTTTCATTTGTGCAATCGGGAGTAGAAATAATTCACGAACGCTAATATGGAAAAGTTCATTAAGGAATTTTCTGATCAGGTGTCGAGTGCGCTTGCAAAAGTTCCTTCTCGCGAAGTCGCAAAAGCACTCAAGATCCTGCATGGTGTATACGAGCGCAACGGCCGCGTGTATGTGTTCGGAAATGGCGGCTCTCTCGCACTCGCAACTCATTTTGTCGCCGATCTTAATAAAACTGTATTTAGCCATAACCTTGATAAGCACAAGCGCCGCTTTCAAGCCATTCGGCTCCCATCTACAGAAACCGAAATCACCGCGTGGGCAAATGACGTCGGATATAACATGGTCTTCGCGGGCCCTTTGCAGAATTATTTACAAGAGGGAGACGCGGTTATTGCGATATCGAGTTCCGGGAATTCCAGCAATATTATTAAAGCGGTAGAGCTTGCAAAAAAAAATGGTGTACCCGTTATCGGCATGTCGGGATTTGATGGAGGCAAATTGAACAAGCTTGCAGATTCCAAGGTGCTCGTCCCTACTGCAAAAGGCGATTACGAGATCGTCGAAAGCGTCCACGCAGCGCTTCTTCATATGATGGTGAAATATTTCAAGAACGCATTCGATTATATGGTTGAAACAGGGCGAATTGCATGACTCAGGTACTTGTTACAGGAAATCGAGGATATATCGGATCGGTTTTGGTGCCGATATTGCAGGAGCATGATTATGAGACGGTCGGATATGATACGGGATACTATGACGATTCCGCTCTGCCACCTGTGCCGGAACCCAAGAGGCAGATTACGAAAGATACGAGAGATGTTTCGATAGAGGATCTTGCTGGCATAGATGCAGTCATTCATCTGGCGGCACTTTCAAACGATCCTCTGGGCGAACTTTCACCCGGCCTCACAGAAGAGATAAATCGCGATGCAAGCATTTTGATTGGCAAGCTCGCAAAACAGGCAGGCGTCAAGCGCTTTGTGTATGCCTCGTCGCAGAGCATGTATGGCATTGCGGATGCGAACATCGAAGTCGAGGAAGCAACCGGGAACGCACAGAACGCAATCACTTCATACGCGCGGACGAAATGGGAAGCAGAGGTCGCGCTTAAGAAACTGAATGACGACAACTTTACGGTCGTGTGCATGCGACCCTCAACTGTTTATGGTGCTTCCCCGCGACTGCGAAGCGATATCGTGTACAACAATCTCGTCGGTTGCGCGTACACGACCGGAAAAATAGAAATAAAGAGCGACGGCAGCCCGTGGCGGCCCGTTGTCCATGTTGAGGACGTTTCAAATGCTTTTATTGCGGGCCTCGAGGCGCCGGTGAATTTGGTTGCCGGAGAATCGTTCAATGTGGGGGTGCCGAGCGGGAACTACACAGTGCGCGATCTAGCGGAGGCGGCGCAACGTGCAGTCCCCGACTCAACGCTTGTATTCACTGGTGAGCATAAGGACAATCGAAGTTATCGCGTGTCGTTCAAAAAAATCTTTTCTGTTCTTAAAGATTACTACAAGCCGCAGTGGAATCTAGATAAAGGTGGAAAAGAACTTGTGGAGTTCTTCAAAAAAATAAACTTCACTGAAGAGCGATTCCGCGGCCGCGATACCGTACGATTGCGACAAATATCGCAGCTCCGGAACTCCGGAAAACTCGACAAGACTTTACGATGGAAATAATGCGACAAGCAGTAATCCTCGCAGGAGGTCAAGGTACGCGCCTTATGCCTCTCACTGCGGATAAGCCGAAGCCGCTCGTTGAGGTGGCCGGCCGACCCTTTCTCGAGTACCTTCTCGAGCTCTTGAAAGAGAACGGCATCGAGCGTGTGCTCATTCTCACGGGGCATATGGGCGAAATGATAGAGAATTATTTCGGGAATGGCGCGAAATACGGGCTCTCAATTACTTATCATTGGAGCAAGTCGGAAGCAGAGACAGGAACGCGACTCCGAAATGCCCGCGCTATCTTAGATGATGAGTTCCTCCTCCTCTACTGCGACAACTATTGGCCGCTCAAGCTCGACAAGCTCATGCAATTTCGCAAGGAGCACGGAAACGCCGCTACGGCGGTCGTGTATACGAACAAAGACAACTATTCGAAGAACAATATGCGCGTTGGAGAGGACGGCCTTATTGAGCTCTATGACAAGTCGCGCACCGCCCCCGATCTTAATGGGATAGACGTCGGGTTTTTTATTCTACATAAAAGCGCACTTGGGCTATTACCGGAGGGAAATCAGTCGTTCGAAAAGGAAGTTTTGCCGCCGCTGATTGAGCAAAAAAAGCTTGCGGGATATTTTACGGACCATCGATACTACACTATCGGCTCGCTGGAGCGGTTCGAGCAAGCAGTAGAATTCTTGCGTCCGAAGAAGATCGCCATTCTGGATCGGGATGGCGTGATCAATAAGAAGCCGCCGAAAGCCGAGTACGTAAAAAAGTGGAGCGAATTTGAATTTCTTCCCGACGCAAAAGAGGCAATCGCAGGGCTGACGCAAAAAGGCTACGAGATATACCTCATCTCCAATCAGGCGGGAATCGCGCGCGGCGCAATGTCAGAGAGCGACCTGTCCGACATTCACGCGAAGATGCTGGCAGAAATAGAAAAGTCGGGCGGGCACGTCGCCGGCATCTACCATTGCCCGCATGGCTGGGATGAGGGATGCGAATGCAGGAAGCCAAAACCTGGCATGCTCTTTGCCGCCGCGCGTGAGCACCACTTCGATCTCACGAAAGCGGTATTCATAGGCGATGACGAGCGGGACGGCAGTGCGGCGGAAGCGGCAGACTGTCCTTTCAGAATGGTTGACGAGTCTCATTCGCTCCTCTCGATCGCTCGTTCTTTGCCGTGAGGATTTGCAGAATATTTCGTGATATGGTGCGGGCATGATTTTCAAACCAACAAAACTCAAGGAGGTGTTTGAGATAGAGCTCGAGCTAAAAGGCGACGATCGCGGATATTTCATGCGCAATTTCGCCGTAGAGGAATTCAAGGCGCACGGCATAAATGCGCACATAGTCCATATAAACCGTGGCTTCAACAAAACAAAAGGAACGATACGTGGATTCCACTACCAGACCGCGCCGAAGGCCGAAGACAAAATACTGCAGGCCCTCTCGGGAGCTTTCTATGACATTGTCGTTGATCTGCGCCGGGATTCTTCCACATACAAAGAGTGGCAGGGATTTGAGATCTCTGCGGAGAAAAAGAACATGCTCGTTGTGCCAAAAGGATGCGCGCATGGAATCCAAACACTCACTGATAATTGTGAAATGCAATATCTTGTCACCGAATACTACTCGCCCGAGCATGAGCGCGGCATCCGCTGGAATGATCCTGGCTTTGATTTCAAATGGCCTCTGGGATCGCCGATCGTGATCTCCGACAAAGATGCGAACTGGCCGGACTTTACCGGATAGACATGAAGGTATTCGTAACAGGCGCTTCCGGATTCATCGGCACTGCCGTCATGCGCATCTTGCGGGAGCGAGAGCACGACGCGCGCGAAATGAGAAGCAGGCTCGAAAATGGGAGAGCGGTCGAGAAAGAACTCCGTACGTTCAAACCGAAAGCAGTGATCCATCTCGCATGGCAAGGAATACCCGATCTTTCTGCGGCAACGAGCGCAAAGAATCTTGTGGATGGGATACGATTCTATAAGCTCCTCGGTAAGCTTCGCATTTCGAAAGTAATCGCAACCGGCACGTGCTGGCAACATGAGGAGGAAGCACACTCGGGAAACCATGCACCCTTCGTCGCCGCGAAAAATGCCCTGCAGATCCTCGGGAAAGATTTCGTGGAAAACGGCGGCGGTGTCTTTGTGTGGACCTACCCCTATTTCGTGTACGGCCCGGGAAAGCCCGGACGATCTCTCGTGCCGTTTCTCATTGCGGAAGCGAAAGCCGGCCGCGCGCCGAGAGCGAAAAACTCAGATGCATGGCACGATTTCGTATATGTGGACGATGTTGCACGCGCGCTTGTCCTACTCGCAGAGAAAAATATCAAAAGCGACGCATACGATGTCGGCTCCGGAAAGCTCACGCGCACGGGCGACATCGCGGCTTTGATAGCGCGAATCTTCAAAATGAGGACTCCGCGCTTGCGGCAGACGAACCCGCGCGGTCTTCGTGCAGATAATCGGCCGCTCGTGAAAGCCACCGGGTGGAAGCCGCGCGTTTCCATGCGTGAAGGGATACAAAAAATGATATGAGTCTCAATAATTGCCCCGTCTGTTCCTCTCCCGACGCACTATCGGTCTTCAAAAAAAGCGCAATGCCATGCTATAACCTCGAGCGCCACGAGAGCCGCGAGGTAGCGCTCGCGGCTCGACCTGGAGAAATTGACTCCCGGTTCTGCAGATCATGCGGATTTACCTACAACGCTGCATTCGATCCGAAAGTAATGGATTACCAGGTAGATTACGAGAACGCACGTTCGCATTCTCCTCGTTATCTCTCATACTTGGGTCATATCGCATCCACGCTCGCCCCATACATACCAAAAGGCGCGGCATCCGTCGTAGAAGTAGGTTGCGGCTCCGGGGAGTTCCTTCATGCCCTCAAGCCGCAGACGGGTGCAGAGTTGTGGGGATTCGACCCCGCGATACCCGAGGGCACGGAGAATAAACCGGGCATTCATTTTGTGCGCGATTACTATACGAAAGACAGCGGACCAGCGCCCTCGACGATCGTTCTACGGCACATCATGGAGCATATTCAGGATCCGTACTTCTTTCTCGATTCCCTGCTTCCAAAAAATTCCCGCCCTATTCTCTACATCGAAGTGCCCGCATGGGAGTGGATAGCGAAACGCCTCTCATTCTATGCCTTCTCGTACGAACACTGCAGTTACTATTCGGAAAACTCCCTCCGCCGCATGCTCGCGAAAATAGGATATGAAGTACGGTACTGCGCGTTCGATTTCGATAACGAATATTTGTCATGCGTCGCTATGCCTGGGAAAAGCCGGCCATATCGCGAAGACCTAGATGAACTTTTAAAAGACACGGCTGCTTTCGCAGAATCTCTCCCTTCACTCATGAAAACGATGCGCGAATCATTCTCTCCGGAACATATTCTCTGGGGCGCCGCGGGGAAAGGAACGAATCTTCTCAATCTCATTGATTGCATGTATACCGATTCGCCCGTCGTAATAGACAGCAATCCGCGTCGCGCTCACACGTTTATCCCGCGCACCGGTCAGGAGGTCATTCCGCCGCACGAGATCTCGAACTGGCATCCAAGGAAAATTCTCCTCACAAACAGCGCGTACCGCGCCGAAATGAAGAAAACGATCGCAGAGTGCGGCGTGACAGCCGATATTGTTGGCCTCGATGAATATCTGTATCGTGGAGTCGTATGAGGCCAGCAAAGCGTATCGCAGTCACCGGTTCCCTTGGATACGTGGGAAGTGTCCTCGCGCCGTATCTTCTTGAAAAAGGATACGAAGTGAAAGGCTTCGATACCGGTTTCTTCAAAGACGCGCTCCTCTACCCTGCGCCGCCGTATGAGACGATCATCAAAGACGCCCGCGACATAACAAAAGAAGACTTACGCGGGTTTGATGCGGTCGTGCACCTTGCGGCGATATCGAACGACCCCGTGAGCGAGATTTCTGAAGAAGAAGTGTATGGCCCAACGCGCGATTACGCCCGTGCGATTGCCACTCTTTGCAGGGAGCTCGGTATAGATTTTATTTTCGCGTCAAGCTGCTCTGTGTACGGTGCGGGAGACGGAGAGCTGACAGATGAGAGAGGGCCTGTCGTTCCGCTCACGCCGTATTCGAGGAACAAACTCGCTATAGAGGAAGACCTGTGCGCGCTCGCGGATAGCAATTTCTCTCCCATTGCTCTGCGCTTCGCAACTGCCTACGGGCTTTCTCCGCGCATGCGCTTTGATCTCGTCATTAACATGCTTGTTGGCATGGCGGTTGCGGCAAAGAAGATCGTCCTCAATTCAGATGGCACCGCGTGGAGACCATTCATTCATGTAGAAGATATGGCGCACGCGTTCGAGTGCGCGCTCGCCCTCGAAAAGAGGAGCGGGCTCGTTATCCTGAATGTCGGACAGACGGATGAGAATTTTCAGATACGCGAAATAGCAGAAATGATTCAGAAAACGCTTCCGGATGTTACGACATCCTACATTACGAAGAATTCGGGGCTCGATGCAAAAGCGGCTGAATTAGTGCGCGACCGCAAAGTGGGCGGCGGAAAAGATGCCCGCACGTACCGTGTCTCGTTCGAACGCATCAAAGCTGAACTCCCGGGCTTCTCGCCTCGACACACCATAAAAGAGAGCATCGCAGAAATGAGCGCGCGGCTTCTCAAGATGGGATTCTCGGAGGGCGACTTCAAGCGCATCGGTTTTTACCGGCTTCAGCGCATGGAAGAGCTCTTTAACTCCGGACAGGTAGATACCAACATGCGCTGGAGAGCGCAACAAGCTCATGCCTACCCCTAAACTCTTTGTTCTTGCAGATTACCCGTGGGGAGTCGATATCGTCCGCCATCTTCTCTCTCGCAAAGAAACGATCGTTGGGGCCGCGCTCGCCTCGCCCGAAACGGAAGGGCCACTCAATCGCGGCTGCTCGGAGAGCTTACGCGCGCTCCTTTCTCTCCCGCAGGAGCAAATCCTGCGCGCGGACAAGCTAGAGAGCAAAGCCGGCAGAGAGCGCGTGCGGCAGATCAAGCCTGACATAATTCTTTCTCTTTTTTGGAGCTCGATATTGAGGCCTGATTTCCTCGCTCTTTCCCCTGATGCGATAAATATTCATCTATCGCTCTTACCGTATAATCGCGGCGCGAATCCCAATGTGTGGGCGATAGTCGAAGGGACACCCGCCGGTGTTACGATGCACTATATGGACGAGGGCACCGATACGGGGGACATCATTGCGCAAAAAGAAGTGCCCATCGAATCTACCGATACGGGTAAATCTCTCTATCAGAAACTGACAGCTACTGCGGTGGAGCTCTTCAAAAGTGCATGGCCTCAAGTGGCCGCCGGAGCCACGCAACGAAAAAAGCAGCCCGGGGGCGGCACGGCGCATCTTCGGCGCGATTACGCACAACTTGCGGAGATCAAACTCGATGAGCCCACAACGGCCCGTAAAGTCATCGATCACCTGCGTGCTAAAACGTTTCCGCCTTTTCCCGGCGCATTTTTCGTGGACGATGAGGGAAAACGCATTCAGGCGCGCATCGAGTTAGCTAACCTAGACGAGCATGAGCAGAAAAATTAAACCTATTCCTTCAGCCGGCCCCTCGATCTCAGAGCTCGAGGTGCGGATGGTTGCAGACGCGGCACGGACCGGTTGGTACGAGAGCCGCAACAATTATCTTGAGAAGTTCATAAAAAAATCCGCGCAACTCACGAAGCGACAATATGTTCTCCCTACGGCCCACTGCACGGATGCTATTCACTTGGCGCTCCTCTCCCTCGGCATTGGAAAGGGAGACGAAGTTATCGTGCCGGACGTAAGCTGGATAGCATCTGCCTCTCCCATTACCTACGTAGGGGCAACGCCCGTCTTTGCGGATATCGAAGAGAGCACGTGGTGTCTTTCGCCGAAGTCTCTGGAGAAAAATATTACAAAGCGCACGAAGGCCGTCATCGTCGTCGATCTCTACGGAGGCATGCCGCGCATGAAAGAAATCCTTTCAATCGCGCGGAAGCACCGCATTGCCGTCATCGAGGACGCCGCGGAAGCGCTCGGTTCGAGCTACGGCGGGAAGCCGGCCGGATCCTTCGGCGACATCAGCGTCATGAGCTTCAATGCAACAAAGCTCGCGGTAGCAGGGCAAGGCGGAGCGTTCGCAACCGACGACAGGAAACTCTATGAGAAAGCGTCTCGCCTCATACGCCACGGCATGATCCCGTACACTCCGAATCGCACGTTCTGGTCGGAAACAGTGGGCTACAACTATGAGTGGTCCAATATTCAGGCGGCACTTGCGCTCGCACAGCTGATGCGACTTCCCGAGCTTCTCCGGATAAAGAAAAAAATATTCGATGCGTACGCGAAACTCATAGAAAAGATCCCTGGCGTGACCATGAACCCTGCGCCGAGAGGATCTCGCCAGAACTATTGGCTGCCGACTATTCTTCTGGATCGCGCATATAAAATACGAAAAGAAACTCTGCTCAAAGAATTTGAAATGCGCGGCATTGCGGCGCGCCCCTTCTTCTATCCGATGAGCATGATGCCCGCGTTCAAGCACTATGTCCGCGGGAACGAGAGAAAGCGCAACCCGGTCTCCTATTCGGTTTCATCTCGCGGCGTCTCTTTGCCGAGCGCATATTCGCTTACGGAAAAAGATATCCGCCGTACTGTCGCGGCATTCAAAGAAATTCTGTCCTCAAAACATGGCTGATTGCACGTACGTTATCCCGACATACAATCGCATAGGATGCCTCGCGCGGCATCTGCGCTATTTAAAAAGGCAGAATTGGAAAGCGCCGATTCTAATAGCCGATTCCAGTCTTCCGGAAAAAGTGCGTGAGAATGCGGCAATTATCAAAGAATTCAAAGACGCGCTCGACATATCGCACCTCGTGCTCTCCGACCGCACGGCGGTATACACGAAACTAGGCAAGGCGCTGCAAGAAGTGAGAACACCATTCGTCGCGCTGTGCGCAGACGACGATTTCCTGGTCCCTTCGGCCATCGAGGCTGCGACTCTCTTCCTCCGAGATCATAGCGACTACTCTGCTGCATGCGGCCGCACCGTCGTATTTTTCCCAGACAGTGAAAAGCTCCACATCGCTCCTCGCCGCTCGATAACGCAAGATGATCCCGCAGAGAGACTCACCGAGCTCTTGCGCGATTTCATGGGCATTCTCTGGGGCATATACCGTACGCCTGACTGCATTGCGGCCATCTCGGGAGCGGAAGCGCATGCGACGCAGTCCTTCGAGGGCGGTATGGCATACCGATTCCCGGAGCTCTATGCCGGATGCATTCTTGCGCTTCGCGGAAAGATCGTAATGATACCGCGCCTCCTTAGCGTGCGAGAGACCCCCGGCACGCATGAACTGTATCCCAACAGAATCTACGGATGGCCCGCCATCTTCGTGCACAAAGGATTCTCAAACGAGTACGAGCGATTCCGCGTTGGCCTTTCGGAAGTTCTTTCGGAAAAGAGCGAACTGCCACTCCCAGAAGCGGCGCATGCTATCGATGCAGCGTTCCTTCTTTTTATGCGCAACGTGCTTCACCGTCGCAGATCCACGCGCGAGAAATTGCGGGACATATTCGATACGCAATGGTTCCGTATCCTTCTTCGTGCACAGACGCCGCAGGAATATTTTGTCTACGAGCTCAAAGCTCCGTTGCGCGCTCTGCGGCGCTTTTTTTCCGAGGATTGGCGACAACTGCGAATCATTCGATCGATGCACACATCAGATAATTGAAAAACGGGCCGAAGCTGCTAAGAATCATCGCCATCCTTTCTGCAGTCATGGATAGAGATATGTATACGTACAACGTCAATTATTTTCTTGTGATGCCGAAGGAAGTTTGAGGGAAGCGTATTCAAAGAGAAAAATTGTTTTCCCGGAATTTCTTCATGTGCCACCCAAAGAATAAAAAGCCACGTGCGCTCTTGTCCGCGGGAAACTTCTAGAGATCCGGTGCCTTTCAAGAATTCGAGCTGCTCCGGAATAAACTCCGGCGTGCCGCCGACCGCAGTGATGTCGAGTTCCTCTTTCATGATGCGAGCGAGCGTTTCAGAAGCGCGCTCACCCGGCCGCTGAATACCCCCGGGCAGATGCCAACCATCGAAGTACTTGTCATGTCGCTCGATCAGAAGTATTTCCGGATCATCCGGACTGCGAAGAACCGCGAGCTCGACGGTACACGAAACAAGGTTCTCACAAATCGCGTAAAAAACATTCTCGGGAACCGGCCATCGAAGCTTGCCGAGTAGTTCTATAAGTTGCTCTGCTTCGCGTGATGTGAGCCCTTGTTTTTCCGCCACCATGCAATTACATGATATGCGTGGTTCCGCTGCGGTCAAACACGGGCGCGGAGGAGAGAGCTGCCAAAATCTTGCTTGCACGATTCGTCCACGTATTTCCTTCAGCAATTGAGCGTGCTACAGCTGCGCGACTCTTTGCCTCGTCAGAGTCAGTAAGAATCTTGACAAGTGCGTTCGCAAAGGACTGTGGGTCGTCAGCACGAGCGAAATACGCTGACTTCTCTGAAACTATTTCTCTGATGGACGGAAGATCAGATGCGAGAATCGGCCGACAACTCGCCATGTACTCATACAACTTCATCGGCGATGTGTAGTGCGCGGAAATCTCTTCGCGATCGGAATTCGGCAGAACAAGAATATCCGCTGCCGCCTGCCAGAGCGCTATTTCTTCATGAGGTTTATACCCAACAACTCGAATGTTCGGTATAGCGCTGTATTTCTTCTTGAATGCTGCAATATTATCCGTCGTTCCACCAACGAACATACAATCAATTTCTGGTCTGAGGCGCGCCGCTTCGGCGAGCGTATCGACTCCCTTCCATGCGTAGAGATGCCCCGTGTAGAGCGCGATACGTGCATCCTCGGGCAGTCCGAGACGTTCGCGTGATGCTTTCTTATCCAGTTCCTCAAAGAGCTCGATATTGACGGCGCTCCTAGCCAGGAGCACTCGCTCCTTGGGAAAACCGTATTCCTCGCCTATCTTCGCGTTCCACTCCGTGATGGGAAGAAGAATCCGTGTGCGGCGAAGGAGCGTTCGATAGATCCATCGCTTCTTTTTCGGAATGATGTGCACCTCGTAGACGATGTTCCGCATAAGAAGGGATGCGAACAAGAGCGGAATCGGCTCGTTCG
This sequence comes from Parcubacteria group bacterium GW2011_GWA2_51_10, assembly GCA_001004265.1. Classification (GTDB taxonomy): domain Bacteria; phylum Patescibacteriota; class Minisyncoccia; order Phycocordibacterales; family UBA2100; genus UBA10103. The sequence goes on along the minus strand of LCQS01000008.1, from coordinate 15,054 downwards.
ATAGTACTACATCTTCCCGATGTCCCTTAAAAAGAAGCCACAACAAAACCATAAACGAGAAGACCGCGAGATTGAGATAATTCGCAAAAGATGCGAGAAGTCGCACACGAATAAAATCAATCGTCGGCAGATAGACGAGCGCGTAAGGCGCGCTTTTCGGCTCGCGGCGACCGAAGCGACGAGGTGCGAGCACTATGACTTCTCGTCCGAGCTGCGCGAACGCGCGCGCGCTCTCATCTGCAAAGAGCGAGTCCGCCTTCTCGTTCAAGAATCGTCCGCAGAACACGATGAGAACTCGGGCGCTCTCTTGCATATTGACTCGTATAGTACATTTTTTCCGCAAATACGCTCGGCTTTGTGAAATGGAAGCGGCAGATTAGAATGAGCCCACATGAAAAAATCGAAGCCCGCCATGCGCGTCGCGTATGCAGCCGCCGTCTATGGAACTCCCGAAGTGAACGCCGTTCGGCAAGTCCTCAAAAATCCGCTGCAACTTGCCGCGGGTCATCGAGTAAAAGAGTTTGAATCGAAAATCGCTCGACTGTTCGGGAAAAAGATCGGGGTCATGGTGAATTCCGGCTCTTCCGCCAATCTCATCGCCGTCGAATCACTACAGCTTCCGCGTGGCTCGGAGGTGATCACACCCGTCCTCACATTCGCAACAACTGTCGCGCCTCTCCTGCAGAACGACCTCGTACCTGTATTTACCGATGTAGAGGAAGGAACGTACCTTGCGAACATAGATGAAGTCAGGCGACGCATTACCAAAAAGACAAGGGCAATCATGCTCCCGTCGCTTCTGGGAAATGTTCCGGACCTGAAGCGAATCGCATCCATAGCAAAAAAACACAATCTGAAAGTTATCGAGGACTCCTGCGATACGCTGGGCGGGCGTTTTGCCGGAAAACCCACAGGCGCATACTCCGACGTAAGTACGACCTCGTTTTATGCGTCGCATATTATTACAGCCGCTGCGGGAGGCGGGATGGCATGCTTCAACGACCCTGTCTTGGCCCGCCGAGCCACGGTTATTGCGAACTGGGGCCGCGAGTCGACGCTGTTCGGAGTGTATGAGGAGTCGGAAGCCTTGAAAAAGCGCTTCGCGGGAAGGCTCGACGGCGAAGTTTATGACGCAAAATTCATTTTCAGTCAAGTTGGATACAACTTTCAGAGCACGGAACTAAACGCCGCGTTTGGCTTAGAGCAGTTGAAACGACTTCCATCGTTCGCCAGAGCGCGCCGCTCAAATTTTGCAGAGCTCGTGCGTTTTTTTAAACAGTATGAACATTTGTTCGTCCTGCCGAAGCAGCACCCTTCCGCTGAGACGACGTGGCTCGCGTTCCCGCTTGAGATTCGGTCGGGCGCATCTTTTTCCCGACACGAAATTACAGAGTTTCTTGAGAGAAATGGCATTCAAACGCGTCCTATCTTTACGGGCAACATTTTCAAGCAGCCGGGTTTTGCAAAAGCGTTCAAAAAATCTGCAGTTGCGATGCATGCCTACCCTGTCGCTGACCGTATAATGAAACGCGGATTCCTTATCGGCGCCCACCACGGGATGACGCGCGCACAGATGAATTACCTCAAAAAGAAATTCCATGAATTTCTCTCAAAATAATACGGGGAGCAAGATACTCGTCGTGGGCGGCGCCGGATACGTTGGCGCGCAGCTTGTTCCGGCGCTCATAAAAGACGGCCACGACGTAGCAGTTGTGGATCTCCTATGGTTCGGGAATCCGTTCGATTCGAGTATCGCCGTTTCTCAAAAAGACGCCCTTCACCTTACGGCGGACGATCTACGCGGCTTTGAGCAGGTCATATTTCTCGCTGGGCTTTCGAACGCCGTTTTCTTTACGCCGAGTCCTGCTCTGTGTATGGTTTCGACGAGAACGGGATCTTTGATGAAGGCTCCACACCGAAAACGGCCACGCTGTATGGCACATCTAAGCTCTTCGGCGGTATCGCGGCGGAGGCGCTCGCGGATGAGAATTTCTCTGTCATTCGCCTCCGGAAAGGAACGATCTCCGGATACAGTCCGCGCATGCGCTTTGATCTTCTCGTGAACACGATGTTCAAAAATGCGATGACAACAGGAGAAATCACCGTCAACAACCCCGCAATTTGGCGTCCTGTTCTGGGAATGGCCGACACGATCGAGGCGTATCGCTGTGCCGTGCGTGCTCCGTTTTCCGTAAGCGGTATCTTCAATATAAACTCGGAAAACGCCACCGTCGGTGATGTGGGACGCATCGTCCACACTTTTTTTAGAGAACGTGGTATTCCTGTGCGCCTGACAGTAAAAGATATTGCAGATAAGCGGAACTACCGAGTTTCCGGCGAAAAAGCTCGTGCCGAGCTGGGTTACATTCCGCAGAATTCGGTAAAGAGTATTCTCGAGGAATTAGCCTCGCATTTCGACTCTTCGTTCGATTTCGAAAATGAGAGCTATTACAACATCCGCGTGTTCGAAAAAATCCACAAGGAATTCGCAAAAGTATCGGAGAAAAGTTTTAGAGCCTCCGAACTTTCCGTAAAAGTTCTGTAAGAAGCTTCCACTGATACCAGAGCCGCATAAGCTCAATAGTAATCGGCTGCTTCGTGCCGCGGCAAAAGAGACGCACGCGCACGATGCGAAAGAGGAATAGCACGGCGAGCGCGCCCTCGCGAAGCGTATGCCGGAGCCATGTTCTGAAAGAATAGTCGTGCTTCCGAGCACATTCAAGCGCGATGTAATCACTCCATTTCTTCTTTAATTCCGCGATCGTCGCCATCATAGGCGTATAGAGCGATGCCGGGAATATCTGCGCAGTAATCCCCGGCTTCAGTTCGACACGCTCATGTATGGGCTTTATCCAGGTAACGACGGCATCCTTATGATAAAGCCGGATCTGCCGCGAAGGATAATTGCTGGCGCATTCAATGACCGTACGACCGTACACGAAGATGCGATTAATCCAAAATGCCCCGATGACGCCTGAATCTATCACTTTTCGCAGTTCGTCTCCGAACGACTCACCCAGAAAATCTCCCGTGTCGATGTTGAGAACCCACTTCTCTCTCGCGATATCTGTGCACTGGTTGCGAATGCCCGCAAAATCTTTGATCGTCCCATCGTCATTTAAGAAACGCCTATCCTGCATCTCGACGCGCGCGCCGAACGCGGAGGCAACTTCGCGCGTGTTATCCTCCGACCAGCCGTCACAAATTGCGACATCGGAGAAGTCCTTCACGGACTCGAGGAGTATCGGCAGACCCTCTGCGGAATTCTTCGTCGGTATTACGACAGAACAGCGTATCTGTTCACTCATGAAGATATGCTCGTGGCGAGCCGTCGCACGAGCGAAGAAAGATTTTGAGTCTCGGCAATGGATCGCATTCGACCGCGCTCGCGCGCTTTTTCATCCTTCGGCATGAGAAGGAGCGCTTCCAGTTTCTCTGTAAGATCGCTCCCGTCCTCGCGAAATGCGGAACCGTGACCAGCGAGCTCCGCGAAGTCGAGACTTGCCGCAAGAACTAGGCATCCGCACGCGGCCGCCTCGAAAATTGTTTTGTTGTACATGCCGCTTACAGAGAGGTCGACGAAAATATCATGCTCGTTGAAAACCTTCGGCGCCTGCGCATTCGGCACCCCTTCGAAGAAGCTCACGCTCGAAAGACTCTTTGCGCCCTCCAAGAGACGATCGCGATACGATGCATGCTCCGGCATAGGGGAGCCACAGAAGGATGCGGAATACGACACTCCTCTTATCTCTAGTTTTTTTAACGTCGTGAGGAGCATGTCTGGGCGTTTAGAAGGAGCAAGTCTGCCGAAGAATAAAATTGAGCGCTCTTTTCGATTTACGCTTTCGAGCGGTTTAAACGCGGCTGTGTCGATGCCTACTGGCATCAGCTCCGTTTTTTTGTATTTCGCGGTATATGAGAACTTCGACGTGCAAAACACTTTTGTGCAAAATGTAGCCGCGCAATCAGTGAGCAGATTCCCTGCATAATGATTCCGCCACATGTATATTCGTTTTCTCAAGAGAATCCACAGCCATCCGGCAACGAGAATATACTCTTGGTTCATGTGAACGAGCACTGCATCATATTCCCTGCGCAACTTCCATATATGAAGGAAGAGACGCGTGACATACTGAAGGCGCGACTCTTTTATTTCTTTACCAAGCGAGTGTACTTGCACATTCGCAGGCGCAGTATGCGCGCCTTTTTTCAGACAAATGACGTGAATGTGCTCAAAATTCTTCGAGAATTCTCGGATCCATCCTGCGAAGAAGCTCAGATACGGGTCGCTCTCGTCGACCACCTGCGTGATTAAGAGCAATCGCATAGATCTCTCGCGTGTTAGCGGCGTGTGCGAGTTTTTTTTCTCTTTTTTAGAACTCCCCCTCCATAGACTTCCTTTAGAAGAGCGAGATCTTTCCCGGTCTCGGCTAGAAGGGCGATATTATTTTTTTGAGCGGCCTTTAAAAATGCCACGCCTTCTGGGCGACCGACGACTTTCTCATACAGCCGAGCGAATGCCGCCATGTCTTTGATAAAGCACGCGCCGCCCGCACCGCGACCGCTCTTATGGACCGGGTTGGCGTATCGATTGCAAATCATGGGATCTGCTTTTGTAGCTTTCCGAATCGGCTCCCACGAGCTGCCAAGGCGCTGTGCCATATCATAGATAAGATTGAACGTCAGTACCTGCGTGTAGCCGCTCATGTTGTGCGCATACTTCACAAGCTCCGCCTCATTACTATCGCAGGTGAGAGAAAACGGTGCCTTCGGCAGAACGGCATGAACGAGCTTCGCCGCGCTTTTGTGCTTTACGCTCTTGAGGGGCATTCCAATGATATTTGAAAACGGATTATCAGCGTCTTCCTGCGCGGTCGTCACACTCAAAAACTCCGGAGAACACAGAATGATACGAGTGGGGAATCTCTTTTGAAGTCTTTTGGTCGTACCCGGCTGCATAGTTGATTTTATAACTGCGATTTTCCCCTTCCCCACTAATGAAAGCCCCTTTTCAACTATGGAGACATCGAAGCCCTTAGGGGTGGTGGGGGTTGGCACGCAAACGAACACTATGTCGCATTCACGGATTCTCTCCTTATTACCAATCCACTTCCGCTCGAGGGAATACCTGACGATTTTGAAACCGCGCTTTTCGAAATTATTCGCATAGCTACCGCCGACATATCCCTGTCCGACAAAGCCAATTTTAGGTTTCCATTTGCGCATATCGGCGCATTATGTGGGTTCGAAACCTACTTCGCAAATGATGAGCATGTAGTTGCGTCATGCTGGCAAGATGGTCGACATGGGCGTAAAAGGTTGTGGTCGCGGATTTCCCTCCGCCGCCAGCTGTCGTGTAGTAGACCTTGGCATGCAGGCGGTTGACGCGCAGTGTTCTTGGTTATGGCTCCCTCCCAGAAACGCGCAGCATTGATCCCTTCACACTCCCGCCGCAATAACGGGTGATGTTGAATTCATTCCACTATCACTGCGCGATTTCGCCAACAATCTCCATAAGAAAAATTCACCCACGAGAGCAGCGATGAGCCCTGGGATTGCTAAGATGACGCTTGCAAACATCCAGCCAGCGATTTTATTCCACCATGTGATCCGTTTTGCCGCGACGCCGAGCTCTGGAGTGTACTTACTGAAGCCTTCAGCTAGGCGAACAAGAACTATCCCATTTATGCAAATGAGGGGAATTAGGGCAACGAGAAGTATGCTTAAAAAATTTTGTTCAATAAAGTAAGAAAAACTATATGGATACATCATGATCATCTCGGCGATGTTCACAAGAATGAGCGTATTCAGTGTCTTCGTAAGGTCTGCGTCCGATTTTTGTAAAGCAAATCCTCGCACACCAAAAAGAAATACTAAGAATAGCAGATAGTACACGGCCGTCTCTACGGGTGCCATATACCTTTCAGGTAAATTGATATAGCTGACGCTCGTTGCGATGTATCTAACAGCATTAATCGCGAAGAAGAAAACAATGAATACCCAGCAGGCTAACCAGCCATATCGCATAGCCCGTTGAGGCGCGACAGTATCCATACTACTGCTCGCAAATTTTTGCGTATCCTATTTTTGATTGTAGATAGCTGCGTGCATCTTCGATGCCTCCTATCTGATCAATGAGTCTTTTTTCCTGCGCCATCTTGCCGAGCATAAATGATCCGTCTGCCATATCCTTTACTTCGTCGGCGGGAAGCGAGCGAGCGACAGCGACGGCGTCGATAAAATTCTGCTCTACCACTTTCACGTCGCGTTCAAGCAATGTTTTTTCCTCCTTTGTCAAAGGCTTATCCGGACTACCGAGGTCTTTGAATTTGCCCGAGCTGATCACGTTATACGTAATGCCCTCTTTTGCATTCTTGACCGATGAATCCGTGTATGAAAACGTTGCTCCTATCGAACCGACTTGCGAATTTGCGGAGGCGAATATCATATCGGTACCGAGAGCCGCCCAATATGCAGCCGAAACTCCGCTGCTCCGTATTACAGCCACAATCGGCTTGTTGAATTGCTGAAATGCATTTGATAATTCCTCACCTGCGACGGCAGAGCCTCCTGGTGAGTCAATTGCCACAATTACTCCATCTAATGTCGAAGAGCGCTCTATTTGGTGCATGAATAGCGACGCACCCTGGCTCGTTGTGTATGCGGGTGCGGAATCAGATTCTGATGTTGAGAATTCCGGTACTGAAGGCGTAAGAATGCCGTTTAAGTAGATCATCTGAATGTTGCAAGGTTCAGCGACGACTTTTACACCCCACCCAAGTCCAACGCCTACAATGATCATCGAGAGGCCGATTCCAATGGCGAGAAGCTTATGGTCGTACATGACAATTATCTTAGCAGATAACGGCCTTTTATAAAGCGTGGATACCATCAGTTTGGGAACATGGCTGGACTTATCAGACCGTGGCGGTACTGTCGCACAGCAACAAAACGGTGCCTGTCCCCGTTATCCCTTGCTAATGGTGGCTGACCCATTATCTGCATTACCCTTGCTGATTCAGCTAGAAAACATACTATGTTTATATGATAAAGTTGAAGATGCTTCAGTCGTTCGCCATTTTAGTATTAACGCTGGTTGCTGTTTTGCTCGGCAATTGGAAGGTCGATACAGTAAATGCAGGGGTTAGCGACAGGCGTAATGCCACATCGACACCAACAACCAGGCCACCGGTAGTTATAGCTCAGTGCGAGGACGATAATTCAGCCCCAACTATAGATCGCCTCTTTATCTCACCTACAGTGATTCACGCCGGCCAACTAATTACTTTTACAGCGCTCGCGCATGACAAATGTGGCGTAGGATCAGTTGTATACGATATTCACTACCCTGCGTCATCATATGTACTGCGACCAAACTGCAACTTTAATGGAGGTAAAAGAGATATTTGCTCATTTACTGAGACGATTGATCACGGCATTTCTCCAGCCCTACTCGGAGAATATAAAATTATAGTTCGCATTGCTGACATTAAAGGTAACGTGGCAACGTACTATCCAGACGGCACTCTGCAGGGTGGCAGCAGCAATAGCCACAGACTTTCTATTCCCTCTATTCTGGTGCAGTGATCATATATTGTGTTGAAGTGTCAGACACCGTGAGTTAAGGTTGCGAATCACAGACCTATTGTATCAGCGCCGAGCTTGGCGCGCCGAATCACTACAACACGCCGCACATTAATTAACCGTGCCTGTCCCCGTTATCCCCGTTATCATCGTTATCATCCCGCACCTCGAGTGCGATGCGGTGCTTCTTCATATCGCTTCATTCTAGCGAGTAATCCCGTTCAGAATGAGTGTCTGAAATTTGGGGGTCAGGTCAAGACCTAAATTTAGCAAATACAGCCCAAAGCCTGCTAAAAAAAGACTCATAAGAATATATGCTGGACCTTCGGTGAACTTGAAAAGACTATCCAGTTCCTTCTTGTCATTCTCACTTGTTGGTTTATAGATCGTTTGAGCCCATTTTTTTCTGTAGTTCTTGTCTATCGTCATACGAACACCCATAACGCCGATATATACGGTCAATGCAACCCAGCCAGCAACGACAAGATAAAATATTGGATCTCTCATAGGTGTTTAACCAGTTTACTATTAATTTCCACAAGAACCCCAGCAATATACCGGCTGGCCGCCGCTGGAGCCTACTGGATCTTTGGAACGAGGAAGATTCGAGCCCTGTACGTAAACGGTATTTCCAGCAGATGAATTATTTGTACGCTGAGTGTTCTGCTGTCCGACTATCGGTTGGCTTTTTGCTCCACTCGCTGACGTAGATTGAAATTGTAATCCGGGAATAATATTCTCCTTTCTTAGCCTCTCTTTCATATTTTCAACGTGTTGAGGTGCGTCTTTTGGATCAAGTCCCATCATCTCACCTGTAAAGATGAAGCCATCCCAAAGCATCATAGGAAACGCGGCAGGCGTGAGTGACGGAAGAAGCTGGACCAAATCCCAGCCAAGATTACCACCCGCATCGACGTGCGCAGATTCTGGCGCACCAGGCTCACCGTAGACCGAATACATGTCTAGCGAACTATTGGCTATGTCTGTGGCATCGTCGGCGCGGAATAACCACCTGAAGGTGTTAAACACCACTTTATCTACTACGCCATTACCTCCGTTATCCGAGTATCGGAGAGGATTATTTCGTCCATAGCTATATGAGTTCACCTACTGGACAACGCATTGAGTCGCGCGCCCTTCGGGCGCGCTCCTGCCCCGAATCCTGAATTCCCAACGGCACGAATCCCCGAATCAGGAGTGCATCATCGTCAAAAATTATTGAATCCAAAACATCCAACAAGAATTGACGCTTTCCCGCAAAATCCACGATGCGAGAAACCCTCTCACTCAATTTGCCGCAATACACAGCGATGCTTTTGCGAATATGTGAAGGATCAGGGACGAGCGTGATCGTATTCGCCAATTCGACTTGCTTCTGGCGCAACCCACGCTCCTCCTCATCTAAGTTTAGCATTTTCCGCTCGAACATATCCCGCGCCTTGTTGCCGTCGGTGTACAGGTCTAAAAGCCGCTGTTTCTGCTCTTGGTTACGCCGCAGCTCTCTTTCGATGCCTTTCAGCTTCTTGCGATATTCGTCGTCGCGTTCCCGTGTCCTCGTGCGAAGTAGCTCGATGTGCGTTTTCAACCGTGCTGGATTCAGTATCTCGTTGACAACCGCAAGCCACACACCGACTTCAATGCGCGATGCGACGATGGACTTATTCGTGCAACGATCTTTTTCCAGCGAGTATCCCGCTTCGTGCATTTTTCGATTGTGGTTGCACTGATAATGGCTGTATCGTGCTGCACCACCCGGCTCCCACAGTTGGGTGTAGCCCGTGTAGCTTTTGCCGTCGCGCGCGCATTGTACGAGGCCGCTCAAAAGATATTTGCGCGGAGCGTTGCGGTACACTCTCTTGTTGCGCTCCAATTTTGCCTGCACCTTATTCCACAGTTCGCGCGACACGATTGACGGCACACTGATGGTCATTTGCTCGCTCGGATCGCGCTCCACAGTCTTGAATTTGACGTGTCGCGGGCGGCTCCCTGTCGCCGGAACGCGCCGGACGGTGTAGTAGTGGATTTCGCCGTAATACGCGGTGTTTGTGAGGATGAAATGCACGGTGCTTCTGCTCCACCTGCCTCCGTGCGATGGGAGCGCCTGACTAATCTGCATTTGCCGCGTTAGTTCGTTGATGCCGATTTCTGTGTTGGCATAGATTTCGTATATCCAACGCACTACGGCGGCGCGCTCCTCGTTCACGATGATATGTTGCGGCTTGTTATCGGTTTTGCTCACGAGCGCGTAGCCGTATGGAACATTGCCGCCCGTCGCAGGAATACCTTGCCGCACTTTGTGCCGCCGCCCACGTACAGAGCGTTCAGCAAATTTCGCTTTCTCGTATTCCGCAAAAAGCCCAAGCATCGTTAACATCATTTTCCCTTCAGGAGTTTGCTCGTATTCTTTGCCGTTTATTACGATTTGTTTTCCGTATTTCAGTAGCTCGGCAATGATGATTCGCTGATACTCGATATCTCGTGCGATGCGATCTGCGGCGTGGAAATATATCATGTCGAAAACGTTTGCTCTCACGTCTTGGCGCAGTTGGTCGAGTGCGGGTCTGTCCATACGCCCGCCGCTCCACCCGTCGTCCACATACTCTTTCGTGAGCGTATGTCCATCGCGCGAAATTTGCTGACGCAATTCAAAAAGCTGGCTCTTGATTGTTCCTTCTTCTTTTTGCATGTCGGTCGAGACGCGCGCGTAGAGTGCAGCAGTTTTCATGGTGTTGATTGTACGTGATTGATTTGTGAGCGAGCAAATTTCTCTGTGGAGATTCTAAAAAAGACGTTTAGCCATTTTTCTTAAAATTCTGCGGATTCGTGCCGTTGGGAATTCAGGATTCGGGGCAGGAGCGCGCCCGAAGGGCGCGCGACTCAATGCGTTGTCCAGTAGGTGAACTCGGCTCGGACGATGGGCGGATCGAATTCCGGATTCGCATCAGGCTGGAACGGAAATACGCAGTCAAGGGGCAACTCGATTTCCCAAGCTGAATACCTGGCCGACCCCCAAATGCAAAATTCGTATGCGTACGCGCGAAGAAAATGCTGCGAGAAAGCGTCAATTCTTGTTGGATGTTTTGGATTCAATAATTTTTGACGATGATGCATTAAGAAAAATGGCTAAACGTCTTTTTTGCTACAGAGGATTTGCAAATGATTTTAACCAAGCCTCGAGCTCATGTAATGCGTTGTTTTGACTTTCGGTAAATAACCTCTGTACCTCGATGTTAGAACTGAGGCCTTTTTGATATTGAATGAGTCTATTTTTGATAGCATCAATCATCTTTATCATTTCAGTACCATTCAATCGGTGTGCCTTCAAAAAAGATTCCATGTTACGCATTTTTGATAAATCTGCGTGAGCTATGTAGGCATGTCGTAGTTTCAGTATTCTTTCAGCAATATCATCGAGTTCGTTAGTGTCAAATTCCTTGTTATCAAATGTCCTCCCCACTAAATCGCTAAAAGGTTTCCCAATATCGTTAGTTCTTTCCAAAAGTCTCGCCAGGCCAAGCAGGGCTCCCGATTCTAGACTAAGTAGCAGCGTATTCCATGTAGCGATATTTGCCTCGTACGCATCGTGGGTCACTCTTTTGTGTAAGTGACCGTGGAGTAAAAATTGTCTGTAGGTCAGCAAGAAATCCCAGATTAGATTTTCGAAATCAGCGGGTTTTAGCATCTTGGATTAGAAGCGACAGTACGTCTTTTTACTTTTTTGACCCCCAGATTCCGACTTTAATCAAGAATAGGATTAGCACAATCCAAACGACGATCAGGGATGTGCTCATTACTGTCGATAAAGTTGACGTCAATTCAAATGTTGACGTAATGACGTAACGAAGTATATCGATGGTTAGACCAACTATCGCTACCCACATGATCCAAAAATAATCCCTATCCTGATACTTTTGCCACGCGAAATAACTAACCACGCTTATCACGGGAAAGACGAGAGTTTGAATGATTTCTAAATTCATAACGTTTTTTATATTTTTACGAAGTGATCGGACCGAAGTAGGTGAAATAGGCACCGATTAAAAGCATGACACCGATTCCTACCATCGCTATGTCATATGATTTTCTAAACCATGGCGCGTCTACATCAATCAGCCAGGAAAATGTGGTTTTGAATAGAGGACGATGAAGATCGTAAAGCCACTGGGCGAGTGATTTGCTCCACACGAGAAAAAATAGTCCTATTGCTACGAATATCAGTGAAAGTATGGTCATAATTATTTTTTAATCTATTAATAACTACTTTGCCCACGACCCTGTACCGAAGTTGTAGGTCCCGATGCTAGGACCAAAATTGTAGGTCCCGGTGAATGTGCCCGAACCCGTATTGCCTATGCCTAAGGATTTCGCGTCCAGATTGCCGGAAGGTCGGCTAGAATTCGATACTGAACTCCATGTGTGTATCGGAGTTGAGAACGTATATTGCTGAGAAACACCACCCCCCAGTCCGGCCCCCGTGTAGTAACTAGAGACCGGATTCGTTCCGGTGCTCAGTGGTCTGCGTGGATCAAAAGCTCCTTCGGTCGAGACGCCCATACCAGCACCACCAAATAATTCAGCGCTTCGCGATACAGTCCACTCTGTTTGATGGGACAGGTTCCCTGATGAGAAAATTGCTTTTAATGGGAATATCGCACCGAACGAGGGCCCGCCTGCGACAAACCAAGTTACGCCTGTTGCGTCTCCTCTGAAACCAGTAGACAGACTTAAGAAGAAGGGCGGCGGTGGGCTAAATTCAAGAGAAACTTCTCCATACCATAATCCTTCAGGATCTTTGTAACGAAGGGGGTTCCCGCGTGCGTACGCATACGAATTTTGCATTTGGGGGTCGGCCAGGTATTCAGCTTGGGAAATCGAGTTGCCCCCTGACTGCGTATTTCCGTTCCAGCCTGATGCGAATCCGGAATTCGATCCGCCCATCGTCCGAGCCGAGTTCAACTGTTGTGGATCGCTGAGTAATTCGTGTTGCTCCTGCTTTAGTAACTCTTTTACTTTGCTCGGATTTCCTAGTGCAAGGAACACCGGATCTTGGCTAAGGAATTGTCCTCGGTCGCTCTGGTAAAAACGTGCGTTGAGATAGGACAAATTGTTGCCTTCCTCAAACTCGCCAATATAACCGCGACGCAGTGATGCATCGCCGGAGTTAATACGGCTGCTGCCGAACGGAAGATAATCGCGAACAGACTGAACAGTCCCGCTCGCCGTTGTTATGACATTCGTACTGCCCAGGTGATCTGGATGTACATAGAACGTACGCGGTGTTCCGGTCGCGCTTCCATTTATCAGATCTTGCTCGATATATGCGACCTGTGTATCTCCCGCAAAAATGTAGCTTGTCGAAGTTGCGTAAGTCGTTGAGGCAACAGTACGCGAGGTAACGCTGAAATATTTCGACGGAAACACGGTGGTGCTGGATGCGGTCTGTGAGAAGACCCTTTGGCCGGAGTAGTCGTACCCAAACGTAGTAGTAGCAGCTGCACCGACACCCTCTCCGCTTTTCCAGTCGGCGGTTTCAATCCTGTATGCGAGCACCAGCGCGGCCACATGGGCCCTTGCGCGGCATATCGAGCAACTTTCGACGCTTTTGAAGTGGGAGCGACGGTACGCGTACCACATGGCGTCCAGTGCGTCCATTGCGGACTCATCGACTTTTACGCTCTGTGAAAGGACGAACACCCCAAAATTATACCCCGTGAATAGACACAATAGACACCATAAAAAGGAGGCGTAAACGTCTACTTCATGCTGCCGGATCGAGCTGTCCCCACTTGACGTTAGAAAAGCATATAAAGAAGGATGTATAATGTTGGATATGGTTGATACACCGGAAGAAAAGGACTATCTCACCGTGCAACAGGCTGCCAAATACTTGGGGATCTCCGCTCAGACGCTCCGTCGCTGGGACGCGGAAGGAAAGCTCAAATCTGTCCGGCACCCGGGCAATGACTATCGATACTACAAGCGATCAGACTTGGAACCACATCGTATCGAGTACAAACACGCCGAGCAGAGCAACCCAGGGAGTCTGTTCGAGAAGTCGATCGCAAATATCGAAACGAATGACCGACTCCGGGAGCCGCAGCGCGAGGCACACAAAAAAGTGCGCGAGCATTTTCAAAAGAGCAACGAACCCGCCATACTTCAAATACCGGTCGGTTGCGGCAAAACGGGACTCATTGCAACCCTTCCCTTCGGTATATCCAAAAGTCGAGTGTTGGTCATCGTACCGAACACCACGATTCGCAAGGGCGTATCGGATGCGCTCGAAGTCGGCCATCCGAAATTCTTTCTCGCGAAAGCGCACGTGCTGACTTCATTCGCTGACGGACCGTTTGTTGCAGTACTGGACGGACCAAAGGCCAATATCCATGACTGTACAGAAAGCCAGTATGTAGTTGCGAATATCCAACAGCTGGCGAGTTCAGCAGATCGCTGGCTTCCACAATTTCCACCGGCCTTCTTCGACATGATTCTCGTCGACGAGGGGCACCACAATGTAGCCGACAGTTGGACGAAGGTCTTCGGCCGGTTTCCGGATGCGAAGGTTGTGAGTCTCACCGCTACTCCCTTCCGTGGAGATGGGCGTCGTGTGACGGGCGAGGTCGTCTACAGATATCCCTATTCAAAGGCGATGCTTGCGGGCTACATCAAGCAAATTCACTCAATAAATGTTGCGCCCGCCGAGATCTATTTTGCGTATCGGGGCGATACGAAGCGACACACGCTTGAAGAGGTCATGGAATTGCGCGAAGAAGCGTGGTTCCGGAGAGGCGTCGCACTCTCACCGGAATGCAACGTGCATATCGTGGATGCGAGCATTCATCGAATGCGCGAGCTGCGTGAAAAGACTGGACAAAAACAACAAATCATCGCGGCGGCGTGTTCCGTCGATCACGCACGACAGCTTCGCGATCTGTACGAACAGCGCGGCATCAAAGCAAAGGAAATATACGGTGAAATGGACGAGGACAAGAAAGCAGGTGTGCACCAAGATCTAGAGGACGGTCGCATCGACTGCGTCGTGCAAGTGCAGATGTTGGGCGAAGGATTTGATCACCCTCCTCTCGCGGTCGCTGCTGTCTTTCGTCCTTTTCGCAGCTTGTCGCCGTATGTTCAGTTTGTCGGTCGCATCATGCGCGTGATGTTCCAAGATGATCCTGGGAATCCCGCAAACCACGGCTACGTCGTTTCGCATGTCGGGCTTAACAACGATCAGAACTGGAAGGATTTTCGAGAGTTTGACCTGGAAGATCAGCAAATTTTTCGCGAGTGGCTCGAATCACAGAACGGTGGTACCGAAGGCGGCGGTTCCGGCGTGCCGCGTCGATTCGACGAGGGCATGGTTGTGCACGATGAGATCATTACCGATTTCATCAAGCAGTCCTTTCTCGATCCGAACGATAACCGAGTAATCGATAAAATCTTGGATACTATTGTTCCCGGCGTCGGCCA